>JAWOBP010000217.1:0-3209 GCA_046484285.1 Polyangia bacterium
CCACGTCCAGGTCGCCGAAGAGCACGGCGCTTCCCGCCGACAGGTCGCCCGCCAGCGAGACGTCGCCGTCCACCACCAGGTTCTGCCCGCCGCCGACCGTGCAATCGGTCCCGTCGCAGTCGAGCCCCTCGCCCTGCTCGCCCTTCTCGCCTTGCAGGATGTAGGTCTGCGCCTCGGCGTCGCCCGCCGCGATCGCCAGCAGAACCAGCGCCGCGGCAAAAGCGGTCGCCCAGAGGAATCCGTTGTGCATCTTTGCTCCTCCATTCATCGAATCACCTCCCCACGCAGCAGCGGGCGCCCAAGCGCATGCTCGATTCAGACGGAGCGTGGCTCAAGCGCAGCGCGAATACTCCAGCTCTGAATCCGCTGTCCCATAGGCCGCCTCTAAGCGTCGAGGCGGGAAAGGACGTTTCATACCCCCCCTGGTTTTGGGCCGGATCCACATTCCAGTGACCGTCCTCCCCGAAAGCTGCGTCCTGGTCCTGCTGCATCGAGTCCTCGCCCTGACCCCACCAGTCGCTCGTCCACTCCCAGAGGTTCCCGATCATGTCGTCCGCTCCCCAGATCGAGACGCACGTGCTCGAAGCGCCCGGCGTGGTCCCGGCTCCGCCCGTGGCCCGCGGCGACGAGTCCGATATGCGGCACTGGGTTCCCGTGCCGGTCGAGCCCGGATCGTGAGTCCCGGCCGCGGCCGCCTGCCACTGGGCGTTGCTGCACAGCCTCTTCCCCGCCGCGTGGCAGGCCTGCTGGGCCTGGAACCAGGTCATGTAGCGGCTCGGGGTCACTCCGCTGATCGAGCAGGCGTGGGCGTCCTCCGACTCTCCGCTCCAGTTTCCGTTGTCGGGCATGTCCCAGTTGTCGCCGCTGGCGCCGTACTGCGTTCCGGTGCAGCCCGGCTCGGAGAAGGCGCTCACCTCGTACTTGTCGATCCAGAAGTCGCCGACCTTGACCATCCGGTCGACACCCCCGGCCAGCGTCTTTTCGCACAGGACATAGCTGTCCACCGACTCGTCGCGCTCGTAGCCCTCGGGGCACTCGGGCAGCCAGTAGCTGGTCTGGACGGTCAGCAGCTCGAAGTAGCCGTGGCCGGCCACGTCCAGGTCGCCGAAGAGCACGGCGCTTCCCGCCGACAGGTCGCCCGCCAGCGAGACGTCGCCGTCCACCACCAGGTTCTGCCCGCCGCCGACCGTGCAATCGGTCCCGTCGCAGTCGAGCCCTCCTCCCGGATCGCCCTGCTCTCCTCGCATGATCACGACCTGGGCCAGCGCGTCTCCCGCCGGCGCGGACAGCTCCAGCTCGAAGCCGCCCGGCACCAGCGTCTCGGGCAGCAGCAGCGTGCGCTGGGTCGCGCTGCCTCCGGCCTCGAAGCCCAGCCCGTCGGCCCCGGTGAAGACCGCCGTGCCTCCGCTGGTCTGGGTCAAGGTGACACTGGTGACGGTGTCCAGGCGCTGGCCGGTGACGATCCAGGCCTGGCGAAACCTGTGATCCGCGGGCGCTGGGTCCACGATCCCGGTCGTGTCGCCGTTGATCGCCAGCTCGCTGCCGTCGCCGTCGATGCCGGTCATCTCGGGCGGCTGCGTGGTGTCGGTATCAGTGTCGGTGTCCGCATCGGCGTCGGTGTCGGTGTCCGCGTCGGTGTCGGTGTCGGTATCGGCATCGATATCGGTGTCAGAATCGGTATCGGTATCCGTGTCCGTGTCCGTGTCCGTGTCGGTATCAGCGTCAGTATCCGTATCGGCATCAGCATCCGCATCCGCGTCGGTGTCCGCGTCGGTTCCCGCGTCGCTGTCTATCTTCAGGTCGTCGTAGCCGATCAGCTGCCCGCAGCCGCACAGCAATGTCAGCGCCGCTGTCGTGATCGCTCTTTTCATCTCAGAACCTCCCGACCACGGCCACGCCGGCCCCGTCCCCGGACGCTGTCGGCGCCACGATCACCTCGCTCTCCCCCAGCCCGGGCTCGACGAAGAACAGCACCGCTCCGGCGACGATCCCGGCGGCCGCGACTCCGGTCAGCACGTTGGCCGCGGTCACCAGCTTGCCGGCCGAGTCCAGCTCTTCGCGCTGGTCCGGCGGACAGCTGTCGCCGTCGCACTCCTTCGAGATCTCGTCGGTTCGGCTCTTGGCCATCCCACCGGTGATCCCGACTCCCACGGCCGCGGCTCCGCCGACTCCCAGCGCCACCCAGGTCCAGACGCGCTTGGCCCCGTCGTCTCGATCCTCCTCGAGCGGCTCGAGCGGCGCCTCCTCGGCAGGCTCTTCTTTCTCCGGCTCCTCGCCGACCAGCACCTCCAACTCCACGCGCTGGCCGCCCTTGACCCGCACCACCTCGCTGTGCAGCTCTTCGGCGCCGGACTTGATCGCGATCTCGCGCTCGCCCAGGTCGACGAACAGCGGGCCGGAAAGCGGCGTCTCGCCGCGGCGCTTGCCGTCCACGTAGACCGTGGCGCCGTCCACGTCGCAGCTCAGCACCACCATCCCCACCAGCGCGTTGAGCCGCTTGATCTCCTTCTTGACCTGGGCGACCCGCTCGTCGGGGACCTCGTCGCCGCCCTCGGCCAGGTAGCGCGTGTAGGCCTTGAGGGCCGAAGCGTAGCGACCCTGCTCGTTCTCGGCCTGGGCCAGGTTGAACAGGATCTTCCAGCTCGGCTTCAGCTCGTA
The DNA here is from genome assembly GCA_046484285.1 of Polyangia bacterium. Lineage (GTDB taxonomy): Bacteria > Myxococcota_A > Polyangia > JAAYKL01 > JAAYKL01 > CAZHCG01. The sequence goes on from JAWOBP010000217.1 coordinate 2,659, forward strand.
GGCGGTCTCGAAGGCGACCGCCGCCTGCTCGTACCTGCCCTGGTTGTAGAGCTCGATCCCCTGCTCGAACTGCATCTTGGCCTTGCGGTCGGACTGAGTCTGAGCCGCGCAGACCGCGACCCAGCAACACGCCGCTGTCAGGGACAAGACCGCCGCGAAAAAACGCATCCCTTCACCTCCAGGAAAAAACGTATTCCAGGGTAACACAGATCTGTCGAAATCCCCCAGGTCCCCTTTCTCAAAGGGGGATCTCTGCGGCGCGCCGGCCCGAAGGGTCTGTCGCCGCAGGCGACATCGTGGCCGCGGGGCTCGCTTTCCGCGGTGAACAGCCAGGCTCGTTTTGATCCGAGCCGGTTCTCCAGCGAGGGATCTGTGAATTGTCGGTTGTCGAAATCCCCCAGGCCCCTTTTTCAAAGGGGGATCTCTGCGGCGCTCCGGTCGGACGGTGGCTCCGGCAGGCCGGTGGCTCCGGCCGGACGGTGGCTCCGGCAGGCCGGTGGCTCCGGCCGGACGGTGGCCGCGGCCACGAGGGCCGCGGCCACCGTCCGGCC
>JAWOBP010000016.1:0-5955 GCA_046484285.1 Polyangia bacterium
CATCCAATCAGAATCTATCAGCCGGGGATCGTCTACTCGATGGTCTCCAACATCGTCGACCGCCAGTTCATGCTCAAGCCGGACCACCACCCGGACAACCCGCTTCTGTCGCTCGAGAGCCCGCCCGAGGCCTTGTCGCCGGACGTGGGTGCGGGTCAACGTGCGCGAGATGGAGGAGGGTTTCGCCGCCGAGCGGCGCAGGGAGGGTCGACCGGCCCGGGGCGTGCCCGCGCTGTACGAGCTGGACCCGCGGGATCGCCCGAGCAGGCCGCGGGAAAAGAGCGGGCCGATCCCGCGAGTGCTGGCCTCGGACCCGGAGCTGAAGAAGCTGCGCGAGGAGCGGATCAGGGAGACAGAGCGGGAGCACCGGGAGGCGTCGCGCGACTACCTGGCCGGGGACTACTGGCGCGAGTTTCCGGCGGGGACGTTCAGGCCGCCGATCATCATCGAGCCCTACAGGCCCAAGCACCGGTACTGGAGCGGGTACGTCTAGCCGGGCTGAATCGGCAGGGGCGAAGGGGGAAGTGACGCCGCCGAACGCGGCGCCGGGCGCCGGGGTGCGTCCAGGACACGATTTTCAAGCGAAAACGGGCGATCTCAGGGGGCGAGCCGAGGCGAGAACCGGCCGCCGGCGACCGATTCGGGGCGGGAACAACCGAAATGTCAGGCAGCAGCCCGGCCGGATATGCTTCGACCGGCGAATACTGCTGTTGTTTGTTCTTGGTGTCTGACACCCGAGCTTGAGACCCGATCTTGAAGCGTGGACGTGCTACTAGGTCTTTTCGGGCTCCAGGTACCGGTAGAGGGTCCGCCGGCCGATGCCTAGCGCGGACGCGGTCCGGCGCTTGTTGCCGTCGAACTTGTTCAGCGCGTATCGAACATAGTCTCGCTTGAGCGCCTCGAGCGGCGGCAACTCGCCCGCCGGGATCAGCGCGTGGATCGCCTTTTCGGTCTGCCTGAAACGCCCGTATTGGTCGGCGACCTTGGGGCCCAGATGCTCGAGACGAATCTCGCCTTTTCGGCAGAAGGTCACGCCGCGCTCAACGATGTTCTCGAGCTCGCGAACGTTTCCGGGGTAGTCGTAGCTTCGCAGGGCCGACAAGGCCTCGGATGTGAAGCCGTCGATCGGCTTGTCGAGCGCGATCCGAAACCGCGAGAGGAACAGAGCGGTCAGGGCCTCGATGTCGTCCGGGCGTTCGCGCAGCGGGGGAACCTCCAGAACGAAAGTCTCGAGCCGAAAGTACAAATCGCGGCGCAGCTCGCCATTATCCATCTGTCTTTCCACGTCGCCGTTGGTCGCGGCGATGATTCGTACGTCGACCTCCTGCTCCCGGTTGGCGCCGACCTTCCGCAACGTCCCTTCCTGCAACGTTCTCAGGAGCTTGGCCTGGACCGGCGCCGGGAGTTCGGTGAGCTCATCGAGCAGAACCGTCCCTCCGGCCGCCGATTCGAACAGGCCCTGGCGCGTCTGTCCGGCGCCGGTGAACGCTCCGGCGGCGTGGCCGAACAGCTCGCTTTCGACCAGTCCCTCGGGGAGCGCCGCACAGTTGATGGCGACAAAGGGACCGCTGGCTCGATCGCTCTCTTCGTGAATGGCCCGCGCCACCATCTCCTTGCCCACGCCGCTCTCCCCCAGGATGAGCACCGGCCCGGAGGCGCCCGCGAGCTGACGGATCTGACTGAAGAGGTGCCGCATCGGGACGGACCGGCCGACCATCCCGTGAAAGCTGGTCTCGCGGACGGCGCTGCATTGCTCGCGCACCAGACCCTTCAGTCGCTGAACATCCAAGATGCGCTCGAGCCGCAGCCTGAGGTAGTCCAAGTCCAGCGGTTTCGTCAAGAAGTCGTCCGCGCCGGCTTTCAGGGCGTCTACCGCTTGCGAGATCGAACCGAAAGCGGTGATGACCACGAAGGCGGGAGGATCGCTGAGCCGCCGCAGCTCTTCGAGAAGATCCAGCGCGCAGCCGTCCGGAAGGCGCATGTCGGCCACGACCACGTTGGAACGCAGCTCTCGAATGGCGGCGGTGCCGTCGGCGACGTTTGCGACCGATGTCACCTCGTGACCCTGCTCGTTCAGCTCATCGTCGAGAAGACGCCGCATGCCCGCGTCGTCCTCGACCACGATGATTCTCGACGGTGGCCCGATCGCTTCAGTTCGCATGGGTACCGACATCCTCCCGCGGTGACGCGGGCGTTGGCGCCTCCAATGCTGCCGGCTCGAGGGGAAGAACCAGCTCGAAACGCGCACCGCCGAGGTCGGCTTCACCCACCGACACCGATCCGTCGTGCTCGTGCGCGACGGCCTCGACGATCGCGAGCCCGAGCCCGGTGCCGTCGTCGCTTCGGGTCGTGACAAAAGGCTCGAAGATCCGCCGACGCAGCTCGCTGGGCACACCCGGCCCGTCGTCCTCCACGGTAAAGAAGATCTGCTCGCCCCTGCGGTGCCAGCCGACCCTGACCCGACTCACCGGCGAGGCCTGGAACGCGTTCCTGATCAGGTTCGCGAGCGCCTGCTCCACCCGCGAGGCTACGATCTGCATGAATACCGGAGAATCCTCTTCATGGCTGATTGACAGCTTGTCCCCCGACGCGTCGTCCTCGTCGACGAGGGCCGTACGGACCGCGGACATGAGAACCGCCTGTGCCGCGATCTGATTGCGCCGGAGTCCCTCGCGGCGACCGTAATCCAACACCTCCCGAACGAGACGCTCCATCCGGCGCACCTCGGCGGCCATATCCTCGAGCTCTTTCTTCATCGAGGCTGTCAGGTCATCGCTGCGCATCAAGCGTTGCACACGCCCCGCGATCGTGCCCAGCGGCGTTCCGAGCTCATGGGCGATCCCCGCGGCCAGCCGGCCGACCGAGGCCAGCTTTTCCGATGCGCTGAGCTGGGCTTGCAGCTCGGCCCGCTCCCGCCGCTCCCGCTCGATCCGCTCCTCGGCCTCCTGGATCGAATCGAGCATCGAGTTGAGTCCTTCCACTACCCTGCACACTTCGTATGGTCCCCGAAGCTCGGCGCGGTGCGACCGATCCCCCGCCCGTATTCTCGCAATCGAGCGGCGGAGTCTCTGGATGGATTCCCCCGCGGCGCCGCGATAACCCAGAATCACCGTGATCGTCATCACGAGCGCGAGCGCGACGACGAACGCGGCTCCCCCGGTCCGGAGCCGCGACATGAACAGATCGATATCGGCCTTGCGGCGGGTGATTCTCAACAATCCGGTGCCGCGATCGCCGCCCAGGCGCACCGGCACGTAGTACGAATAGACCAACTCTCCCTGGATGCGACCGTAGTGTCCGCCGCCGCGGTGCTGTTTCTTCAACTCCTCGGCGGCGCTGGGTTGGCGTCCCAATTCCACCTTGCCGAGGGAAGCCAGCAACGCGCCGTCATCGCTGTAGAGGTACGCTCCATACACCCTGCCAATATCGAGGGCGGATTCGAGGGCGCTGCGCAAGCTCCCCTGCCTCTGACGCTCGAGAGCGTGGCTGACCGGTTTCTGGAGCGCCCTGGCCACCATCTCCACGTCCTCTTGCAATCGGCGCTCGAAATTGCGCTCGAGGACGCTCATGACGATAGCCAGGGCCACCCCGATCGCGAACAGGGACGGTAGACCGATGTACAGCAAAAGGCGCGCCGGGAGGGTTCGAAGATATGTGTTCAGTCGGTACATGTGTCATAACGAGACCGCTCGAGATGAAGAATTAGCCTTTTTTCACCATGGGTTGGCGGTGGAATGGCACTTGCAGTGTCGTCATCTCGAAACCGCATGCAACGCACAGTGTTGCATGCAAACCCACGAAAGGAGAATACATTGTACCAACCGAAAGTCAATCGAGCCCGACTGGGCGCTATTGCGGTCGTTCTGGGAGTCTCGCTTCTCCTGGTGTTGGGATGCGGTGGATCGACCCAGGATACACCATCGCATTCGACGGCGCCGCCACCATCATCGCCACCCGAACAGTCGACGATGCCGCCGCCCTCCCCGGCGGAACAGGGGGCGGGCTCTCCGCAGGGAATGCAGGAGCAGCCGCCCGGCGCACCGCCGCCGTCGTCCGATCAGTCCGGCTTCGACTCCGCCGCACCAGCGGGGCAGCCAGGAGGAGCCGGGGCTCCGCCCCCCGGCGGGGAGCCCGGATCGATCTCACAAAACGAGATCGACATATTCGCTGAGATCCAGATAGATCTCGCGAACCTCCAAAAGCAGTTCTCACAAGGAAGCCCTCAGAACGCCAGCCCGCAAGAGCTGCAGATGCAGTTCCAACAGCAGGCGGAGCAGATTATCGAGGAGTCCGACTTGAGCCTGGACAGATACCAGGAGATCGAGAACCGCGTGGCCCGTGATCCGGACCTGCAGGCCCAGGTGCGAAGTGCTATCCAACAAAAGAGGGGAAGCTGACCCCTGGCGCCTCCAACGAACAAACAAAGGAAGTATTTGTCATGACAAATCAGGACCATGAATCGACAGCCACGAAGATCAGCCAGTTGCGCCGCGCCGGCGCCAACCGGGGTTGGGCCTTCGCGGTCGCCGGTGTCTTCACGCTGATGGTCGTGGGCTTCGGCGGATGCGGACCGGACGACAAGCAGCAGCAAAAAGAGCCTTCTGATCCGCCGGGCCTCCCGGATCCCGCTGAACGCGCACCCGCACCGTCGGAAAAGAAGCCCGCTCCAAAAGCACAGCCGGCTCCTCCACCTCCTTCGGCTCAAGATCCACTCGGCAAACGGGAAGGCGCGCGGCCTTCATCCCCGGAACCGCCGGGGGGTGAAAAAGCCGGCGAGGTCTCGCAGTCGGAGATCGAGACCTTTGCGCAGATCCAGTTGGACATCTCCTCTCTCGAGCGAGAATTCGCCCAGAAGCAACAGGAGGGAGCCAAGCCGACGGAGTTGCAGATCCTTTTCAAACAACGAGCGGGACAAATCGTCGAAGAATCCGATCTGGACACGGAGCGATACAACGAGATCGCGACACTGGCCCAGAGCAACCCCGACCTGCAGCGTCGTATTCAGTCCATCATCGGCAAGAAAATGGCGACCCAGTAGCTCCCCGAATCGACGCCATCCAGCCCGACCGCGGCGGCCGGATACGCAACGTCGGCGCCCTCTCCGACCTTCCGGCCAGCTCGAGGCAAAGATCTGAACACGAAAGCCGAGCACGGCTGGCGCGCTCAGCCCCCGACAGAGACTCCAAAGCCTTTCCCCCGCGCGAAAAGGAGGACGGCATGGGCGTTCACGACAGCGGATACAGGCAGCTCTTCTCGTTTCCGATCATGGTCGAGGAGCTGATCAGGGGCTTCGTCAAAGAGGACTGGGTCGACTTCGACACTCTGGAAAAGCAAAACGGCTCCTACGTCTCCGACGACCTCAGGGAGCGCGAGGACGACATCGTCTGGCGGGTCGAGTGGCGCGGCAGCGAGCGCTGGATGTACGTCTATTTGCTGATCGAGTTCCAGACCGAGCACGAGCCGTTCATGGGTCTCAGGCTGCTCAACTACCTGACCCTGCTCTACCAGGACCTGCTCAGGAGCGGAGAGGTTCCGCGGGACGCCAAGCTGCCACCTGTTTTGCCGATGGTGGTCTACCGGAAAGAGCGGGAGTGGACCGCGCCTTTGGACGTCCGTGATCTGATCGAGACACCGCCCGGGCAGCTGGCCCGCTACACTCCCTCGATGCGCTACCTCCTGATCGAGGAGGTGAAGCTGGCCGACGAGGCGCTCGAGGCGATGAGCAATTTAGTGAAGAAGGCCGGGGCAATCGCGGTAGGAACGGCCCTTAGCACTCATGGGGTCGGGCCGCCCCCCGCACAGATCCCGGCGTGCGGAACTACCGCACCGGGCTCCTGCCTCGGGTTCTGACGTCGAAGCGGTTGTCTCGCCGCTTCGCGTACACGATCCAGCGCACTGGTCGCTCCGTTGTTCCGGCTCTGTGTCCGGCGGGCGTTTTGCTGGGCCGTGTTTCCC
>JAWOBP010000060.1:0-59839 GCA_046484285.1 Polyangia bacterium
GCCCGCAGCGTCGATATCGATTACTGCGCGTGGGATGGGAGCGGATTCGATGCGGCGCTCGGGCTGTACCGTTGCGACAATACCAATATCGGCGGCGTGGACTCTAACTCATCTGGCTACTGGGGCGGCGGGTGCGAGACCTACACCTACACGATGGGCGATGGCGAGATCTTGTACGTGGATGCTGACACCTACAACGGCTATTACGGCGACTACAGGATACGCTTCAGCTACTAGCCTCCGCTCGAGATGGGTTCTGTCTCGCATGAAGATGTATTGAGCAACAGGGGCGATTCGATGAAGGAAAAACGAGACAGCACGTCGGGCTCCATGGGTATCGCGGTCAGGCTCTTGCCGATCTTCGGCTTGCTCTTGTCGTTCGTCGCCGGGTGCGCCGAGTGCGAGACCTCGGCCGACTGCAAGAGCGGCGAGGTCTGCATCGACGGACAGTGCAAGCCGGCGGCGGCCGATGGCGACGTCGATGGCGATGTGGACAGCGATGTCGATACCGACACGGATGCAGACACCGATACCGACACGGATACCGACACGGATGCCGATACCGATGCCGATACGGACACGGATATCGATACGGATACGGATTCCGATACGGATACCGGCACCGGCTGCGAGGCGACTCTGCTCAACGGCGAGGCCTGCAGCCAGGACTGCGAGTGCCTCTCGTCCCACTGCGGAGACGGGTTCTGCTGTCCCGAGGGAGAGTGCTGCTCGGAGAAGGTCGACTGCGACGAGGACTCCCTTTGCACGGCCTACTACTGCGACGGGAACCACGTCTGCCAGTACAGCGACGCTCCCTTCGACTGCGGGGAGGAGGATTCGGCCGACGGCGATCTATGCACGGGCGGCGACCTGTGCGACGGGTTCGGCAACTGCGTGACGCCCGAAGGAGATTGCGGCTGGTACATGCCGACCGGCGAGGTGAGCTGCGCGGAGGGATCGATAACGATCGAGTGCTACACGGACTGCACGACGGAAAACCAGTCCACTCACTGCGACACCAGCGCCGGCGCCGGCTGCTCGGGCGGAGAGTGCCTGCCGGACAGCGGCCTGGCCGACGGCCAGCCCTGCGCCGAGGATTTCCAGTGCGACTCGGGACACTGCGGCGACGGGTTTTGCTGCGGCTCGGGCGAGTGCTGCGCCAGCGTCTCGGACTGCGACGACAGCTCCTGCAACACGCGCTTTTGCGATGCGAGCTTCCAGTGCCAGTACACTCCGATCGCCTGCGGCCAGCAGGACGACGCCGACGGCGACGTCTGCCTCGGCGGCGACCTGTGCGACGGCTTCGGCAACTGCGTGGCTCCGTATCTCTGCGACGGGCCCTACGCCTGGGACGGAACCTACACCTGCTACGAGGCCAGCGTCACCGAGGACTGCCACTCCTCGTGCACCAACGACAACCAGTGCAACGTCGGCTACGAGTGCGAGGTGGACCAGTGCGTGGAGGTCCTGTTTCTCAACGGAGCTTCCTGCACGGACGATTCCCAGTGCGAGTCCGGTCACTGCGGCGACGGCTTCTGCTGCCCGGCCGGCGAGTGCTGCTCCACGGTCGGAGACTGCGACGACAGCCTCTGCAACTCGGCCAGCTGCCCGAGCCCCAATTACCAATGCATATACGACGATTTCTTTTGCGGCAGCGAGGACGCGGACGGTACTCAGACCTGCACCGGAGACACCCTCTGCGACGGGTTCGGCAACTGCGTGGTGGTCGGGGAGTGCAACGGAGCCTACGCCTGGGACGGCTACTACGAGTGCGCCGAGGGATCGGTGGACGAGAGCTGCGCGACCACCTGCTACAACTTCCTCGACTGCAACGACGGCTACACGTGCGAGGGCGACCAGTGCGTGGCCGAGATCGTGCCCAACGGCGGGCCCTGCAACGGACCGGAGGACTGCGAGTCGGGACACTGCGAGGGGGGGATCTGCTGTCCGGAAGGCGAATGCTGCCTCGACGTCTCTGATTGCGACGACTCGCTGTGCGTGCAGCGCTACTGCAACGGCAACAACGAGTGCGACTACTACGACATTTCCTGCGGCGCACCCGACACGGGCGACGGAGACACCTGCACGAACGGCGCTCTTTGCGACGGCGGGGGCGAGTGCGACTACTCCGTGGCGGAGTGCTCCGGGGCCTACGCCTGGACCGGCAACTACGCCTGTGGCCCTGCGGAGGTGAGCGAGGAGTGCTACACGACCTGCAGCAGCGGCGCGCAGTGCAACGACGGCTACTACTGCGAGGGCTCGTCATGCGTCCCGCTGATTCCGGAGGGCGAGGGCGTCTGCTCGAAGAACTCGGAGTGCGAGACCGGTTACTGCACGCCGTCGACCGGGATCTGCTGCTACGAGGGGTGGTGCTGCAACGACAGCGCTCAGTGCGGCTCTTTCGACTGCGATCTCGGCACCTTCTCCTGCGAATTCTCCTGCGACACCGGGTCGGGCGACGATGACGGCATCTGCTCGGATCTGGGCGATTTCCACTGCGACAACGGACAGTGCTACGAAGACCTGCTCAACGGCGAGTCCTACTGCGACGAGGATTCCGACTGCCTCTCGGGCCATTGCGACACTTCGAGCGCGATCTGCTGCGACTCGGGCCCGTGCTGCCAGGATGACGGAGACTGCGGAGGCTTTGCTTGCGACGCGAGCTTCAACTGCGTGACCGACTGCAGCCCGATGGCCGTCGAGGACGATTCGCTGTGCGCCGACGGCTACCACTGCGACGGCAGCTCCTGCGTGTCGGACCTGATCAACGGCACGGGGACCTGCGACGAGGACTCGGACTGCGCGTCCGGAAACTGCACCGAGTCGACCGGGATCTGCTGCTCCACCGCCGCGGGCGACTGCTGCAACAGCCCCTCCCAGTGCAACGACGGGAACCCCTGCACCACCGATTACTGCTCGGGAACCTTCCACTGCACCTCGGTGGAGAAGAGCGACGGCGAGAGCTGCTCGGACGGGACCTACTGCAACGGAATGGAGCGTTGCCAGGCAGGGATCTGCCAGGCCGGGACGCCGCCCTGCGAGGGGATGGGCACCTTCTGCCTGGACGTGACCTGCAACGAGAGCGAGCAGGAATGCGAGCAGACCCCGCAGAACGAGGGCCTCGAGTGCTCCGAGGAGCTGTGGTGCCTGGGCGGGGTGGCCAAGGTCTGCAACGCCACCGGCCTGTGCGTCGATCCTGGGACCGGTACGCCGCCCTGCACGGGCGACACAGGCAACCCCTGCACGGACTACGAGTGCGACGAGGAGAACGACACCTGCGAAGAGCTGCCGGTCAGCGACGGGTTGCCCTGTGACGACGGTGATCCCTGCAACGGCGACGCGGATCAGTGTCAGCTGGGGGTTTGCGAGGGCACGGCCAATCCCTGCGACGACGGCGATCCGTGCACCACGGACAACTGCACCGACAACGGCGGGGAGGCGGAGTGCGGATCGCACGACCCGATCTCGGATGGAAATCCGTGCGAGTTCGCCAATGAGTGCCTGGGGGATGGGGCGACCTGCTGGTCCGGCATTTGTGTTCCGGGCGAGGATCGGCCCTGCAACGACTACGATATCTGCACCGTGGAGGACTGCTGGATCGACTCGCAGGACCAGGCCCAGTGCGAGGACGGTGAGTCGCCCACGCCGGTGTCTCTGACCTGCGGGTCGACGACACCGATAATCGCCAAGGATTTTTCTTCGATAGAGTACTACTCGTACGGTACCAACTGCCCGGGGAGCTATCCGGGCAGAGAGGCGTATCTCGAGTTGGATGCTCCCGGCGGCGATGTGACTGTGAGCATTTCGGCGATAACGCCGACGATGACGATCTACATCATGTACCTGCCGGACGCCTGCCAGTTCGGCAGTTGCCTGGACTACAACCAGCCTTCGTTGACGGTGAGCCCCCCGGCAGGGCCCGTAACCTTCATCCTGGAGGCTCCCGAGGGGGCTGTCCCGGACTCGCTGGATGTCACGGTGAGCTGTCCGTAGCTGGTCCGAGCTTGTCCCTTTCACCGCCTCCTGATATCGAGACTGCATGAGCTCGCCTTCCGACGACGTGCAAGAACGCACGCAGCGATTCGCGATCGCTCTTTGTCGCCGGATCGGCGATCGCAAGGTGATCGACGATCGGGATCTGCTCGAGGAGTACGCCGGGGACGAGTCGCACGTGGAGCCTCGCATGCCGGACCTGGCGGTGCGGGCTCGTTCGCGCGAAGATGTGCTGGCCGTGCTGGAGCTGGCCGCCGAGCACGGTGTTCCGATCACTCCCCGCGGCGGGGGGACGGGCAAGGTGGGCGGGGCGATCGCGGCCGCCGGCGGCGCGGTGCTGGACCTGACCCGACTGAACGACATCCGGGAGATCAGCTGCGAGGACCTGGTCGCGGTGGTGGAGCCGGGCGTGGTGCTGGGGGAGCTGCAAGCCGCGGTCGAGGACGAGGGGCTGTTCTACCCGCCGGATCCCAACAGCCTCGAGAGCTGCACGATCGGCGGCAACGCGGCGCACAACGCCGGCGGCCCGCGCGCCTTCAAGTACGGCGTCACCCGCGAGTACGTGCTCGGCGCCGAGACCGCCTTGCTGGGCGGGGAGACGCTGCGCAGCGGACGGCGCACGATCAAGGGCGTCGCCGGCTACGACCTGACCGCCCTGCTGGTCGGCAGCGAGGGCACGCTCGGCGTCTTCACCGAGCTGACGCTGCGCTTGGTGCGCAAGCCTCCCGCGCTGGCCACGCTGCTGGTGCGCCTCCCGGACGAGGCGACCGGAGCGCGCTCGGTGGAGAGGATCGTGGCCGCGGGGCTGATTCCGCGCGTGCTGGAGTTCATCGACGGCAAGCTGGTCGCGGTGCTGCGCGAGGCCGGAGCGGGCGCCGTGCCGGAGGGCACGGGCGCTTTGCTGCTCGCCGAGCTGGACGGGCTGGCGGACGAGGACGTCGAGCGCGACGCGATCCGGCTCGCCGAGCTGTGCGAGAGCCAGGGCGCGGACGAGGTGCTGATGGCGCGTCACGGCGGAGAGCGCGAGCAGCTGTGGGCTGCGCGCCGGGTGCTCTCCGACGCGATCAAGCAGCGCGTGCGCCACAAGGTGGCCGAGGACGTGGTCGTGCCGCGCTCGCGGGCGGTGGAGCTGCTGGCTGGGCTTCGCGAGCTGGAAAAGAAGTGGGGCGTCGAGCTGGCCTCCTACGGTCACGCCGGGGACGGGAACTACCACGTCAACATACTGTGGAACGACGACGCCTTCGATCCCGAGCCGGTCGTGGCCGACGTCTTCGCCCTGACGCTCTCGCTGGACGGCACGATCACCGGGGAGCACGGGATCGGCCTGGCCAAGCGCGCCTACCTGCCCGATGAGCTGCAAGCGTCGCTGATCGAGATGCAGCGCAGGCTCAAGCAGCAGTTCGACCCCCTGGGCCTGATGAACCCGGGCAAGATCTTCTAGTGCCTCGTCAACCCCACAATGCCGGGTCGGGCCGGCCCTCATCGACGATCCCTGCGTCACTTCTCCTCGAATTGGCACCGCCAGTCCTTCGTCGTCGTTCCTTGGCCTCGCCGATGATCTCTCGCCCCGTACCCGAAATCGTGGGGTTGACGAGGCACTAGCGCGGCTTCGCCTATTCTCGCCGATCGATTCCGTGGAACTCCTCGGTGTAGAGCAGCGAGAGGAGCTCCTCGACGGGCAGGCCTTCGACGTTCTTGCTGCGGTATCGCTCTTTGCCGCGGTAGACGACGAAGCCGCGGCTGATCAGCCCCGCGTCGATCAGCTCGTTGATCGTCTTGGCGTACTCGGGCCGCCAGCGGCGGGCGTTCTTGACCTCGATCGCAACCCGCCGCGATCCCTTTATCCAGACGAAATCGATCTCCTTGGATCCGGGGGTGCTCCAGTAGCAAAGCCGGACCCCGAGCCCCTGGCAGGAGATCGCCGCCCGCAGCTCGTGGAGCAAGTAGCCCTCGAGCAGGGCCCCGGCTTCGGAGTCGGACAGGGGCTCGTCCGCTACGTCCAGGATCGCGCGAACAACGCCGGGATCGAAGAAGTAGAACTTGGGCTTGGCCCGCTCACGCACCCTTGCTCTCGGCTGCCAGGCGGGCAGCAGGTGGCCGACGAGGGTGTCCACGAGCGTTTCGAAAAAGCGCTGCACGGTCGCGCGCGCGACCGCGGCGTCGCGCGAGATCGCGGCCTGGTTGACGACCTGACCGTGCATCGACGCCGCCACCTCGAGGAAGCGATGAAAAGAGCCCAGGTCGTTGACCAGCGCCTCCTGCTGGATTTCCTGGCGCGGATAGGTGTGGACGTAGGCTCGAAGCTTTTCCACCCGGTAGCTTTCGTCCTTGCAGATTGCCGGCAGAGCGGGCTCTTTGACATGCAAAGTGCCCGCGGGCAATACAAAAAGCGTTTCCCCCCTGGATGTTGATGGAGGGTCAACGCGGAATTTCGTACTCGACCATCGTCAGGTAGACGCCCGGTGAGATATCCTCGTCCGCCAGTCCGGCCAGGGTGTCGCTGACGGTGATTCCCACGGCGAAGCTCGACTGTCCGAGCGCGACCACATCGCACTCGTATCCCCCCTTGTAGTGAGTCTGAGGCATACCCACGGCGGACGGCCAGAACAGATCGCACGGCCCGGACACAGTCTCTCCGTCTCCGTCCAGCAGCCAGAAGCGATATACGAGTTCCTCTTGTGTTTGATCGAGGTCGCAGTAGCCGAAGTAACTGCCGCTCCACTCCAGTGCCGAGCGGCCCGGCTGCTCGGGCGCCGGGTCGGTGACCAGACACGCGTTGCTGCTGGATATTGACCGAGGCTCGCCGACCTGCTCTCCGTCGAGACCGAGCAAGACCGAGTATCTGTCGGTCACGCATCCTCCGGACGTCTCCTCGTGCTCCACGTTGAGCGCGGCCAAGACCTCGTCCGGGCGGGCCTCGAAGGCGTAGGAGGCGTCGCCGATCTCGTATCCCGCCCTGGAGGGGAACCCGTGCGCCAGTCGCGGATCCACAGTCACCTCGCCGGTCTGAATGTCGCCCTGCGCCATGATCACGCCGTACAGCTGGGAAGGAGCGACGATCGAGACTAGGTTGTCGTGCACCAGCGTCCTGGAACTTTTCAACGAGGGGAATCCCTGCTCGAGGTAGGTCTCCGTCCAGGGGAACTCCACCGGGCCGACGAGCATTTCCGAGCTTCCGTCCCTGCCGATGGAAACGATCTGGAAAAGGAGGTCGTAGAGGTAGCTCCCGCCGCCCAGGTGGGTGGACAAAGTGCTCAGGTCCGCGACCACGACCTTGCCGTCGTCCGTCTCTGCGGACAGGCAGAGTACCGGGGAACCCGAATTCTCTGGTTGCGACATTGCATCGTGGACAGGGGTGGGACCGGCCAGGATCTCGGACTCGTAGCTCCACTCCGTTAGCGTGAATTGGCAAGAAAGATAATCCTCGGATTGAATAAGAGAAGAATAGGTATTTGCAACCGTGAAGAACCCTTCCGGGATTGGGAAAACACCCACGATGCCGGCAGCATTGTCATAGCAGCTTTCAGACTGGTCAGAGTTGGTCACGTACTGCTCCTGGTCGAACTGCGCTGTTCCAGGCGACAGAGTAGAGAAAAGGAGCCATGCTTCAGACGGTACCTCGTCTCCGGGATCATCGAACCTACAAGGCACTGCGAGCGCGATCTTCTCTTTGCCGTACCCTAGGTAGACCCTGTCGCATTTCTCGCTTCCCGGGACGAGCAGGGGCTGATCCACCTGGAAGTCCCCCTGCTCGGAGATCCACTCCGGGCCGCTCCACGATTCGGTGTCCTCCTCCCCCGAGGGATGCCGGCCCTTCTTGCCGCAACCGTACAACGCGGCGAGCTGGAAAAAGAGCAAGGCAGCGAAGAGACCTGCTGTCTTGGCACCAGACATCTACGAACTCGTTTCCCTCCCGACTTCTCTAATCATTACAAGAATCGGGGATCTCACAATCCCAGCACTCATCTGTTTCTGGATCCGGGGGATCAGGAGCCCCGCCATGACACGTATCAATGTACCCCGTGTTGACATCGATTTGATCTGGGTGCAGCTCATCATTTCCGCCCTCGCCGCCCCAGAGCTCGTCGCGCCCGTCGCCGCCCACCACCACATCGGCTCCAAACACGCCGGCCAGCTTGTCGTTTCCCTCATACCCGTAGATGTAGTCTCCAGTTCCGTACTCACCGACGTCGTCCCCCCAGACGTAATCGGGCTTGAAGGTTCCGTAAATCAGGTCCTCTCCGGGGCCCCCGTATGCCACCGGATAAGTGACGGAATCGGTCTGTAAATATATCCGATCGTCTCCTTCCCGGCCATCGACTCTTTCTCCGTACAGTGCATGGTCCCCGTACTGGCTTCCGTATATGTAGTCGGTACCGGCGGCAGCATCTACTGTCAACACGTGACCAGGTCCGTATTGGTGATCGAACCTGTCCGTGAAATCGTCGAATTTGCACTCACCCCCTGCAAGTTCGTCTGCGTAGCGCTGGATCCAGAAGTACTCCCCCCCACTGTTCCCATCTATCGATAGTTGGACAGCAGTTCCAAAAAATGAGAATCCGCCCACCTCCCATGCGGCATCAGTTTCGTTGTAAAAACACATAAATATCATATCATAAGCTTCATATTTTCCCACTACTACATATGAAGATTCGCCTCCAGGATTACGTCGAACAGATCCGAGGTCTCCCCGTCGGCGCCGGCGATCCCAGTGGCTACGAGCATACACAATAATATCGAGGCAGTTGACATCGCTTTCATTTTTCTTCTTCTTTCTTGAAATTTAAAACAAAAATACCCTGCCGATAATTCGCTGTCAACAATTTTATTGTTCGTGACTGGATATTCCGTCCCGGCGATCACTTCCGGCTGAGGGGCGGTTCATCTCAGGTTTCGTGATCTGATCCCAGTGTGCGATCCCGGTAGGGGTGGTTGAGACGGACTGGGGACGTCCGGAGGTCGGAATCGACCCTTCGACCACGATTTCGAGTACAAGGCCGGTCGCCACCAACATCAGCGGCCCCATTGCGCCAGGCTTGCCCGTCTCGGGGACTTCTGGTAGATATTCGTGCAATGTCCAACTATTGACGAGGCCCGGCCGAATTCCGGATTATGCCGACCGAGGAGGAAACCATGAAAAGTGTCTTTTCGCGAGCTGACCAGCGGGCGGTGTCGTTCGTGGCCGCGCTGGCGGTGGGCGTGTCGGCGGCGGGCGCGGCCGCGGCTCAGGAGGACGAGGCGCCCGAGGGGGCTCCGGACCTGATTCCGAAGGACGTCGTCGACACCGAGTCCGACGAGGAGGTCGAGGCCGGCTGGCACCCGACGCTGAGAGTTTCCGGCAACCTGGCGCTGGGGCACAACAAGGGCGTGGTCGGCAGTCCGGACGGCACCAATCTCACGTTGGGCTACATGATCAACGGCAAGGTCGATTACATGGACGAGTCCCTCCAGCACGAGTGGAAGAACAAGCTGCTCTGGCAGCTGGGCTACACGCGCACGCCGGCGTTCGATACCATGATCAAGAACTCGGACGTGCTGGACCTGAAGAGCGCTTACCTCTATCACATCCCCGATCTGTCGTGGCTGGGCCCGTTCGCGGCCCTGAGAATGAAGTCGCAGGTATTTCCCGGTTACGACGTGCCCGTCGAGGAGAAGACCGTGACGCGCCTCGATCCGGACGGCGAGCGCGAGCCGCGCTACGACGAGCTGGGCAATCCGATCGGCGATCGCGTCTACGACGCCGGCGACAAGATAAAGCTGACAGAGCCCTTCGCGCCGACCAGCCTGCGGGAGACCGTGGGCCTGTTCGCCGTGCCGGTCGACGAGCCCGAGATCGCGGTGGACGTGCGCGCCGGCTTCGGCCTGTGGGAGACCTTCGTGCGAAACGGGTACACAGTGGCCGACGACGAGGACACCCCCGAGCTGGAGGTCCAGCGCATGGAGGACTCGGTGCAGCTCGGTCCCGAGGTGAACCTCGAGGTCGACGGTCAGCTTCGCGAGAACGTGACCTACGGCGCCGGCGTCACGATGATGTACCCGATCTACATGAATATCGATTCCGATCTGGAAGGCGTGGAGCTGCTCAACGCCGAGTTCGATTTCCTGCTGGGCGTCAAGCTCTGGGAGTACGCCTCGCTCGACTACAACTTCAAGGCGTACCGCGTACCGCTGGTCTCGGACGCCTGGCAGATCCAGAACACGCTGTTGCTATCGATCACCTTGCAGTTCGTTTGACTTATCGGTGACGGCCGGGAGGAGCGGATGAGAATCGCTGGCAGCGGGCTTTTGCCGGCAGTTCTTTGCGGAGCGCTGGTCGCGGCCGCGGCGCCGGGCGGATGCGCGCTGTTCAAGCGGATGGTCGGCGCGGACACGGTGATGCTCGACGAGCTCGAGGTGCGCTCGATGAGCGTCGACATCCGCAAGGAGCGCAAGACGATCTGCCCGCTGGCGCCTGTCCAGATGGCGGTCTTCGTCACGGTCGAAGATCCCGGGGATCCGTCGGCGACGATCGATTACGAGACCTGGCAGGGGCCGCCGGGAACGAGACGCAACGACAGGCTCGACTTCGCCAACTTCGCCTTTCACTCCTCGCTGGGAAGCTTCGACGAGGCCGGCTTCTTCCACCCGGCCGGCGGCGTGCTGGCCAGCCTGTCCAGGGAGTACGATATCAAGGTCGTGCTGAAGAAGAGGCCTGACAAGTTCACCTTCGACACGAGCTACCAGCCCGACTACCGCTGCGTGCGGGGGGAGTCCTTCGCCGGAGAGCCCGGCATGGCCGGAGCGGCGGGCAGCCGGGGCAGAGACGGCGCCAGCGGCGCCTACGGCGGCGAGGAACCGGGCGGCGACGGCGGGGACGGCTGCCGGGGCGGAGACGGAGGCGACGGAGGAGCCGGGCGTGACGGAGACGCCGTCGAGCTGCTGGCCACCCGAGTGCGCACGCCGTTCTACGACGAGCTGCTGGCGGTGATCGTGCGCTCCTCCAGCGGCGAGAGATTTTTGCTGGCCCACCCGGACCAGACGCTCGTCTTTTCCGCCGACGGAGGCCGCGGCGGGGCCGGGGGATCCGGCGGAGCGGGAGGTCGCGGCGGGGCAGGGGGCTCGGGCAAGCCGGACGGCGACGGCGGCAACGGCGGCAACGGCGGCAACGGCGGCAACGGCGGGCCCGGAGGGGACGGGGGCACGATAGAGCTGGTCTTCGACCGGCGTTTTCCCGGCCTCGAGAGCCGGATTCGGCTCAGCGCCGAGGGTGGAGCGGGTGGGATGGGCGGCTCGGCGGGGTACGGCGGAGCGGGCGGCTCGGGAGGAGCCGACGGACAGCGCGGGCGGGACGGCGAGGACGGCGCCGCGGGGCAGCCGGGACCGCCGGGCAGTCGCGGGCGCGCCTCTGCCGAGCCCGGGGAGGTGGCCGGCAGCTTCGCCGGGATCGACGGGCTGGAAGTGCTCTGATGCGAGCCGGGCTGTTGCCGCTTGTCGCGGCTCTGGCTCTGATCGGCTGCGGCGCTTCCAGCCGGTCCACGCCCTACGATCATCTCTACGGCGAGCAGTGGTGCCGCGGCATCTACGCGGGATACGCCGAGCGTTACGACGCGGTGCGCCGGGGCTCCGCGTCCGCGTCGCTGAGCTCCTACCGCGTGCTGGCGCGCCGGGGAGTCGCGGCGCTGGAACGGCTGCAGAGCCGGTCGACGCCGTTTTTTGTGGAGATCGACGAGCGGGGCAGGTTCCGCATTCGGCGGGACGTGCCCGAGCGGTTGACCTTCACCGCGGAGATGAGCGACGAGGAGCGCGAGCTGGCCCGCCGCAGGTTCGAGGAGATGCGGAGTCACCTGGCGGACGACTACAGCGACGTCGACACCCTCGAAAAAGCGCTGAACGGGCTGCTCGACGCGCTGGGAAATCTTGACGCCGCTTCGATAGAAATCGATCGCGAGCGACTCAACACCGCCAGCGTGCGCCAGCGGGTGCGTGAAGGCCGGCTACCGTTCGAGCTGCCCTACCAGGTCACGGCGCGGCAGTACGACGAGGTGCTTTTGCTGCTGCTCGACCGGCTCGAGGTCGAGAAGGACGGAGTCGAGCGGGTCAGGTCGGGCATCCTGGCCGTGTTGCTGACGGTGCGCGCCGCCGGCGGATCCGGCCGGAGCCTGGCGGCCAACATCGAGGCCGCGGTGCTGGCCGCGACCGAGGATCAGCGCGCGGCTCGCGAGCAGATCCCGCCGCCGGTGCTGCCCGAGGGAGAGGCGCGCGTCGCCGGCCTGGAGCGCGGAGAAGAGATCTTCGCGACCACGATCGCCTCGGAGAGCTACCGGGAGCTCACCGAGGGCAGCGCTCGGAGCGGACCGGACCCGATCGGCGCGGTGCTGTCCGTGGTCGACGCCGCGTACGGCACGAGGCTGGCCGGCGCCGCGGCGCAGGTGCGTCGCATCGCCCGGGGGGAGTCTCCCGACTACTTCGAGCTGCTCGCCGGCCTGAGCAGCGTCGTGCCTCGTTCCACCGCGGTGGGGTCGCTGCTCGACAAGGCGGTCGGGCTGACCGATCGCTTTCGCTCCACCGCAAGGAAGGTCGAGAAGATCGCCGGGACCGTGAAGCGCCTCGGTCGGGCAGCCCAGAGCCCGCCGACTCTCGGGGAGGCGCTGGGCGCGCTGGAGGGGGTAGACATCGCCGGCCTGGCCAACCGCAAGGTGCCGCTGGAGAAGGCCTACGAGCAGGTGCTGTTCATCGAGAGCGAGGCCGAGCGCGCCGATGTACGCGGCCGGCTACAACAGCTGGGCATTCTGGGATCGCCGTAGGCCGGGCGGGCGCTGGGCCCGTGCAGGATCTGCACGGGCTGGAGGAAGAGTCCGTGTTTCTCCAGCCCGCGCAAATCTTGGGCGGGTCTTCTTGCGCGGGTCAATGTCGCCGGCGAGATCGTCGTTTCGGCGCAGGGTGGTCGGCCGGCTGCCGGCCGGCTGTGCTCATTGCGGCGTGCGGAAGCCGAAGGGGTAGGTTACGATCACGACGCCGCCGTCCTCCGGCTGCGGGAAGGTCCAGCGCCTGGCCGCGTTGACCACGCAGCTCTCCATCGCGGCGTTGCCGACCGTGGAGCGGGAGACGGCCGCGGCCTGGACCGTTCCTTTTCCGGAGATGACGAACTTGACCGCGATCCGTCCCTCCAGCTCGGGGCGGGACGCAAGGGCGCGCTGGTAGCAGAACTTCACCTCGTTCATGTGGCGGTGCACGATGCGGCGGATCGTCTTCTTGGACAGCGTTCCGGCCACGTTGGTTCCGCGGCCGATGCCGGTGACGATGCTGCGCGAACGCCGCGGTCCGAGGCGGGTCTTGCCGATGTCCAGCCCGGGACCCTTTCCGTTTCTGCCGCCCCGACCGATCGTGTCCAGCCTGCCGACCCCGATCGTGCCGCTTCCGTCGCCGCCGCCTCCCCGTCCGGTATCGCGAATGCCCAGCCCGCCGTAGCCGAAGGCGTCGCCCAGATCGTCTCCGATCAGGTGGCCGAGCGCGTTTTCCGGGTCGATTCCGCTGGCCGTCTCGGCTCCGAACGGAGAGGTGGGAGCCGCGGCGGCTCCGATGTAGTGCAGGATCCCGGCCTGGCTGGGCGCCTTGACCGCGGAGGGACGGGCCATCCGCACGCGCTCGGCCCGACCCTTGATCGCGTAGGCCCTGTTGCGATCGGGAGCGTCGCGGTCTCCCATCTCGCCATCCGGCCCTTCGTGGGTCCGGCCTTCGTCGCTCGCGGGCTTCTCCTCTTCCGGCTCGCGGAGGAAGTCCGGCTCTCGCTCGCTGACGACGGATGGAGCGTCGATCATGTAGGGCACGAAGCGGTTGTTGCCCTCGATTCCGTCCAGCGAGAGGCAGTGCGGGCTGGGGGGGATGAACAGCAGAATAGCGAAAAAGACGCAGTGCATCAGCAGCGAGAGACCCGAGTAGATCTGCTTGCTCCAGTCGAGCTGCACGGGCGAGCTCGGCTTGCGCCCGGCCGCCACGTCCTTGACGGAGAAGGCGAGCCGTCCCAGCCCGATCTCGATTCCGGCGCCGGGGGGCAGATCGATCTCGAGCGCGTCGGCATGCTCCGAGCACCTCCGGGCCAGACCGCTTTCGAGCAGCTCGGTCGCGGCCAGGCGCTCGCCGCCGGCCAGTCTCAGCTCGCAGCCGGCGCCGCGGGGCACGGCGACCGCGGTTCCGCCGGCGTCGACCGAGACCAGCGGGAAGCTGTCGGCGCCGTCCAGATCTTCCGCCGAAACGGGGAAGCTGCAGCTCGGAGCCTCGCCGATCCGGTAGAGCCGCGCCTGGTTTCCGGCGACCGCCAGGTGATCGACCTCGAGAACCGTGCCGTTCCAGATCGAGGCCACCTCGACCGCGCGGCGTGATGCGTCCTCGGTGATCTCACCGCGAATTGTGGATTCCATCGTCGTTCCGCTCATTGTCGCACCTCCCTGCTCTCGTCTCTCTCGGTCGCGGCGAAGCGAGCGGATCTCTCCGAGGCGGAAAGCGGGCCGAATCGACAAACGCGGCGGAAGACGGCTCCCGTCCACCTTCGGGGTGAACGCGCGCGGGGGCTCTCGCCCGCCGTAGCCGGGCCGTACTTTTCCGTCGTTGTTCGGCTTCGCGAAGGGGCGCCTCGTCTGGCGCCGCCTTCCCGCTTCCCGGTGGGGAGAACCGTCGTCCGCCGCGTTCACAGGTATGGACAACGCGACGCGAGGAAGGTTCCCTAAAAAAAGATCAGCCCCCGCTTGCCAGCGACTCGAGGGCGTAGCCCTTGTCCTGCTTGATCCTGGAGAGGCTGAGGAAGGTCTCGAGCTTCTCGACACCCTTGAGCGCGCCGAGCTCGTGCTTGAGAAACTCCCCGAGATGCTGGATGTCGCGGCAGACGACCTGCAGGATGTAGTCGTAGCGTCCGGTCACGTGGTGACAGGCCCTGATCTCGTCCACGCTCTGCACGCCTTGTTCGAACTCGTCGATCGCGCCTTCGCGGTGACGGTCGAGCGTCACCATCACGGTCGCCTCCACCTGGAAGCCGAGGCTCTTGCCGTCCAGCACCGCGCGGTAGCCGGTGATGATCCCCCGCTCCTCGAGACGGCGGACGCGCTCCAGCATCGAGGACGGCGCGAGATCGTTCATCCGCGCCAGCTCCACGTTGGTCACGCGGCCGTTTTTCTGCAGGATCGAGATTATCCGCAGATCGGTTTCGTCGAGAGAGTGCCAGCCAGAGTTGTTCTTTTTCTTGTTCTTCGCCATGAGAGGACCATTCCAGAATTATCTTCGGTTGTCCACCGGTTTTCAATGAAGCATGCGAACACGATCAGCGACTTGCCGGCCGAGTGGATCCGCTCGAAAACTCGCCGTCCGCGCTGTCGAGAAATCGTCGTGGTTCGGGGTCTCGGGAGCGGCACTCGATCCATATACCCAGGCTCGAAGAAGGTGAGCAGATCTTTACAGTCGAAAGCAGTAAATGGTTGGTGATCCGCGCCCGCAGCAGGCCGAACACGGCAAGCTCGGGCCAATAGCGATAATCGCCTGCGAGCATGTCACTGGCCGAACCCGACGACATCGACCGGGGTCGGCATCAGGCAGTCGTCCGACTCGACACACTCCTCGTTCACATCCGCCCCCATTCCGTTGCCGAGCTGGCCGTTTTTATACTCGCCCCAGCACTTGACCCCTCCGTCCGCGTCCACCGCGCAGGTGTGAGCGCTCCCGGCCGAGACGTCCACAGCACCGGACTCGAAGCCGAGCACATCGAGAGGAGAAGTTCCTTCGTCGCTGAGGTTGCCGATTCCCAAAGAGCCGTGCCAATTCCCTCCCCAGCACTTGATTCCACCCTCGGAAGTCAGGGCGCAACTGTGGTAACTCCCCGCGGTGACGGCCACCGCGACGCTCGGACCGGCGTCGGCGTCGCTCGACCCGCCGTCCGGGTCGCCGCCGCCCGCGCCGCCGCAGCCGAAGGCCGGCAGCGCCGCCAGCAGCGCGACAGCGGGACCTAGTGCCTCGTCAACCCCACAATACCGCCGGGTCGGGCCGGCCCTCATCGACGATCCCTGCGTCACTCCTCCTCGAATTGGCACCGCCAGTCCTTCGTCGTCGTTCCTTGGCCTCGCCGATGATCTCTCGCCCCGTACCCGAAATCGTGGGGTTGACGAGGCGCTAGCCTCACCACCAGAGCCCCATCCCGCGGGTGAAGACCTCCACCCGGTAGTCCGGGGAGTCCGTGGAGGGCTGAGGTTGACCGGCGTACCCCAGCCCGCCGTGGGGCAGGACGAACGGCCCGCCGGGGGCCACCGGCCAGCCGGCGCCGGCCTTCGGCGGCAGATCCGGCAGCCCGGAACACCCGCCCCAGCACTCGACCGCCCCGCGCTCGGTCCTCGCGCAGGAGTACCCCCCGCAGGAGACGTCGACCGCCAGCTCGGGCCCGGTGTCCGCGCCGGCGTCGGGGTCCGCGCCCCCGCCGCCTCCGGCGCAGCCGGCCGCGGCCAGGCAGGCGAGGCAGACCGGCAGGACCCGCATCACGGCGACCACGGCCCGCGCAGCCAGATCCCGAGCCCGTACGAGCCGCCCAGGTACCCCAGGCCCCCGTGCTGCGTGGCGAAGGGCGAGAACGACATCAGCGGCCACGGTGTTCCCTCCTGCGGTGTGCAGGTGCGTCCGCTCGGGACGCCGCGGTTTTCTTGGCGCGATCCGCTCGGGCGAAAAGCTGGACAGGTGCCGCGAGAGCCTGGGGCCGAAAGGATGGTTTCAGCGTGAGACAAACGCCCCTCCGGTCAAAATTTTCATCGCGCGTCTTTCGCATGTCAAGTGTTTTTTTGCGAGCGCTTGGCGCTTCGTCGAAGCAATCGCGGTCCGGGGGGGGAGGCCGAGAGGCTCTTTTTCGTGCAATCCTGTGCGCGTGCGCTGTGAGATGCCACACCAAGAAATGCCGGTGGCCAGGACCTCGGATTGCTCTATTTCTTCGGCTCGTCGCTGGCGGGTGTTGCGTTTTTCAGGTAGTGTTTGTTATCAACAGTCGAAGTTGAGTTGTTTCTTCGCCGACAGCGGGGGAGAGCTGGTTGATGTTTTCACTTCTCGTCAGACGCGACGGACTGATTGATCCTCCCGAGATGGGAGAGATCGACTGCCACTGCCACATCCTGCCGGGCATCGACGACGGCCCGTCGGACGATCGCGGATCGCTGGCGATCGCTCGATTGCTGATCGAGATGGACGTCGAGCGCGTGGTGGCCACGCCCCACGTGATCTCCGATATCTATCCCAACACCACCGAGCGGATCCTGGGCGCGGTGGAGCGCCTGCGCCGGCTGCTGCGCGACAGCGGTCTGGCCCTGGAGGTGCTGCCCGGCGCCGAGTACTACGCCGAGGGCGAGCTTTTGGAGCGCATCGCTCGCGACGACTTGCTGTCGTTCGGCGAGGAGCGCTACGTGCTGTTCGAGTCACCGGTCGAGCAGCCGCCGATGATCTTGGAGGAGATCGCTTTCGAGCTGAAGTCGGCCGGCTACACGCCGCTGCTGGCCCACGTGGAGCGCTACCGCTTCTTGCAGGGCGACGAGGGGAGGATCGCGCACCTGCGCCGCCTGGGGGTGCGCTTTCAGGTCAACCATCCCTCCTTCCTGCTGCCCAAGACCAGCCGCCGCGGCGAGATGGCGCGCTGGTTGTACATCAAGGGGATGGTGGACATGCTCGGCACCGACATGCACCGCGCCACCCCGTGGGTGCGCCCGGTCGGCGAGGAGCGCCGCCGGGGATCGTCTCCCGATCGCTGAGGAGAAAGACGCCCACCAGGGTAGGGCGGCGGGGAATTTTTCGACTATTCGACGTACCCGAGCTGTTTGAGCGCTTCGGCCGCCCGGGGAGAGAGCCGTACCTTTCTGTCCGGCTTTTCGTCGCTGTTGGAGCGGGCCTTCAGCTCGGCGGCGTGCTCTCGGATCCGGTCCAGCATCCTGGCGAAGCGGGGGTGACCGCGGGTCAGCGGGCGCTTTTCCGCGGGGTCCTTCTCCATGTCGTAGAGATGGGCGCTGCCGTCGGCCAGCTTGCGCACGATCTTGAACCTTCCGTCGAACAGGGCGTGCTTCTGCTTGCCGTAGAGGTTGAACTCCATGTAGGCAGGACGACTGTCGATCTCTTCGCCCTCGATCGCCGGAAGCAGCGAGCGGCCCTCCAGGCTTTCGGGGATCTCGCGCCCGAAGAGGCGCAGCACGGTCGCGGTCAGGTCCACGTGCGAGGCGGTCTGGGAGACCGTCGCGGCGGCCGGGGTCGAGCCGCGGCAGGCCGGCCGCACCACGAGCGGGACGCGGGTCACCTCGTCCTCGTAGCGGTGCCCGTGCTCGAAGGTGCCGTGCTCCCAGTGCTCCTCGCCGTGGTCGGCGCTGACCGCGATCCAGGTGTTCGACAGCAGATCGAGCCGGCGCATGCCGGCCAAGAGCTCGCCGATCTGCTGGTCGACGAAGCGCACCTCGCCGTCGTAAAGGTCGCGAATGCAGGCCTTCTCCCGCGCGGTGGGACGCAAAGAGCCGTTGCGGATCTTCTTGACCGCCGCGAAGCGGGCCTCGATTCTGCCGCACGGACCGCGGACGAAAGCCTCGCGGTAGCGCTCGGGCGGCATGTAGGCGATGTGCGGGTCGAAGTAGTGGACGACCAGGAAGAAGTCTCCTTTGGAGTTACGCTCCAGCCACTCCAGCGCCGCGCGGGTCACCTCGTCGGCGCGGCGGTGCCTGGTCGAGCTGGCTCCCTCCTGATCGTAGGTGTCGAAGCCGCGGCCGTAGCCGAGCTCCGAGGAGAGCAGCGAGTTGGTCACGATCGCGCCGCTCGGCACGCCGCCCAGCATTCCGGCCAGCGTGGGGAGGTCGTCGCGCAGCGGCGTGATCGTCACGCCCTTGATCGTCATCGCCTCGTCGTTCTTCTTGCCGGTCTCCCAGCCGGCGCGGTGCACGGTGGGCGAGACCCCGGTGAAGATCGTGCCGAACGCCGGAGAGGTCCAGGGCGAGGCCGCGTAGAAGCGCTCGAAGCGGACTCCGCGCTCGGCGAGCAGGTCGATCACGGGAGTCGTGCGCCGCCGGTAGCCGTAGCAGCCGCAGCCGCTCGCCTTGAGCGTGTCGACCACCACCAGCAGCACGCGGCGGTGCACGCACTCCGTCTTCGCCCGGCAAGCCGAGATCGCGCCGAGCAGCTCCCCGGTCTCGTCGTCCAGCTCGTCGCAGCCGCACCGCGAAAGGGCGACCCCCGCGACGATCAGCGAAAGGACCAGCGAAGCGCGCGGAAAAAGCGTGCTGTGAGCCGCCGCAGGCACGGGCTGTTCTTAGCGCGCCGGCGCGGGGGATGCAAACCGAGGGCGCTTTTCACATTTGCCGCACGCAGCGGATTCGCGCGGAGTCCTCCAATTCGGGTGTCAGACATCCTGAAGCGCAGCGCGGGTAGATAATCAGTTGATTGGAAAGTTCCGTTCCCGGCGGTTTTTCGCGCAGGGCCCGACTTTTGGCTCGAAGCGACCCCAGCCACCCGCATTCCGGGACATCGATCGAAGAGGAGGAGCAAGGGTGGCCCGCCAGCTCAACGAGAAGTGAAAGTACGAAAGGGTCACGTCTTCGGCGGGCGCCGGGGTGCGTCCGAAGCCGGGCTTTTCGACAGAAACGAGTGATCTCGGGGGGCGAGCCGGGGCGAGAATCGGCCGCAGGCGACCGATTCGGGGCGGGAACAGCCGAGATGTCAGGCAGCAGCCCGGCCGGATGTGCTTCGGCCGGCGAATACCAGCCCTACATTCGCTAATCGCTCAGCAAACGAAGAACGTTCGCCAAATCGGCCGGCAGGCCGCACTCGATATCCAGATCTGCTCCCCAGGGCAGGTCCGCGGCTCGGATTCTGTGGGCGTGGAGGAACGGTCTTTTCAAGTCGGGCGCGTCCGGGCCTCCGTAGAGCCGATCTTGGGCGATCGGCAGGCCGGCTGCGGCCAGATGGGCGCGAATCTGGTGGCGGATTCCGCGGTGGATCACGGCCTCGACCAGCAGCCAGCGGCCGCGGCGATCGACGATCGACAGCTCGGTGCGGGCCGGCTCTCCGCGCTCGTCGGCTCGCACGCGACGTCCGCCCTCTCCGCTCGCGGCCAGCGGAGCGTCGATCAGCGGCGGCAGGGAGGAGGGCTCGCCCTCGACCAAGGCCAGATAGCTCTTCTCCAGGCCGCCGGCCCGCTGTACGTCGAGCAGCGCCGAGAAGGCCCCCGGCGTGCGCGCGGCCAGCACGACCCCGGAAGTGCCGGTGTCGAGCCGCTGCAGAAGGCCGGAGTCGCCGGGCGATCTTCCCAGCGAGGCGCACTCCGGCCAGCGCGCGGCCAGGGCGCCGGCCAGGGTTCCCTCCTCTCGAGGGTCGAGCGGCACGGTCGGAATGCCCGCCGGTTTCTCGACCGCCACCAGCCAGCGGTCCTCGTAGAGCACCTTCAACGGTATTCCCGCGTCGGGGCGGGCGTTCCAATCCGGTTGCGGGGGCGGATCGAGCAGCGTCACGATCTCGCCGCCGGACAGGAGTCGGCTCTTGCGCGAGGTCGCGCCGTCGACCAGCACGCGCTCGGATTCGATGATCCGGCGCGCACCGCGGCGGCCCAGCCCGGGCAGGCGCCCTGCCAGAAACGCGTCCAGGCGCTCTCCAGCGGCCTGGGCGTCGACCTCCAACTCGAAAGCGGGCGTGGGCAGGTTGCGATCCATGCCCAAGAATCTCTTCTCCAGCGCCTCCGGAGTCAATGATCGAGACAGGTCTTGCTCTTTCGGGCGGCTCGAGTGTGGCTCTCACGTCACACTGCCCGGAGCTGAGCCTGCCGCGAAAAGTCCGCGAAATCGAAGAGTTGCCAAGCCGGAGCACAATTGGAATGCTTGTTGTATATTGAGCTTGCCCGCTGAGGGAGGAAAAAGCCGATGCTTGGAAGAAGACCGGGTGTTTTCACGGGTTGTTACGTAGAGGCCCGCGGTTTGGCCGTGATGGTGCTCGCGGCCGCGCTGGGCTCGTGCCTGCCCGGGCAGGACGAGCGCGAGGTGGCGGCGAGCAAGCTGCACGGCGGACCGGTCACTTGCGTGGTCTTCTCGCCGGACGGTGAGCTGCTCGCCTCGGCCAGCGAGGACGACACTGTCAGGTTGCTCGATATCAGCGATCTCGACTTGGACTACGACCGGCCCAATGCGGTGGTGGCGATTCCGTTCGAGCATCCGTCCAGCCCGTTCCACGGACGCGGGACCGGGTTCCGAGCGGTCGACTTCTCGCCGGACGGGACGCGCGTCGCCGGCGGAAACTATCGCTTCGGTCCGGGCGGCGTGATTCGCATCTGGGACGTCGCAGTCGGGCTGGGAACCGTCGAGGTGGTCGGGATCGACGCTCCTGTCAACACACTGGAGTACTCGCCCGTCTTCGGCGGCGAGGTCGCGGTCGGATCCGGCTGGGACTTCGGGCCGGGCAACGTGGCGCTGCTGAACTCGCTGGTCGGCCAGCAGACGTTCTCTTTCGACCTGTCGCTCGTCTCGGTCAGGGACGTGGCCTTTTCCGCCGACGGCGAGCTGTTCGCCGCCGCTTCCACGGACGGCGCGGTCAGGGTCTGGTCCTACCAGGACCACGAGCTGCTCTGCGAGCTGTTCGTCGAGGATCACACGGCAGAGGCGCTCGCCTTCTCCCCTGATGGCGCGCGCCTGGCGTCGGCCGGCGACGATTCGGGTCCGGGCTTCTACGGCCACGCCGGGCTGGTTCGCGTCTGGAGCCTGGCGGACGGCGAGCTGGACGCGACGCTGGATCTGGGAGCGAGGCCGCTCAGGGACGTGGCCTACTCGCCCGACGGCTCGCTGCTCGCCGCGGCCGGGGAGTCGCAGGTCGTCTACCTGGTGCGAACCTGGAACTCGACGCTGCTCGAGACTCTGGACGGTCACGGCGGAGCGATCAACTCGCTGGAGTTCTCGGCCGACGGCGAATTGCTGGCCACCGGGGCCGACGACCACTTCGTGCGTCTCTGGTACGTTGGGGACCTGCTCGACCCGGCTGATCCCGACGCCGGTCCGGACGGGGGTTCCGATGGAGGCGACACGGATACGGGCACGGACACCGACACGGACACGGATACCGAAACGGGTACGGACACGGGCGGTGCGTGATTGCGCCTGCCCTTCCGGCGACGAGAGCGGGAGACGACGATATGAGTGACAACGATGCGATGCGGTGCGCGATCGGGCTGGCTCTGCTGGCAACCTGTCTGGGAGCGGCCTGCACCGAGGATGACGTGGACCAGTGCGAGGAGTACTGCTCGGCCGCCCAGGAGTGCGCCGAGGCGAGCCACCAGATGATGAGCCCCGGCGAGTGCACTCGCGAGTGCGACGATTCCATGGAGCGCTACGAGAGCATCGGTTGCGAAAAACAGTTCCGGGACTACCTGAGCTGTATCAGCCACCTGCACTGCGCCGACTGGCAGGAGGTCAGCCAGTACTGCGCCGCGGAGATAGACTGGCTGGATGGCTGCGTCGGCGGCGCCTCCTAGTGCCTCGTCAACCCCACAATGCCGGGTCGGGCCGGCCCTCATCGACGATCCCGGCGTCACTCCTCATCGACGTGGCGCTGCCACGCCTTCGTCGTCCTTCCTTGGCCTCGCGGACAGTTGCTCGCTCTACCCGAACGTTTTCGATTGACTCGGCACTAGGATCACCCCTCTCGCAGTGGCAACGGCGCGGGGAAGTGGTATGAGGGGGCGATGTCTCGCGCCGTTTCACTGGTTCGGGTGGCTGCCGGCGCAATCGCCGGATTGATTCTGCTGCTGGGCGGCTGGTACGCCTACTGGACTTACTACGATCCCGATGTCGATGTCCCGAGCCCCGACGTGCTGGAGTTTCCGTCGCTGAGCGGCGGGCGGACCGGCAGAGTGCTGTTCCTCGGGGACTTCGCGCCCACCGATCACGCAACGCCCTTTTTGAAAAAGCACGGTTGGGGATATCCGTACGAGAAGACGCGCGCCTTGCTGGCCGGCTACGACGCGGTGGTGGCCAACCTGGAGTCTCCGGTCACCTCCAGCGGTGATCCCTGGCCGGTGCCCAAGAAGTGGGTCTACAAGGTCGACCCGGCGGCGGTGCCGGCGATGCGGCGCGCCGGGATAGACGTCGTCACGCTGGCCAACAACCACACCCACGACTACGGGCGCCGGGGGCTGGCCGACACGCTGCGCCACCTGTCCGAAGGCGGGATCGCGCACCTCGGCGCCGGGCTCTCGGAGCGGAGGGCGCGCCGGGGGCTGGTGCTCGACACGGCGGGAGGACGGCTGGGGCTTTTATCGTACATGCAGAACAAGGAGCACTGGCGTTTCAGGGACATGGCCTACGCCCTGGACACTCCGTTCCGCAGCTGGTCCGGCGTGGCGCGGCTGCGCTACTCCGACCTGGCGGAGGACATCGAGCGGATGCGCCGCAGCTCCGACGCAGTGGTGGTCGCGGTGCACTGGGGGCGCAACTACCGGCCGATCAGCCGCTTCCAGGAGACGCTGGGACGCGCCTGCGTCGAGCTGGGAGCCGACGCCGTGATCGGCCACCACCCTCACCAGTACCAGCCGGTTGGGCTCCACGACGGTCGTCCGATCATCTACAGTCTCGGCAACTACGCCTTCGGAACGCTGGGGCGCAGGACGATGCGTTTCGGGATGGGCGCGGCGCTGCACCTCGAGGACGGGGAGATTCGAGCCGTGGAGCTGATTCCGCTTCTGACGCAGAACCGGATCGTTCGCTACCAGAGTCGCATCCCGCGCGGCGAAAGGCTCGATCGTTTTTTCGAAGGGCTGCTCGCTCCCTCCGCCGGACGCGGGGCGAGCATCGAGCGTCGGGGATTCCGGGGCTGGCTGTCGCTTCCGAAAGCTCGATGACGGGCAATGATCACATGACGAAACTGTGCAACGAACCGTTGCCGCTTGCGTAACTGTTGTGTTAGCTTCCGCCTTCGCCGCAAAGAGAACGGCAAGAAAAGGCCACTGAGTCGCGAGGATGATCAGATGGAGAAGAAAATAGCCGAGATAGTCATCAACGAGCTCAAGCTTCCGGACGTCACGCCCGAGACTTTCGATCGGAATCTCGATCTGATCGAGGATCTGGGCATCGACAGCATGGAGCTGACCACGATCGTGGTCGTGTTGCAGGACGAGTTCGGCATCAAGATCGATGAAGAGGACTTCCCGCAGCTGACGACCCTGGCCAAGATCGTGGAGTACATCGAGAAGAAGAAGGACTAGCCGGCCGTGGGCACCACCTTCAAGCAGATTCTGTCCAACCCCGAGATCGAGCAGCGCTGGAACCGTGTGCGGAAGTACTTTTTCCTCAGGGAGTCCACCTACGACATGACCAGCCGCTGCAACCTCCGCTGCGAGGGGTGCTACTACTACCAGGGGGACAAGCAGCACACCGAGGACGAGACCGATCCGGAGGCGTGGCGGAGGCTGCTCGAGGCCGAGAAGGATCGGGGGATCACCTTCGTCGTGCTGGCCGGCGCCGAGCCCGGCCTGGTCCCGGAGCTGTGCCGGGTCTGCCACGAGGTGATACCGCTGGGGTGCATCGCCAGCAACGGACTGAGATCGTTTCCCGACGATGTCCGCTACCGCGTGCACATTTCGGTGTGGGGCGACGACGAGGAGTCGCGACGTTTCAGGGGTCGTCCCTGCCTGGAGCGGCAGCTGGGCTGCTTCGAGGGCGACGAGCGGGCGGTCTTCGTCTACACCTTCACGCGGCGCAACATCGACCAGGTCGACAGCGAGGCGGCGCGGATCGCGGACCGCGGCGGCCGTCTGACGTTCAACGTCTTCTCGCCCACCGAGGGCTACGAGGGCGAGCTGAAGATGGACACCGACTCGTTCCACCGCTGCCACGACAAGATGCTCGAGGTGATGGATCGTTACCCCGAGAGCGTTCTGTACTCGCGCTACAACGCCGAGGTGCACACCGATCCCGAGCGTTCCCTGCACCGGCGTTTCAAGTGTCCCTACCCGCGGGTCAACCCGGACACCAAGCTGGGGCTGGGACGCAGCTTCAGGCAGTACCGATCGGATTTGAGCTGGGATCGCTCCGCCGCCTGCTGCGTCCCCGACACCGACTGCGAGGAGTGCCGGCACTACGCCGCCGGATCGGCGATCGTGACCGCCAGGATGGCGCAGCACGTGGACAGCGAGCTGGAGTTCCGCAAGTGGCTCGACTACGTCGATACCTACCTTGCGGTCTGGGTGCAGGGCTACGAAAAAGGAGCCAACCTCTATACTTGATCACTTTTTTCAGAGTCGCCGGCGGCGCCGCGCGCGTCGGCGACGATCGGCGAGGAGCGGTTGAAGTGCTGACGATCAGGGATCTTGTTCGAGACGAGGAGACCGAGCGCAAGTACCGGGATATCAAGAACATGGTGGGGCAGAGCGGCATGCGCTCCTCCATCTACGACGTTAACAACACCTGCAACCTGCGCTGCAAGGGCTGCTTCTACTACTCGAGCGGCCAGAACCTGGTGGACGACGTCGGCGATCTCGGCGTGATCAAGGAGTTCATCGAGCGGGAGAAGGAACGCGGGGTCAACTACGCGATCCTGATCGGCGGCGAGCCTTCGCTGTCGCTGGACCGCCTCGACGTCTGGTACGAGAACGTCAAGTGCTCGTCGGCGACAAACGGCGTGCGCCGCATTCCGCGCGAGCGCTACCCCGAGATGAGGATCGGGATCTCGCTGTGGGGCGACGAGGAGGACGAGATCCGGCTGCGGGGCAAGAACACCTTCGGGATCTCGCTCGAGCACTACCGCGGAGACGACAACACCTACTACCTGTACACGATCACTCCCCAGACGATCGACAAGATGGAGAGCGTGACGCGCAAGATCGAGGAAGCCGGCCTGAGAGTCCACTACCAGCTCTTCTCGAACGACTCGAACGTCGATGGAATGGATTGGAGCGACGACCTCTACCGCAAGGTCCGCGACGAGATGGACCGCATGCTCGAGACGTATCCCCACGTGGTGGTCTCCTCGAAGTACTACCACCAGGTGCTGACCACGCAGAGGATGCTGGGCCGCCGCTTCGGCTGGATGGAGTGCCCCTCGGTCTCGGACGCCGTCGACGACCGCGAGCCCAGGCCCAAGCGGCTGATGGGCTTCAATTCCTACGCCTCGGACCTGCGCACGATCCACCGCTGCTGCACCTCGGTGACGCGCGACTGCTCCACCTGCCACGACGGCGCGGCGACGATGTCGTGGATCATGGTCAACAAGCGCGAGCACATGGGCTCGCCGGAAGATTTCGCCAACTGGGTGGACGTGACGCACATGTTCGCCAAGCTCTACGAATACATCCCCTGGTAGGAGGGCCTCGATGCCGACAGAGCGAGCCGCCGACGACATCGTCGTGTGCGGCTACGACATGATTACTCCGCTGGGAGAGGATCTCGAAAAGCAGTGGGAGGCGTTCGCCGCCGGACGCTCCGGGGTCGACTGGGTCGGCCGCTTCGACCCGCCCGAGGGTTACCCGGTGCGCGTCTCCGGCGAGGTCCCGCCCGTCGACTTCAGCGGCCTGAGCTTCTGGAGCGAGCGCGCAAAGGCCAACTGGTTCTCGCCGGTGATCTTTCACTCGATGGCCGTGGCCGAGCGCGCGCTCGAGCACGCCGCTTTGGAGATCACCGAAAAGCGGGCGCCGCGCGTGGCGATCACCTTCTCGTCGGCGATCGGCGGGCTGGACGCGATGATCCGCGCCGAGACAAAGGTCGGCGCCGGCGAGACGCCACACCCGTTCACAAATCCCAACGGATGTCTCAACCTGGTGG
The DNA here is from genome assembly GCA_046484285.1 of Polyangia bacterium. Taxonomy (GTDB): domain Bacteria; phylum Myxococcota_A; class Polyangia; order JAAYKL01; family JAAYKL01; genus CAZHCG01. The sequence goes on from JAWOBP010000060.1 coordinate 26,751, forward strand.
GCGGCAAGGTCTCGATCCACACCGGCGCCAAGGGCCCGATCTTCAGCCCGGTGGCCGCTTGCGCCACCGGAGCGGCCTCGCTGGCCAGCGCGGCGATGCTGCTGCGCTGCAAGAGAGCCGACGCGGTGATCACCGGCGCCTGCGACTTTCCCGTGCTGCGCTCCCTGCTGGCCTCGTTCGCCTCGATGAACGGCGCGTTCCAGAGCCGCAAGCCGGGCGACCGCGCGCTCGAGGATCCGAGCAAGGCCTCGCGGCCGATGTCGCGGGACCGCAAGGGGTTCGTCGTCTCGGAGGGCTGCGCCGCGTTGATCGCGACCACGCGCGGCTGGGCCGATGAAGCCGGCCTGCCGGTGCGAGCCGTGGTCGAGGGCGTGGGCATGACCTCGGACGCGAAGCACTACGTGGCGCCCTACCTGCCGACGATCGTCACCTGTATCGAGGAGGCCCTCGCCGACGCCGGCGTCGCTCCCGACGAGATAGAAGCGATAAACGCGCACGCGGCCTCGACGCGGGCCGGCGACGCCACCGAGATCGAGGCGTTGCGCCGCGTGTTCGGCGAGGATTTCCGCCTGCCGGTCTCGGCCAACAAGTCCCAGATCGGCCACACGATGGGCGCCTCCAGCTCGATCGAGATCATCTTGGCGATCGAGGGCATGCGCCGCGGTACGCTGTTGCCCACGATCAACTTCGACCCCGAGCCCGACACCGAGGTCGACGCCGTGGCCGAGGGCGCCCGCGCGCTGGAGCACCGGCGGGTGCTGGCCAACTCCTTCGGCTTCGGCGGTTGCAACGTCTGCGCGGTGATCGGCCGCGGAGATGACTGAGCCGTCCCCTTCGAAAGAGAGCGGCGGCGGGCCTGATCGCGTCGACGAGTTCGTGAGGCGTCCCCACCGCGCGGTCTGGATCGTGGCCGCGCCGATGATGGTCGGCTTCTCAGTGCACGCGGTCTACGCGGTGGTCGACGCCGCCTTCATCGGACAGCTGGGTCACGAGGCGCTGGCCGCGGCGACCTACGTCGGCGCACTGTTCTTCGTTGCAATCTCGCTGACCAACGGCCTGGCGACCGGAGTGACGGCACTGGTCGCCAGGGCGTTCGGGCGGCGCGACCGGCGGCGCGCCGAGGCGGTCGCCTCCGGAGGCCTGGGTCTGGGACTGATCTTGGGCGTCTCGCTGGCCACGGCCGGGTTGGCCGGAGGGCGGTTCTTTCTGCCGCTGCTGGGCGCCGAGGGGCTCGCCGCCGAGCTGGCCTGGGAGTACTTCGAGCCGATCTGCTTCGTCGTTCCGCTGTTCTTCGTCACCGCCGCGCTCCGCTCGGTGCTGGCCGGCGAGGGCGACGCGCGCACGCCGATGGTGATCATGGTCGCCGGAACGCTGGTCAACCTGCTGCTCGATCCGCTGCTGATCTTCTCCCTGGGGCTGGGCATTCGCGGCGCGGCCTACGCCACCGCCGCGGCGCAGCTGTTCGCGCTGGCGCTGTTCGTCTACGTGGTGTTGATTCGTCGCAGAACGATAGCGCGGTTTCGCCTCGCGGCCGTGCTGCCGCGGCGCGACGTGACGGGGCCGGTGGTGTCGCTGGGTCTGCCGGCCACGGCCGGGCACCTGGTGATGGCGGTCGGGATGGCGCTCAACAACCGGGTGCTGGCCGAGTTCGGACAGCGCACCGTGGCCGGCTACGGGGCGGGCAACAAGATCGACATGATCGTGGCGCTACCGGTGCTGGGGCTGTCCACGGCCGCGGTGACCGTGGTCGGTATCTTCAGCGGCGCCGGCCGCGCGGATCTGGTGCGCCGCACCACGCTCTACACCTACGGCTGGGCGCTGGCCGCCGCGTCGCTGTTGGGGGTGGGCGCCTACCTGGTTTCCGGGTCGATTGTGGGGCTGTTCACCGACGACGCCGAGGCGATATCGGTCGGGACCACCTACCTGGCCTACGCCGTGTTCGTCTACCCGTTGATGTCGGTCGGGATGGCCTCGGGCCGCATCCTGCAGGGGTTGGGCCGCGGGATGCCCACGCTGGCTATAACCTCGTTGCGCGTTTTGGGGATCTCGATCCCGCTGGCCTACGCCGGGGTCTACCTGGGCGAGGCGCCGGTGGAGTGGGTCTGGATCTCGTTCATCATCGGAGCCCTGGTGGCCGACGTTCTGGCCGTGCTGTGGGTCAGGCGCGCCGTATGGAAGAAAAACCCGAACACCGGCTGATCGCCCTGTTTGACACCATAATGCAATGACTGCATAATGATATCCAGGGGCCTGTGATGAAGAACATGACCATTCGCAACGTACCCGAAGACCTGCACCGCGCGATTGCAGATCTGGCGAGGCGCAACCATCGCAGCATCCAGCAGCAGGTCATCGCGTTACTCGAGCGCGCCCGTCGTCTGCACGGAGACTCGCCTACCGATCTCGCAGCGTCCTGGCGACATCGCCTCGAGGGTCGCGAGCTCGGAGACACCGTCGAGGAGATCCGCGAGGAGCGCACGCGGTGAGCGTCGCTGTCGTCGACACATCGGCGCTGGTTCGTCTCTACGTGCCCGACGGTCCGCTTCCACGGGACCTGGAGGCGGCCGTGGAGAGCGCCTGGCGCGGGGACGGCGTCCTGATGGCTCCGGAGCTGGTCTTCGTCGAAGCGGCGCAGGTGCTCCTCAAAAAAGAGACGCGAGGCGTTTTGACCCGCAAGGAGACGAGCCTGATCATGGACGCCATTCTCGATCTTCCGCTCGAGGCGCTCGGACATCGCGATCTCTTGCCCGGCGCCATTTCCCTGTCCAGGGATCATTCGCTGAACGCATACGATGCCTTGTTCCTCTCGGCCGCCGTGAACAGGGGCGCGAGCCTGATTACGGCCGACGCCCGCCTGCGAGCCGCGTTCGACAGGTTGTCCTGAGCGCGCGTTTTGCTTCGATAGAACAAAACCCCACCTTGACGCTGCCGGCTGGCTGCGATATTATATGGTCGCCGTCCAACTCGAGGATCGAGCCGGACCTCCGAGCCTGGCAGAGATCGACCGATTGCGCGTTACCGGCGCGAGGCGCCTGACCCGGGAAGTGCTCGAAGAGGCGCTGCGAGAAGAGCGCAGGTGATAGTCGTCGACACCACCGTGGTGGCCTACCTGCTGATCGAGGGAGAGCGGACGGACGAGGTGCGGGAGCTGTGGGAGCTGGACCCCGACTGGCGTTTGCCTCCGCTGTGGAGGGCCGAGCTGCTGAACGTGCTGGCGACCTCACACCGGGCGGGGATTCTCACCCCCGACCAGGCGCGGCACGTGTGGCGCAGCGCGGTCGAGCTGCTGCGCAACGGCGAGGTGGAGCCGGGCGGGGTCGAAGTGCTGGAGCTCGCGATCGCCAGAGGCATCACAGCCTACGACGCCCAATTCGTCTGCGCGGCGCGCAGGATGTCGGTACCGCTCGTGAGCGGGGATCGCAGACTGTGTCGAGCGTGCCCGGATTCGACGGTTTCGCTCGACGACATTGCGGATCTCCACGGGCGGTGATTCGCTCGGCGCGGTTCGGCTACTCGGTCTTCTCTTCTTCGGGTTTTTCGGCCTTCTTCTTCTTGGGCGGGAGCTTGATCAGCTTCTTCCCGGCCAGGATCTCCACCTTGGCCTCTCCGCGGATGTACTTTCCGTCCTTGCCGATCACGGCGTAGCGGCCGTTGCGCTTCTTCTCGATCCTGTACTCGGGCGCTGCTTTTTTGCTCTTGGCCATGTCGTACTCCTTTGAAAAAGTTTCGACACCTGCGCGAAACGACGCGGAGCTTGTAGACGATCGCGAGCCGGCGGGCAATCGGAGTTTGAAAAACGGGCGGCGGTTTTCCGCCGAGCGATTGACAAGAGTCCGAAACGGCTCGTAGCCTTCGGGGTACGGTGTCTTCACGGCGGGCTCTTTGCCGTGAAATGGCGCGGTGTTCCGATCGCAGCGAAACGGAGCGGGAGATGAGAGGTTGGGTCGCAATCGTCGCGCTGTGCTGCGCGCTGACAGCGGTCGCCGCGGCCGCGGCGGACGAGGGGCGGGGGTTTTCCGTCCAGGGCTTCCAGGGCGCTCCGGGCAGCGGGAGCTTTCTCACCGTGGAGGGCTCGCGAGTTCCCGACGGCCTTTCCGGCGGCGCGGGCGGGCTGGTGATCTACCAGCACAGCCCGCTGGTGGTGCGCGACTGCGAGCGCGCCGACGGCGACAGCTGCGCGAGCTGGTCCGGCGGCGAGACCCCGCTGGTCGAGCACCACACCTCGCTGGAGCTGAGCGCGGCGCTGGGCCTCTACGGCGTCTTCGAAGCCGGCCTGGCGCTGCCGGCCGTGCTCTACCAGAGCGGCAGCGACGCCCGCGATCCGGTCAGCGGCGACGAGTTCGGCGCACCGGACGTCGCGGCCGGCCTGGGCGACGTGCGCCTCCACCTCAAGCTCGACCTGATCGGCGCGTTCGGCGGCCGAAGCGACCTGATCGGCCTGGCGCTGGTGCCGGTGGTCGGCCTGCCGCTGGGACGGGCGGTCAGCGAGAACGCCTACCTGGGCGATTCGTTCGTGACCGCCGAGCCCAAGCTGGCTTTCGGGGTGGACCTGGACCGCGTGCGCTTCGGCTTCGACGCGGGTTACCTGATCCGGCGTCGGCGTGAGATCGCGATGGCCGAGATCGGCCCTCGCCTGACCTACGGCGCCGCGGTCGAGGTGTTTTTTTCGGAGCGCGTGCGCGGCGTGGCGGAGCTGTTGGGAGAGACCGGCTTCGACGGCGACTCGGCCGAGGCGCCGCTGGAGGCCGACGCCGCGGTGAAAATCGCCGTGGGACCGGGCGTGTGGCTGACCGTCGGCGGCGGAGCCGGCCTGGTCAGCGGTGTGGGATCGCCGGTCGCGAGGGTCTTCGGAGGCGTGGCCTGGCGTTCGGCGCCGGGCGCCTCCGGAGCGGACGGGGTCGGCGTGCCCGAGGAAACGGACGGCCATCCGGGCGAGGTCGAGAAGGCGGACGAATTCGAGGAGCGCGACGGTCCGGTGGGCACAGGGGATGGTCATCCGGAGGAGACCGGGAACACTGGTGACCTGGAGGACGACGACGCTGTCCTTCGAGCCGAAGACCCCTACGGAGAGGATCCGGAGACGGCGGCCGCTTTGACCCCAGCCGACGGCTCTCACGACGAGGGCGACGAGTTGGCGATCGTGCGCTCCGACCGCATCGAGCTGGTCGAGCCGATCCGTTTCCGCGGCAGGACCAAGCGCTTCCGGCCGCGCTCGCGGCGCGTGCTCGACGCGGTGGTGGACGCGCTCGAGGAGCATCCGCAGATCGGGGTTCGAATCGGCGTCTACGCCGGCGGCCGGGGTCGGCCCGAGCAAAAGCGCCGCCTGGCCGAGAGACGCGCGCTCGAGGTGCTGCGCTACCTGGTTGAAAACGGCGTCGACCCGGATCGGCTCGTGGCCGTCGGTCACGGTGAGCGGCGCGAGGGAGAGGGCGGCCCCGTGGAGCTGGAGATCCTGGGCGAGACGTCGGAGGAGTGAGGCTCGTCTGGACGGCCGAGGGCGCCTTCAAACAAGAACAATCAGCGAACGCAGCGCACCGCGTTTGCGTACATCCGGTCCTCGGCGCTCAGCCCTCCGGTGACGTAGGAGACGTGCCAGTACAGCTCGCCCTGGGGCGGGGAGGGAGACGAGGACCAGTAGACCTCGCACCATCCCTGCAGCGCGGGGCGCCAGTAGCAGCCGCCGGGACCGGCGCCGTCGACGCACCAGTCGCAGTTGGGATCCCAGTCCTTGCACGACAGATGGAGACAGTCGGGATCGGTGACGGCGCACTGGGCGGTATTGCAACCGCGGATCAGCGTCTTGAGCTCGTCGATGTCGGGCAGCCGCCAGTCGTCCTTTCCGCCGGCGACCAGATCCCGGCAGTACTGGTCGGCGTCCTTCCACGGCAGCAGCTCGAAGAGCGGGGGATCCTGCCAGATCAGATTCGTCGAGGAGTCCAGCAGGCCCTCCTCCACCGGGACCAGCACGTCCTCGGTGTCCGTTCCGAGCCAGCTGTCGGTGTCGCCGAAAGTGTCGCCGTCGTTTCCGCCTTCGCCGCCGAGACCCGCGCCTCGCCAGCAACTGCAGACCACCACGACCGAGATCGACAACCACAGAGATGTCGAAAGGAGCTTCATGAAAAAAGGATAGCACATTACGTGAGCGTGGGCTGCGCGGCCCGGAAGATGAGACAATGATCGCGCTGGAAAAACAGGTGAAAAGAGAGGGGTTTCCGTCTTTCTCGACGGCCCTCGAGGCGCGCTTTTCGGACAGCAGCGGGACGTTTGCGCAGAAACTGAGCAACCTGGACGTGATCAACCGCGACGGGGCGGGGGCGCAGATCGGCAACAACGAGACCGCGGCGCAGGCCGAATGGTTCGACGACCCCGAGTCCGGCGACCTGCACCTGACGTCTTCCGCCGCCGGAGCGATCGACCAGGGAGAGGCGCTGGAAGAGGTCGGCGGCGACATCGACGGCGAGCAGCGCGACCCCGCGCCGGACCTGGAAGCGGACGAAATCGTCGAGTAACCGTCCTCGGCCATTGGCGCGACGGCGATGCGGGTGTAGTTTTTTTTCATGCCCGAGCTTCCCGAAGTGGAGACGGTGGTCCGCCAGCTCGACGCGGCCGTGGCCGGGCGCCGCCTGCGCGAGATCGAGGTGTTCGACGAAAAGCTCGACGAGCCGGAGGCGAGCGCGGCGGCCGGGACCCGCGTGCTGGGCGTGCGCCGAGTTGGAAAGCGGGTGGTTTTCGACCTGGCGCGTCCCCGCCGGCGCTCGGCGGATCTGTACCTGGTGGTCCACCTGCGGATGACCGGCCGGTTGCTCTTACATCGCGGCCGAATCGGCGAGGTGCGCCACCTGCGGGCCGTGCTGCGCCTCGATCGCGGTCGCGTGCTGTTCGTCGACACGCGCCGCTTCGGCACGATGCGACTGTGCGGCGACGTTCGCGAACTGGAGGCGGCGGTCGATCCGCTCGATCCCCGGCTCGACGCACGGGCGCTGCGCTCGCTGATCGGCGGCAGCCCCACGCCGCTCAAGCCCTGGCTGATGCGCCAGGACCGGCTGGGCGGAATCGGCAACATCTACGCCGCCGAGATCTGCCATCTGGCCCGGCTCGATCCGCGCCGTCCCGCCGGCGGAATCGATGCTCGCGAGTCGAGAAGGCTGCTCGAGTCGATTCGCGCGGTGCTCGAGCAGGCGATCGAGGACTGCGGCACCACCTTCTCGGACTACCGGGATTCCAACGGAGAGGAGGGCGGGTACGCCCAGCGGCTGGCGGTCTACGCGCGAGAGGGGGAGCCGTGCGGGCGCCGCGGGTGCCCGGGTACGGTGCGACGGATCGTCCAACAGCAGCGCGCGACCTTCTTCTGTCCGCGCTGCCAGCGATAACGAGAGGAGAGCGAGATGCCGTCGAGCCTCAAGATAGTCAACGCCAGGATTGTCGGCGACGGCGCAATCGCGGAGGGCGACGTGCTGGTGCGTGGATTACGCATCGAGGCGGTTGGAAAGGATCTGTCGGGGCGCCCGGCCGGAGAGGTGATCGACGCCGGCGGGGCGTACCTGCTGCCCGGAATGATCGACACGCACGTGCACTTTCGCCAGCCGGGAGCCGAGCGCGCGGCCGAGATCCGCAGCGAGTCGCGCGCCGCGGTGGCCGGCGGGATCACCAGCTACCTGGAGATGCCCAACACTTCGCCGCCGACAACGACGCGCGCCCGGCTGGAGGAGAAGCTGAGCATCGCCGCGCGCGACTCGATGGCGAACTACGCCTTCTACCTGGGCGCCAGCGACGACAACCTCGACGAGCTGCTCGCCGCCGACCCGCGACACGTCTGTGGGATCAAGGTGTTTTTCGGCGCTTCGACCGGAAACCTCGTCGTGCGGCGGCAGCGGACGCTCGAGGAGATCTTCCGCGGCTCGCCGCTGACCGTGGTGGCCCATTGCGAGGACACGCCCACCATCGAGCGCAACGAGGCCGACTGCAGGAGCCGCCTGGGCGGCGATCCGCCGCTCGCCTGCCACGCCGAGATCCGATCGGCCGAAGCCTGCTATCTCTCGTCGTCGCGAGCCGTGGAGCTGGCCCGCAGGTACGGCACCCGGCTGCACATTCTGCACATTTCCACCGCCCGCGAGCTGGAGTTGCTCGAGGCCGGCGCGCCGGACGGCAAGCTCGTGACCGCCGAGGCGTGCGTGCACCACCTCTGGTTTTGCGACGAGGACTACGAGCGGCTGGGAACCCTGATCAAGTGCAACCCGGCGATCAAGACGCGCGCGGATCGGGATGCTTTGCGCGAGGCGCTGGCCGCGGATCGGATCGACACCGTTTCGACGGATCACGCGCCGCACCCGATGGAGGACAAGCGGAAGGCCTCGCTGGCGGCGCCGTCCGGAATCGCCTCGGTGCAGCACGCGCTACCGGCGCTGATCGACCTCCAGCGGCGGGGGATGATCTCCCTGGAACGGCTGGTGGAGAAGGTCTGCCACGCTCCAGCGCGCCTGTTCGGGATCGAGGATCGGGGCTACGTGCGCGAGGGCTGCTTCGCGGACCTGGTGCTGGTCGATCCGGACCGCTCCCAAACGGCGCGGAGCCGGGACGTGCTGCACAAGTGCGGCTGGTCGCCCTATACCGGTCACGAGTTCTCCTCGACGGTGGCGGCGACGCTGGTCGCCGGACGCGTGGCGTACCGGGACGGAGAGCTGGACGACCGCGTGCGCGGGCTGCCGCTGGAGCTCGGGGGGCGAAGCGGGTAGCCGGATTCTATTTGCGAGAGCGGTAACCTCGCAGCGAGGTGAGCGTCTCGACCTCCTCGCGGTAGGTCTCGCCTTTTTCGATCGGGGTCTCGAGCACGGCGGGCATGCCCTCCAGGCGCGGATCGTTGACCAGCCGCTCGAACGCCTCGAGCCCGATCAGGCCCCGTCCGATTCGCTCGTGGCGGTCGACCCTGGAGCCCTGGGCGCCGCGGGAATCGTTGAGGTGCATCGCGCCGACGCGATCGATGCCGATTGCGCGATCGACCTCCTCGAGCAGATCGTTTTCGGACTCTCCGCCCACTTGGTAGCCGGCGGCGAATCCGTGGCAGGTGTCGAGGCAGATCCCGGTGCGGTCCGGCCGATCGCAGGCTTCGAGGATCGCGGCGAGCTGCTCGAGGCGGTGGCCGATGCTGCGTCCCTGACCGGCGGTGTTCTCCACCAGCAGCTCGACGCGCTCACTGGCGTCGACCGTTTCCGCGACGGCCTCGGCGACGAGGCGGATCCCCTCGCTTTCTCCCAGCTCGCCTGGAGAGCCGGCATGGAAGACCAGCAGCTCGATGCCGAGCAGATCGCAACGCGCGGCCTCGTTTTTCAGCGCCTCTAGGCTGCGGGCTCTGGTGCGCCGCGTTGCGGAGCACGTGTTGACCAGGTAGGAGGCGTGGGAGATCAGCGGCCCGATTCCGGTCCGCTCGCGGGCCTCGCGCAGGCGTTCGACCTCCTCGGCCTCGACCCGCGGCTCGCGCCAGGCCTGGGGCGCCTTGGTGAAGACCTGCAAGCATTTGCAGCCGTCGTCGGAGGCGCGCTCGACGGCGCGGTGGATTCCCCCGCGAATCGACTGATGAGCACCGATCAACATTTTCTTCCTCCAGTTGCCACGTAGTACTCTAAAATGAATTGTCATTTGACAAAGAAGCATTTTTGGTGAACCGTTTGGCTCATCGATAGGAGAAAGGGTCGTTGGAGCCGGATTGGCGAGCTCCACCGGCTGACACCTCATCAACTATGTCGAAGAGGGAGGATGACATGAGAGCACGGACGATCATGGCTTGTCTGGGCATTGCCCTCCTCGGCGCGGGCTTGCTCGGTTGCAGCTTCAGCGCCAGCGCGCAGCTGAACAGCGAGGGCAAGGCCGTGCTGAAGGGCAAGGACGACATTCTGGTTGCCGCCAAGCAGCCGGAGCCGCCGCCCCCGCCGCCCAAGCCGAAGCCCAAGATCCGCAAGGCCAAGCTGGTGGGCAAGAAGATCGAGATCTCCGAGAAGGTGATGTTCGATTACAACAAGGCGTCCATCAAGATGGAGTCGCACGATCTGCTCAATGACGTGGCCTCGGTGATCAAGGAGAATTCGGGAATCGAGAAGATCCGGATCGAGGGCCACACCGACAGCGACGGCTCCAAGAAGTACAACAAGAAGCTCTCGCAGAAGCGCGCCAACTCGGTCAAGGACTTCCTGGTCAAGGCCGGCATCGACGGGAGCGTGCTCGAGGCGGTCGGATACGGCGAGTCGCGGCCGATCGCGGACAACGATACCGACGAGGGCAAGGAGAAGAACCGCCGCGTGGAGTTCAACATCCTCGCCCAGGACATCTCCAAGAACAAGAAGGTCAAGCAGCCGGCCAAGAAGGCCGAGTAGGAGGGCGGAGCAATGAAGACAGCCAAGAAGATGCTCGCGATAGCCCTTTGCCTGGCGTTCGGAATGTTCGCCGTCGCCTGCGGAGCCGAGCTCAACCCCAAGACCGAGGGACAGCTCCAGTCCGCTCTCGAGGCGAAGCGCGGCGCTTTCAAGAGCTGCTACGAGCAGGCGCTCGAGCGCGACCGAAACGTCAAAGGGCCGATGAACCTGGTGCTCGACGTCCACAAGGAATCGGGGAAGGTGACCAAGGCCAAGGTGAAGCGCACCCCGATCAAGGACAAGAAGATGACCAAATGCGTCTCCAACGCGGCCGAGGAGATCGCGGTTCCCGATCCTCCTGGTGTGCCCGTGGAAGGCTACTACGACCTGAAGTTCGATTTCGAAAACGAGTAGGGTTCATCGTTTCTTCTTTCCTGTGCCCCGCCGATCTCCGGCGGGCTTCGATATCGGGTAACCACGCATGATCGATCTCGGCCAGCTGGATGGCGAAACCAGGGATCTGCTCGGCGAACACGGATTCGACACGATCCCTTTTTTCGAGCTCGCCGATCGGGTGCGTCGCTTGGACGCGGATCCCGATCGCAACCGGCTGAGAGATCCGGTGGATCTGCCGCCCGACGAGGCGTTGACCCGTTACCCCCAGCCCGGCACTGGCGACTGGAAGCGTTTCGAGAGGCGCGGACAGGAAGCGATCGAGGCCGGAGAGGTCGGAGCGGTCGTGCTCAACGGCGGGATGGCGACTCGTTTCGGAGGCGTGGTCAAGGGCGTGGTTCGGGCCGTTGCGGGCCGTTCCTTTCTAGACCTCAAGATTTCCCAGGTCTCGCGGGCCGGCGGCGGTCGGGTTCCGGTGCTGCTGATGAACAGCTTCGCCACCGAGCGCGAGACAGCCGACCATCTGGCCGGTCTGAGCTTCGACTGCGAAGTGCGCTCTTTTTGCCAACTGGTTTCCCTGCGCTTGACGCCCGACGGTGAGATCTTTTTCGACGACAGCGGCCGGCCGTCGCTACACGCGCCGGGACACGGCGATCTCCCGTTTGCGTTGCGGCGCAGCGGCGAGCTGGAGCGCTTCGTCGAGAGGGGGGGGCGGATACTGACCGTTTCCAACGTGGACAATCTCGGCGCTTCGCTCGATCCGGTGGTGATCGGCATGCATCTCGAAAGCGGCCGCGGGATGTCGGTGGAGCTGGTGGAGACGCGTCCCGGCGACGTCGGCGGGTTTCCGGCCTTGGTCGACGGGCGGCTGACCATCGTCGAGGCGTTTCGGTTGCCCCGCGATTTCGACGTCGACCGGATACCGGTGTTCAACACCAACAGCTTCGTGTTTTGCGCCGAGTCGCTGGAGTCGGCGCCGGAGCTGGACTGGTTCACGGTCACAAAGAAGGTCGAGGGGCGCACGGCGGTGCAGTTCGAGCGCTTGCTCGGTCAGCTGACCGACAGCGTGGACGCGGCCTGGTTATTGGTGCCGCGCGAAGGGGAGGCCGGCCGGTTCGAGCCGATCAAGACACCGGACGATCTGATCGAGCGCTCTGCCGATCTCGAGCGGGCGATGAGGGCTCGGGGAGTGTTGGACGGCGATCGATGAGAGAGATCGGTCGCGATGCTCTGCCATTCATACTTTCACTGTTGCTGACGGCGTCCTGCTGTGCGAACCGCGAGCAGCAGAGCTGCCGCATGGAGCGAGAGGCGGTGCTGGACGAGACGTCGCGGCCCGCGGACGCCGTGGCTCTGGCGCGCACCGCGCCGGGGCGTTTTCTGGCCGCCTGGTCGGTGGAGGGCGTGACGCGTTGTGTTTTTCTCGGAGGGGACGCAGCGCCCCTGGGGCCCTCCCACAGGATCGATCGATTCGAGCCGCCGCCGGTGGATGCGAGCAAAGACGCGGGCTCGAAGACATTCTGGCCGGGAGGGGCCGGCACCTCGATCAGCGCTGAGCACGTCGCCGTTTGCGGGGCGGGCGAGCAGGGTGGGGCGGTGGCGATGCTCGAAAGGCCGGACGGTACTCGTCCGGGAGGTGCTTACCTGGCCCTGGTCGAAGGAGACGGCGGTTCGATTCGCGTGGTTCGTCTCGGTTCGGCAGGGGGGTTCGCCGCTAGTATAGACGTTGGGGTTCGGGGCGACGAGGCGATAGCCGTTTGGCACGAAGGAGCGTCGGAGACATCACGCCTGAAGATGGCCTTGGTCTCGTTGAAAGACATGAAGGTCGTTTCGAAAAAGAAGATCTCCGGCCGCGGCGCTTTGTCTGGACCTGCGATAGCGATCGTCGGGAGCAATGCGATTTTCGCCTGGAACGACCTGGACAACAGCGGAGGCGCGACGCGTTGCGTCGTGAGAGCCGCGCCGGTCGGAGACGGTTTGTCTCTTGGAGAGCAGGTGGACGTTGCCGAATGTGGGTTTTTCAACCCCGAGCCTTCGCTGACTCCTGCGGGGGGATATGAGGTGGGGATCGCTTTTCGGGATGAGCGGGACGATGACGAGATGCCGGAGTACTACTTCGCAGTGCTGGGCTCCGACGGGAGCCCGTTGCGGGAGCCGGTTCGAATCTCGAGAGCGGATGGAGCCCAGGGTGTGCGGATAGATGAGACGGCAGGATGGTTTTTCGGTGTCGCGATTCGTTCATTCCAGCGAAATTTGCTGGTGGGAATGAACCGCTTCGACGCCAGGGGGCGCAAGCAGGGCGGAGAGTTTCAGATATATGCCGACAGGTCCAACTTCACCAAGGTGGCGGTGGCGGCCGAAAAAAATCGAGCAGTGCTGATCTACGCCGAGGACGGCCGAGACAAAAGCCGCGTGCTGACGAGCTCGGTCTCCTGCGAATAACACCCCTGTCAGACACGCCGAGTGCGCAGCGCGGGTAGATAATCAATTGATTGGACGGCTTGGTGGAGAGCGTCGATTTCAGGGGACGAGCCGGCCGACAGATCGGCCGAGAATCTCAGACTCCGTTTACTTCGGCCAGCTATTGCTGCCGTGATATATTCAGGATGTCTGATACCGGATCCTGCCGATCCGAGCGTTGACCGGGCAGGGGAACTCTGTTTGTCTGAATTGGGTTTGAATTGGAGATGGCGATGACCCGAGGACATTTGATTGTGTTTGAAGGAGTCGACGGCTCCGGCACCACCACCCAGTCGCGTGCCTTGCGCGAGGCCTTCGTCTCTCGGGGTCTGCCGGCGCATGTAACGGCCCAGCCTTCGGCCGGACCGGTGGGTATGCTGATCCGACAGGTGCTTTCGGGAAGAATGGTGTTGCGCGGCAGCAAGCCTCCGGGTTGGACAACAATGGCGTTGCTGTTCGCAGCCGACCGTCACGATCACCAAGAGGCCGAGATCGAACCCAATTTACGCGACGGAGTCAACGTTATATGTGATCGATTCACCTATTCGTCGGTCATCTACCAGAGCCTCGATGCATCGGACGAACGGGCCGAGGAGTGGATCCGGGAGCTCAATCGGTATGTCAGGAAGCCGGATCTGGTCTTCTACCTGCGCGTTTCACAGCGCGTCGCAGAAGAGCGAAGGCGCAGCAGATCCGGAGGTGAAGGAATCTACGACGAGTCCGATTTTCAAGATAGGCTGGTCGAGTCCTACGAAGGGATCGAAGAGATGTTCCCCGGCCATCGCATTGTCGCGCTCAACGGAGAAAGACCCGCCAACGAGATCGAGCAGACGGTCTGGCGGCACGTGGAGGAGCTGCGATCCGAAGGAGCACCGGCGTGAGGTTGTTGTTCACATCAAAGGAGTTCGCGGCGGCGGCCTTGCTGGTCGCTTTCGTGGGTGGAGTCCGGGATGTCGCCGCAAAGGAGGCCGCCGAGGCTCCCGAGAGCGTTACGGCCGGAGAGGGCGAGCCGGCGGCAGAATCCGAAGCAGCGGGAAAGGCAAGGCGCGAAGACGACGTCTCGATTCGCCGCGCCGAGCTCGACGAGGTTCTGGACTCCGGTCCCGCGGCACTACTGGCGCGCGTACGAACCGAGCCTTCTTTTCGGAATGGAAGATTCGCCGGGTTTCGCATCATCGGGTTCCCGGGCGGAGCGCCGGAGCGTCTCGATCTGCGCAAAGGCGACGTCGTGGTGCGGGTCAACGGCAGGTCCATCGAGCGGCCCGAGCACTACTTCGATGTTTTCGAGGCGTTGCGAAAGGCAAAAACGCTGCGCTTCGAGCTGTTGCGCGACGGCCAGCCGCTGGAGCTGATCTACCCAATCGTTCCTTGACCGGACAGATCGATCGAGCTCAATCGTTGGACAGCTGGTAGTGGTAGAGGCGATTCTCGTCGGCGTCGACTCCCCAGGCCTGTCCAGAGCCGGGCTCGACCGAAAAACCGGATAGCTGCTCTCCCAGAGACATCGAGCGACATACCGAGCCGTCGAGCGCCATCTCGACGACGTTTTCTCCAACCAGCACCCAGATCTGCTTCCCGTCGAAGTCGACCCCGACCGCTCCGGTAGCGGGCGCTTGTCGCGAGAAGGGCGCCTCTCCGCCGGGATCCACGACCCACAGCGCGGAGCCAGCTCCGTCACTCATCCAAAAGCGCTCCCCGTCGCAGGCCAGCCCGCTCGGATTGCCCAGCGCCGCCGGCAGAGAATAGCTGTCCTCGCCATTGCCCGACAGGATCGCGCGGGAGTCGGCGTCCACAACGTGGTCGATGCCGTCCAGCCGCGTCCAGCCTCGCAAGGAGTAGCCCTGGGTCAGGGCGCAGAAGCTCCCCGATCCGTCGAAATCCGGCGCTCCGCCGACGAGCGCGATCTCGCATTGCTGCTGGTCGTTGACCAGGAACAGGCGTTGCTGTCCGGAGGCGTAGAGATCTGTGAACACGCTCGACGCGCCGGTGGCGTAGGAAGGGATTTCCCACTGGGCTTGAACGGCCAGCGTCTCTCCATCGCCGGCGCTCGATCCGCAGCCGTTGCTCTCGGCGCCGTCGTCGTCATCGTCGCCGCCGACAAAGGTGGAGCCGGACGCGACCGGGTCGTTGTCGCCGCAGCAGGCAACGGCGAGCAACACCGACAGACAGGCCGACTCTAGTGCCGAGCCAATCGAAAACGTTCGGGTAGAGCGAGCAACTGTCCGCGAGGCCAAGGAACGACGACGAAGGACTGGCGGTGCCAATTCGAGGAGGAGTGACGCAGGGATCGTCGATGAGGGCCGGCCCGACCCGGCATTGTGGGGTTGACGAGGCACTAGTCGCCGGATTTCCATCTGCCGCTCAGCGAGTGCTCTGCACCGTCGTCGGAGAGGGCGAAGGTGCCAAAGAGCGTTTCTCCCGTCCTGCTTCCCAGCAGCACTCCGCGGCGCACGGTTCCCGCGTCACCGCTCTCGGCCGTCAGCCAGCAACGCAGCCCGTCGCCTTCGAGCCGCCCGCTGACCCGCAGCTCGTCGTCGGCCACAACCAGCCTGCCGCGCACGGATTCGGATTCGTCGATCGCGAGATTGAGCCGCGCCTCCGGAGCCGGGCCACCGTCGATCTCGACCGTGACCTCGCACGAGATCTCCTTTTGGTCGTCATCCTCGGCGGTCTTCGCCTCCTTGTCTTCGGCGTTCGCCTCGGCCAGCTCGGCCTCGGCCTGCTTTTCGGCCTCGGCCCGAGCCGATTGGGATTGCCGTTCGATCTTTTTCTCGTCGCTGGATCCGCAAGCGCCGATCAACAGCGCGACCGAGACAAAAACAGCAGACGTCTTCATGGGACCTCCGTGATCTCGACCCCCAGGCGGCCGTCGAGTTGAACGAGCTCGCCGCGCGCGATGACCCGGTCGCCGGCGCGGAGCCGGACCTCTGTTCCGACGGGCCGGTCGAGACGCAGCACGCATCCCGGCACCAGCCGTAGCGCGCGGTCGACGCTCATCGTCAAGCAGCCCACCTCGGCGCGCACGGTCACGTCCAGCGATCCCGCCTCCGTCTCCGGCGACTCGAGGTTCGCGCGCAGCTCGTCTCCACCAATGGTTTCGTTGTCGTTGGCAGCCATGCTCTCCTCCGTAGATAGCAGCTCCATGCTCTCCGGGTCCAGCCACCGCGCCCGGCGAACGAAGCGCCCGCAGGCGAGCCGAAGCGGAGCGTTGGCGGCTCGGGGGTGGCTCCAGCTGTCGAGCGTGATCAGATCCCCGGTTTCGGCGGAGCCCAGGTCTCGGGCGTCCAGCCGCGAGGCGCCGACCTCGAGACAGAGCCGCACCTTCCAGTCGCCGGCGGGCGAAGTGTCTCGCAGCGGCGGCGGCGATACCCGAGTCGTCGGCTCGACCGTGTACAGCGCCAGCGTTTCTTCGAGCTCGGGGGTCTCGAGGCGCGCACGGACCCGCCAAGCGATTTCACAATCCAAAAAGTCCGCGATCTGGTCCGTGCCGGCGAGCAGACCGCGGACAGTGAAACCCGGGCCGCCGGCCGCCAGCCAGTCAGCTCCTGCCAGGTCCACGAGGTAGAGAAACGCTCCTTCTTCTCCCGAACTGAAT
Organism: Polyangia bacterium; assembly: GCA_046484285.1. Lineage (GTDB taxonomy): Bacteria > Myxococcota_A > Polyangia > JAAYKL01 > JAAYKL01 > CAZHCG01. The sequence goes on from JAWOBP010000060.1 coordinate 43,542, forward strand.
GGTGTCGCCGGGTTCGTGCGAGCGCGGCCGAGGCAGAGATCGATCGCGTGCCTGGCGAGCGCCAGCGGCAGCACCAGCACGGCGGCCGGCATCTCGTCTCGAGACAACGCCAGGGCCAACGAGGATCGAGAGCGGGGGATCCCGGCTCGATCGATTCCGATCGGCCGCAGCGAGGCGCGCTCGGTTCGCAGCAGGCCGGAGAGGCGCGGCAGCTCCAGGCCGGACGCGCCGCCCGGAAAGCCCAGCGCAAGAGCATTGCGGGGCTCGATCTGAGAGGGATCGAGGCGGTGCGGTCGCGGCGCCGGTACGCGCGTGCGGTCATTTCGGTGCGAAGTCCGTTTCATCTGTTCGTCACCTTGTCCCACCTCACTTTTTTCGATCCTTGCCCGGAGCTTGCCGTGTCGCCCGGATAAAGCTATAAAAGCCACATTATGTCAGAGGATCTCATCGGAAAAGAGATCCTCGGCCAATTTCGTATTTTGGAGAAGATCGGCCGGGGAGGAATGGGCGAGGTCTACAAGGCCGAGCAACCGGCCATGGACCGCCTCGTGGCGATCAAGATTCTGCACGCCAAGCTCGCCTCGCGGCGCGACCTGGTATCCCGTTTCCGCCGCGAGGCCCGCGCTATGAGCCGGCTGTCGCACCCCAACACGGTGCGCGTGTTTCTCTACGGTCAGCTCGAGGACACCGGTCAGCTCTACATTGCCATGGAGTTTCTCGAGGGCATGGACCTCGCTCGTGTGACGCGGCAGGACGGCCCAATGGGATACCAGCGCGCGACCAGGATCATGATCCAGGTGCTCGGTGCGCTCGAGGAGGCGCACGCGGCCGGTGTGGTCCACCGCGATCTGAAGCCGGAGAACATCTTGCTGACGGATCAGGGCGGGATCTCGGATTTCCCCAAGGTGCTCGATTTCGGCCTGGCCAAGATCAGGGAGCAGCGGCCTCGGCCGGGGTCGATGGTGCTGACCCGCGAGGGGATGGTCTTCGGAACGCCGGAGTTCATGTCGCCCGAGCAGGCTCGCGGGGAGACGCTGGACAACAGGTCCGATCTCTACTCGCTGGGCGTGATCTTCTACGAGCTGTTGACCGCTCGGCTGCCGTTCCCGCGCTGCAAGCCGATGGAGTACATCTCGCATCACATCAACACTCCTCCGTTCAAGGTCACCGAGAGGCGGCCCGATTTGAATCTTCCCGCCGAGCTCGATCCGATCATGGGAAGGGCCCTGGAGAAGGAGCGGAGCGAACGCTTCCAGAGCGCCCGCGATTTCGCACAGGCGTTGCAGTCGTTGCTTCCCCGCGGGTCGCGCACGAGCGCCATGCGAGCCGTGCCGGCCGGGCGACGGCCCGACCCGACCCAGCCCACGCCGGTCTCCGCCTCCGATAGCGAGGAGCCGGCCGGCGGGGCCAAGGGACGGGGCCTGGTGGTCGCCCTGCTGGTGGTCATTGCGGTGTTGCTCGGCGCTCTGATCTGGCTGTTGGCCAGTCGTGGCGAGACGGAGTCGACGGTGGTGCCGCTGCAGTCGCCGGATTCCGCGACGAGCACCGCCCCGGCCCGAGCCGGTCCAGCTGCCGGCACCCGGGCGCCGGAGCCGGTGCCGGACCGGTGACAAAATCGAGTTCCCTGCGCGCCTCATGAGGAAGATCATGTGGCGGCGTCTGCAAATACCCTAATTAGACAACCGACGAGAGATACGGTATCCGGCCATTCGGCGACGGGATCTACCGCAATCGGCAATCGAGATCCCGGATCCCGTCGCGGCTGGAACGATCTCACCCACATACCGAAAGGGGAATCGATGTCTGAAAAGGTGATGAACCGCTGGCTCGTGGTAGTGGGGGCGATTCTGATTCAGCTCTGCCTGGGCGCCATCTACGCCTGGTCCGTGTTCACGCCGGCCCTGACTGCGGACTCTCCGTCCAAGATGGCGGCCGTCTACGGTCCGGATCAGCTCGGTATCGATCAGGTCAAGTACGACGAGATGGTCGCCGAGAGCGATCCCGGCCGGGAGGAGCTGAAGTCCGTCGAGGCCGAGATCAAGAGCGCCACCGACCCGTCGAAGATCGAGGCGCTCAAGGAGAAGAAGGCCGAGGTGGTGGCCGGCTTGGACGCGATCGTAGGCAAGTACGTCTCCGCCGAGAGGCTGGAGAAGCTCAGCTACGGCTTCAGCAACATGCAGACCCAGGCGATCTTCGCGGCCGGGCTGGCGTTTTTCGCGATCGTGATGGTGCTGGCCGGTCGCATGATGCCCAAGGTCGGACCGCGCAAGCTGTCGATCGCCGGCGGCGTGGTGCTGGGGCTGGGCTACGCGCTGGCAGGTGTAATCGATTCGACCAACTTCTGGGTCAATTTCGTGCTGATCGGCGCGGTGGGAGGCAGCGGGATCGGCCTGGCCTACGTTGTACCGATCGCGGTCGGGATGCGCTGGTTCCCGGACAAGAAGGGGCTGATCAACGGCCTGGCCGTGGCCGGCTTCGGCTTCGGCGCGCTGCTGTGGGTCAAGCTGGGCGGATCGCTCGGCTCCCTGATCTCCAACCTCGGGCTGGGAACCACCTGGCTGATTTACGGCGTGGTGTTCTTCGCCGCGGTGGTGCTCGGAGGTCTGTTCATGGTCTTTCCGCCGGAGGGCTGGAAGCCGGAGGGCTGGGAGCCGCCGGCGCCGAGCGAGGGCGGCAAGGCCGCCGGCTCCGGCACGGTCGACTACGGCACCGGCGAGATGCTGAAGACCCCGCAGTTCTACATGATCTTCCTGACCTTCGTGTTCAGCGCGGGCGCGGGTTTGATGAGCATCGGCCTGATGAAGGCGTTTCCGATGAAGGCGTTGACCATCTCGGGGCTGGACATCGCCGAGGCGAGCGCGATCTCGGGCACGGCGATGGCGATCTTCTTCTCGCTGGCCAACGGCTTCGGACGCATCGCCTGGGGCGCGATGAGCGACAAGCTGGGCCGCAAGCTGTCGATTTTCCTGATGACCGCCACGCAGGGGCTGGTGGTGATCCTGTTCCAGTGGATGGCCGGCAGCGAGTACATGCTCTACCTGGGAGCCACGATCATCGGGTTCAACTTCGGCGGCAACTTCTCCCTGTTCCCGTCGATCACTGCCGATACGTTTGGCAACAAGTTCGTTGGTCAAAACTACCCGTGGGTCTTCCTGGCCTACGGTGTGGGCGGCATCGCCGGCCCGATGCTGGGCGGCAAGCTAGGCGATCTGGGAAGCTTCCCGCTGGCGTTCACCATCTGCGGCGTGGCCGTGCTGGTGGCGGCCGTGATGATCGCCCTGGTACGTCCGCCCAAGAAGGCGGGCGCATAGATAGAAGAGAAGAGATGCGAGGCGGCGCCAAGGCGCCTCGCCGACGATTTTTCGAGAGGGAAAAGAAAAAAGGAGTCGAGAAATGGCAGACGACAAGAAGTTCGAACCGAGCGCCGAGTTTCGCGAGAAGGCCTACATCAAGTCTTACGACCAGTACAAGGAAATGTACGATCGCTCGATCAAGGATCCCGAGGGATTCTGGGGCGAGGTGGGCGAGGATTTCCACTGGGAGAAGAAGTGGGACAAGGTCCGCGACTACAACTACAATCGCAATGACGGCAAGATCCGGATCGAGTGGTTTTCCGGCGCCAAGACCAACATCACGTACAACTGCCTGGACCGACATCTCGAAAAGCGCGGCGACCAGGCCGCGATCATCTGGGAGGGCAACGAGCCCGGGACCGACCGCAAGATCACGTACAAGGAGCTGCACGAGCAGGTCTGCAAGTTCGCCAACGTGCTCAAGGCCAACGGCGTCAAGAAGGGCGATCGAATTTCAATCTACATGCAGATGATTCCCGAGCTGGCGGTGGCGATGCTGGCCTGCGCTCGCATCGGAGCGATTCACTCGATCTGCTTCGGAGCGTTTTCCTCCGACGCGCTGGCCGACCGCTGCAACGACTCCGACTGCAAGGTCGTGATCACTCAGGACACCGGAATGCGCGGCAAGAAGGACAGCGTTCCGATGAAGACCAACGCCGACGCTGCGGCCGAGAAGGCTCCGGTGGTCGAGAAGATCATCGTAGTCAAGCGGACCGGCAACGAGGTTCCGATGAAGGAAGGTCGCGACGTCTGGTACCACGACGAGATGGAGAAGGTCGATGCGGCCTGCGATCCGGAGTGGATGGACGCCGAGGATCCGCTGTTCATCCTCTACACCTCGGGTTCCACGGGCAAGCCCAAGGGTGTGCAGCACAACGTGGGCGGCTACATGGTCTACACGGCGCTGACCCACAAGTACATTTTCGACTACCACGACGGCGACGTGTTCTGGTGCACCGCCGACATCGGCTGGGTCACGGGTCACTCCTACATCGTCTACGGTCCGCTGGCCAACGGCGCCACGACCGTGATGTTCGAGGGTGTGCCCACCTACCCGGACGCCGGGCGTTTTTGGGACGTCTGCGACAAGTTCAAGGTCAACCAGTTCTACACCGCTCCGACGGCGATTCGCGCTTTGATGGCCCAGGGCCCCGAGTTCGTGGACAAGCGCGATCTGTCCAGCCTCCGGCTGCTGGGCACGGTCGGCGAGCCGATCAACCCCGAGGCGTGGATGTGGTACCACAAGCGCGTGGGTCACGAGCGCTGCCCGATCGTCGACACCTGGTGGCAGACCGAGACCGGCGGGATCCTGATCACGCCGCTGCCCGGCGCCTGGCCGACCAAGCCCGGCTCGGCGACGCTGCCGTTCTTCGGCGTGGAGCCGGTCGTGCTCGATCCCGAAAGCGGCAAGGTGCTCGAGGGCGACGGCGTCTCCGGCGTGCTGGCGATAGCCGCCCCGTGGCCGGGCCAGATGCGCACCGTGTACGGCGACCACGAGCGCTTCGAGGAGACCTACTTCGACATGTACAAGGGCTACTACTTCACCGGTGACGGCTGCCGCCGCGACGAGGACGGCTACTACTGGATCACCGGCCGCGTCGACGACGTGATCAACGTCTCGGGTCACCGCATGGGCACCGCCGAGGTGGAGAGCGCGCTGGTCTCGCACGACAAGGTCGCCGAGGCGGCCGTGGTCGGCTTCCCGCACGACATCAAGGGCCAGGGCATCTACGCCTACGTGACCCTGATGGCCGGCGAGGAGTACACCGACGAGCTGCGCAAGGAGCTGGTGGGGCACGTGCGCAAGGAGATCGGGCCGATCGCCAGCCCGGACGTGATCCACTGGGCGCCCGGTCTGCCCAAGACCCGCTCGGGCAAGATCATGCGCCGCATCCTGCGCAAGATCGCCGAGAACGCCACCGAGCAGATCGGCGACACCTCGACCCTCGCCGACCCGAGCGTGGTCGAGAACCTGATCGAGTCCGACCCGCGCAAGTAGCGCGACCTCTTCTCACAAGCTGCTGCCTTCGGGGGTGCCGTCCAACCGGCGACGACCCGCTCAGCGTTCGGTCGCGACGTTGACGGCGATCGTCCTGCCGTCCAGCTCAGTGCCGTCGAGCTGCTCCACTGCCCGCGCTCCGTCCTTGCGATTCTTGAACGTGACGAAACCGAAGCCCCGGGAGCGTCCGGTGGAGCGGTCCGTGAGAATCACCGCGTCCGCGATCGCGCCGAACTGAGAGAAGACCTCCACCAGCACTTCCTGGGTGGTGTCCCAGCTGAGACCGCCGACGAACAGCCGGCAGGGCACCGAAGCAGCGGGCCGGGGCCGCTGCGCGCGCTCCTGCATGGCTATCATCGCCTCGGCCGGCGTCGGCGCGTAGCCGGCGGCCTCCTCGGCCGAGATGATCTCGTCCTCCGCGGGTTCCCGCTCCCGCCGCTGCGCGCGCCTTTCGGCCTTCTCGCGTTTTTTCCTCGCCTTGTCGGCCTCTCTCTGTCGCTTTCCTTGAGAATATGATCCTCTAGCCATAGCCGTGGACCATAGATGCTAAGACGCCGGTTGTCACGCTGTAACCGGGGGCGTGCTCAGAAGCGGACTTGCGTATTTCTTTCTAGCTGCCATACTGCTAGTGACTTCGGCGGCCTGACCGGCTGAGACCTCCGACCAGCTCAAAACCCCAAAAGCCGGCAACCAACGCGCGAGGGACGCGTCTCATCGATGTGGCGAGTCCCCGATTCGCAGAAAGATCCAGGACTCCATGAGCTTTGATTCACTCGACCTGTACCCATCTCTCACCCGAGCCATCTCGGACCTCGGTTTCGACGATCCCACCGCGATTCAGCGAGACGGGATCCCGCCGGCCCTGGCCGGCCGCGACGTTCTCGGCTGCGCGATGACCGGCAGCGGCAAGACGGCCGCCTTTGCTCTGCCGATCCTCCAGCAGCTGCTCGACGAGCGTCCCGGCGTCACCCGCGCCCTGGTGCTCGCACCGACTCGCGAGCTTGCCTTGCAGATCGTGGAGCACACCAACGCGCTGGCCGCTCACACTCGCGTCTCGGCGGCGGCCGTTTTCGGCGGTGTTGCAATGGCGCCCCAGGTGAGGGCGCTGCGCGGCGGCACCGACGTGATCGTCGCCTGTCCCGGCCGCCTGCTCGACCACATGCAATACGACTACGCGCGTCTGGCTGGCCTCGAGATCCTGGTGTTGGACGAGGCCGATCGGATGCTCGACATGGGTTTTTTGCCGGATATCAAGCGCGTGCTCGGGCAGCTGCCGCCGTTGCGGCAGAAGCTGCTGTTCTCGGCCACGATGCCCAGGCCGATCGTGGAGCTGTCGAAAAAGCTGCTACGCGATCCGGCGGTGCTCGACGTCGCGCGCCCTGCGGCGCCGGCCAGCGGCGTGCAGCAGACCGCGTTCCCGGTGCGGGGAGACCTCAAGCCCGCCTTGCTGCTCGAGCTGCTGGAGCGCGGCGAGATCGACAACGCCCTGGTTTTCACCCGCACCAAGCACCGGGCCAATCGGCTGGCCCGCTTTCTGGACAAGCGCGGCATAGCGAGCGATCGCATCCATGGAAACCGCAGCCAACCGCAGCGCGTCAAGGCACTCGAAGACCTCAAGAGCAGGCGGATCCGCGTGCTGGTGGCCACCGACGTGGCCGCCCGCGGGATCGACATCGAGGCGCTCTCTCACGTTGTGAACCTGGACGTCCCGCACCCGCCCGAGGATTACATCCACCGGGTGGGTCGCACCGCGCGCGCCGGAGCGACGGGAGAGGCGTTCACATTCGTAAGTCCCGAGGAGCGCAAGGAAATCGCCGCCATCGAGAGCCAGTTGCGCAAGCGAGTTCCGATTCGGGAGCTGGAGGGTTTCGACTACCGCACACCTCCGTCCGAGCGGTTCGAGGTTCCCATCCAGGATCGCATCGCCGCTATTCGCGCCCGGCGAGCAGAGGAACGAGCGCGATCGCGGGTCAGGATCGAGGCCCGGGCCGAGCGCGAGGCCGCCAAAAAAGCACGTCGATCCAGCCGGTCGCAGAGCGCGCGGCCCCCCGCCGGCGAGAGCGGCGATTCGAAACCCCGCCGCCGGGGACGCCGTCGTCGCAAGCCGGCTCCCGCTTCGAGCTGATCATCTTCCCGCGACCGCCGAGGTTTTCCCCGGCGCGGGACGATCGGGCAGGGCCTCTCAGCCGATGCCCAGCAGATCCTCGTAGGTTTTCCCCAGTTTCGACCAGTCCCGGCGCGCCCCTTCTTTTTTCGCGGCGCCGGCCAGCCGTCTCGCCAGCTGCGGGCTCGCGGCCAGCTCGTCGATCGCGCGGTCCAGCCGCGCGGTGTCGCCCGGCGGTACCAGCAGCCCGCTCACGCCTTCGCCGACGAGATCCTCGACTCCGCCGCTGCGGCTCGCCACCACCGGACGGCCGGCGGCCAGCGCCTCCAGCAGCGCCAGCGGCAAACCTTCCCGGCGACCGCCGGGAAGGTCGCGCGAGGGCAGGACGAAGCAGTCGCAGGCGGCCAGCAGCTCGGCGCGGCGGCGCGGTCCCACCTCGCCGGTGAACAGCACGCGCGTCCGCGACCTTCGGGCCAGCCGCTCGAGCCGGCTCCGCTCCGGACCGTCTCCGGCGATCACCAGCGCCGCGTCCCGGCGGTTCGCGCGAGCCTCGATCAGCAGATCGGCGCCCTTGATCGGAACCAGGCGGCCCAGAAACAGCGAGAGGTGCTCTTTGCCGACGCCCAGCTCGCGGCGCACCTCTTCGGCGGGGCGGTCCGGCCTCAGCTCCTCGAGGTCGATTCCCATCGGAGTCAGCGCCAGCCGGGCAAAGCGCCGCGGGCCGAGCAGAGCCTCGAGCTCGGCTCGTTGCGTTTCGGCCACGTAGCCCACCGCAGCGGCGCGGTCGGCCGTATAGCCGGCGATCGCCCGGCCCGCGCCGCCGGGCAGAACGCGCAGCAGGTGCAGGTCCGCGGAGTGGGCCACGGCCAGCAGGCGCAAAGAACGGCCGCGGGGAAGGGCCGCGCTCGCGGCCAGGCCGGCGGGAACCAGCCAGTGGGCGATCGCCGCGTCCCAGGCGGAGATTCTCCGGCGCGTCTCGGCGAAGAGAGCGGCGAGCGCAACCGGCGCCAGCGCGGCCAGCCATGGCTCTCCGGCCAGGTTGTCCGGTGCTCCGGCCCGGTAGAAGAGACGCTGCAAGCGACGCGGGCGAGCGTAGGGAGCGCCGTGCACACGCACGCCGGCCAGCCACTCTTCGTCCGGGCCCCAGCGGGGCGGCGTCTCCGGCTCGGGGGCCACCACCTCCACCGCGTGGCCGCGGCGGACCAGCGCGCGGGCCAGGCCGTGGACGAAGCTTCCGGCCGGATCGCCCTCGCGGCGGGGGTAGGAGCTGGTGACGACGCCGACGGTCGCTCCGGGCGACACCTCAGCCGCTCCGGCGCGCCGGCTGCAGGGCTTTTCTCGACGCGGACTCGCGCCTGCGCCGCAGCAGGTAGGAGCGCAGCAGCAGCGCGGGGATGCGCAACAACGCGGTCGCCCACGAGATGCCGGAGATCTCCTCTCCGTAGATCGGACGGACCGGGACCTGGGCCAGCCTGGCTCCCAGCGCGTGCAGGCGGGCCAGCACATCGTTGGGGAATCCGTAGCTCGGGTACAGCTCCGAGAGATCGAGCCTGGCCAGGGTCGCCCGATCGATTGCGGTGTAGCCGCACTGCGAGTCGCGCAGCTCGCGGTAGCCGGAGGCGAGGCGCGTCAGCGCGCTGAGCAGGTGGTTTCCGGCGTACCTCAAGAAAGGCATCAGCCGGAGGGCTCCGGGCCAGGAGAGCCGGTCGCCCTTGGCGTAGTCGGCGCGGCCGCCGGCCAGGGGCGCCAGCACGGCGTCCAGGTCGTCGGGGTGCATCTGGGCGTCGCCGGCCATCACCGCGATCAGCTCCGCGCCCAGCTCCAGGGCCCGCGCGTAGCCGCTGGCGATCGCGCCGCCCACGCCGAGGTTGCGCCGGTGGCGCACCAGATCCAGCGAGCGCCCGGCCGAGCGGATCGCCTCCGCGGTGCCGTCCGTGCTGGCGTCGTCGACGACCACGAGGTGATCCACGTAGGACGGAACAGCGGCGATCGCCGCGCCGATCAGGCTCTCCTCGTTGTAGGCCGGCATCACCACGGCCACCCGGCGTCCGTAAAACATCCGCGCAACATACCACGCTCGGTGATCGAGAAAAGGGGCTGTTCGTTCCTTGGGCGCCCGGGGAAGAAATGGGACGAATGGGACGCTATGGGACTGATTGGAGAATAGGACGGATTGGAGATGACTGAACGCTCCGGCTGGAAGGTTGTTGCTCCGCACGGCGGGTACCGCAGGTGTCTGTAAAGAAAAGAGCGCTGCCCCGAGGTCGGCCGGAAAAGCCCTTTGGGCTTGTCGCTCGCCGGCGTGTCAGCCCGGCACGGCCGCCAAGAGCGACATCCTGACCGCGGCCTCATGAGGCCGCGGCTGATCGAGGTCGGAGTCGAACGGCCGGGTCCGGTCGGCCGTCAGGTCAGCGCCCGGCGTTCCTCCAGCCCGCGCGGATCCCGCGCGGGGCGAACGGGTCGGTTCGGTCGATCGTCCGGTCAGCGCCCGGCGCGAGAAGGCCCGTGCGGGGTCCGGGCGGTTCTCTCAGTCGATCACTCCGATCGTGGTGCAGTCGGTTTCCGGGGAGGGGGAGAGGATTCCGCTTATCTCGGCTCCGTCCTGCTCGGCGTTGATCCTGATCCGGCCCGCTCCGCCGCCCCCGGAGCCGGGAATGTAGCAGGGCGGATCGTCGCACAGGCCGTCCTCGCCGTCGGGATCGTCCCCGGCGCCGCCGTTTCCTCCGGCGTTGTGCGGGCTGTCCGGATCGTAGGCTCCGCTCGCCGGCTGGTCTCCGATCAGGCCCGACTCGCCGTCGCCGCTTCCCCCTCCGCTGCCTCCGCCGCCGTTGGCCGCCACTGTTCCGTCGACGATCACCGAGGGCGCCTCGAGCAGCACCGCTCCACCGCTGCCTCCTCCGCCCCACTGCCCGCCGCCGCCGGGGACGGTGATCGCCCCGCTGGCCGTTATCCGGATCTTCTCTCCGGCCACTATTTGCAGCGCGCCCCCGCCGGCGCCGGAGAAGATGTTGCCCCCGCTGGAGCCGCCGATCAGCGGCACGAGCTCGGCGTGGCCGTAGACGGCGCCGCTGTCTTCGCCGTTGCCTCCCTGCCCTCCGGCGCCGCAGTAGCTGCCGCCGCCGCCGCCGTGATCCTCCGCGCCGGCCTCGCCGCCTCCCGGCCCGTTGCCCTCGTGGCTCGAGTCGGTGACGTCCGGCGAGTCGAACCCGCCCGACATGCCGTCGGTCAGCAGATTGGGGCCTCCGTCCAGCACGCCGGCGATCGTCACCTCGCCGGTCGCGACCAGCGCGATCGGCAGGCTGCCGTGAGCCCGCAAGTCGATCGTCTGCTCGACGCGGATGTTGCGCGCGGCGAACACTCCGATCAGGCTGCCGTCCGACTGCTCGAGCTCGAAGTACTCCCAGCTCGAGTCGTCGCTGGTGCAGCCCGCCTCGCCCAGCTCGAAGTTGAGCATGCCCGTGTCGCAGGTGGTCCCGTCGAAGACCAGGTCGCCGTCCAGCCCTTCCAGATCCAGCCCCTCCAGGTTGGACGGGACGAACGGCAAGCCGTTCACCCCGTCGCCACCGCCCGGATCGTCGGTGTCGCACTCGCACTCGCAGTCCTCGCAGAGATCGCCGCACCCGACGAGCAGGGCCAGGCAGGTAGCGATCGCCATTGTCACGGTCTCTTTTCTCGGTCGTGGTTTCATCTCGAAAACCTCCTTTCCCCACTACATCGACCGTTGGCCCCGAAAAGTTGCAAAAAAGTTTGCCGCGATCGGCTCGGGGGCTCGGAGATGGGATGAACAGGACCTGGAGCACCTAAGATCGCCCCGGGACGCGCTGGGAAGCCCAGGGACGGCTCCTATTATTGCCGGGACGGGTCCGGGGGAGCCCGGGAAGGCTCCGGGGACGCCCGGGAAGGGTCCGAGGTCGCCCGGGAGGACGAATCTCGCCCCGGGATGGGCGAGTTGGGCGGTTTCATGGACGAGGAGGGTCACGTCTGCCCGGAGGAAGGCTGCCCGGAGCCAAGGCCCGACGCCGGCCCGGACGCTGCATGTGATCGCCGTCTTCGGCTATGACACGGGCAGCCGGTCCGGTGCCGGGGGCGGGGTTTCGTCTCGGCCCGCCCCCGGCGCCGGATCTCCCCGGGAGGGGAAACGGCAGGCGACCCCTTGTTTGGCATACATTTGTGTGGTATGCAAGAAAAAAGCAAGCGAGGTGAGCCATGAGCCCCAGGACCCCGCCCGGACAGACCCGACGCAGAGTCTACAGCTTCGTGCGCGAGCGCCTGCTCGCGGGGCGGCCGCCCACGGTGCGCGACGTGCAGCGCGCCTTCGGCTTCCGCTCGGTGCAGTCGGCGCGCGAGCACCTCGAGGAGCTGGTCGCCGCCGGCGAGTTGGTCAAGCAGCCGGGCGTGGCGCGCGGCTACCGTCTGCCCGGAGAGAAGGGCGGCGGGCCGTTCACGCTGGTGCCGGTGCTGGGGCGCATCCAGGCCGGCGCGCTGACCGCCGCGGTCGAGGATCCGGAGGAGGGCTTCCTGCGCGTGGACGGCCGTCCCGACGGCGAGAGTTTGTTCGGCCTGCGGGTGCGCGGCGAGAGCATGATCGAGGCCGGCATCCTGCCCGGCGACGTGGTGATCGTCCGCCGCCAGCCAGACGCCGACCACGGCGACGTGGTGGTCGCGCTGGTCGACGACGAGGCCACGGTCAAGACGCTGCGAAAGAGCGGGGAGCGGGTCGAGCTCCAGCCGGCCAATCCCCGCTTCGATCCGATCGTTCCCGCGCCGGGCGAGCTGGTGCTGCTGGGCAAGGTGATCGAGGTGCGCCGCTTCTTGGAGGGACCGCGAGTTGGCTGAGCGCTTGGCCGGAGAGGCGCCGCGGCTCGAGGAGCTGGTCTCGGCCCGCTACCTGCGCCGCGGGGATATCGCCCGTGCTCCGCGCCGCGAGCCCTGGGCTCTCGACGAGCTGGCCGGGCGGCTGGTGGAGTTGTGCTCCGGCGAGTCTCCGGCGCGGCTCTCCGCGGCCTTCGCCCTGCTGCGCGACGCCCAGCGGCGCGGAGATCCGGCGGCCTGGATCACCCGCCGCTGCGAGGCGTTCTACCCGCCGGACGCGGTCGAGGCCGGCGCGGATCTCGACGCCCTGGTCGTGGTGCGCGCACCGGACGCGGCGGCCGAGCTGCGCGCCGCGGATCGATTGATCCGTTCCGGCGCCTTCGGCCTTTTGGTGATCGATCTCTCCGGCGGGGGCGAGAGAGAGGTCCGCCAGGGGGAGCTGTCCCGGCTGCTCGGCCTGGCGCGCAGGCACGACGCGGCGGTGGCCCTGATCGGAGAGCCCGGTCGCTCGCTGGGATCGCTGATCTCGCTGCGGGTCGAGGCTCGGCGCGAGCCGGTGGAGCCGCACGAGGGCCAGCCGGCGTACCAGCTGGCGGTGGGAGCGCTCAAGGACAAGCGGCGAGGCCCGGGATGGGTGTGGCGGGAGATGTGCCGTGGACCGGATGGCCTGCGTTGATCTCCCAGCGCTGCCGCTGCAATTGCTGGCGCGGCGGCATCCGGGCTGGAGAGAGCGGCCCGCGGCCGCGATCTCGGCGGACAGCCCGTTCGGCGAGGTGCTGCACGTCGATCGCTCTGCGCGCCGCCGCGGGGTGCTGCCCGGGATGCGCTACGCCGTGGCGCTCTCCCTCTGCCCGGATCTGCGCGCCGGCGTCGTGGCGCCGGAGGAGATATCCGCGGGTGTTAAGCGGGTCGTCGAGCTGCTGCTCGGGTTCACTCCCGAGGTGGAGCCGGCTTCCGACGAGCCGGGCGTGCTGTGGCTGAATCCCACCGGTCTCGGCCGTCTCTATCGCTCGCCGGCGAGCTGGGCCCGCGCCGTGCGCCGTCGGCTGGACGAGGACGGCTTCGTCTCCACTCTGGCCGTGGGCTTCACCCGCTTCGGCACCTACGCGCTGGCCCGTTCCGGAGAAGGGGTGATCGCCCCGCGCGATCCCAAGGCCGAGCGCCGGCTGGCTCGCCGGGTGAGGCTCTCTCGGCTCGATCTGTCCCCGGCGGTCCGCGACGCGCTGCGCAAGCTGGGGGTGATCTACGTGGGCCGGCTGCTCTCCCTGCCGCGCGCTGGGCTGCTGGAGCGCTTCGGCCCCGAGGTGGAGCGGCTCTGGCGGATGGCCGCCGGCGATCTGTGGGCGCCGCTTAGACCGCTGCGGCCGTGCGAGCCGCTCGTCGAATTGGCGCAGCTCGAGCCGCCGGACGTCGATTCGACGCGGCTCGCCTTTTTGGCCAGACGCCTGCTGGCGCCGCTGCTGGCGCGGGCGGCCGAGCGCGGCGAGGCGCTGGCGGAGCTGGAGATCGCGCTGGCGCTGGAGCGTGGCGAGGACTTGCTGGAGGGGGTCGAGCCGGCCGAGCCGACCCTCGACGAGCGGCTGCTGCTGGAGCTGGTGCGCCTGCGCCTGGGAGCGCTGCGCCCGGGAAGCGGCGTTTCGGAGATGAGGCTGACCGCCCGTACCGTCGCGGCCGAGGCCGGACAGCTCGAGCTGTTCGCCGCGGCGAACAGCCGCGATCTGGCCGCCGGCGAGCGGGCCCTGGCCCGGGTGCGGGCCGAACTGGGCCGCGACGCCGTGGTGCGGGCCCGTCCGAGCGAGGGGCATCTGCCCGAGGCGCGCTTCCGCTGGGAGAGGCTGGATCGCCTCAGGCTCCCCGCCGCGGTGAAGGTCGACAGCGGGGGAGCGCTGGTCAGGAGGATTTTGGAAAGGCCGAGCCCGCTGGCGGTGCGACCGGTCTGCGGGCCGCGGGGGATCCACCTGGGGGGGCTGGAGAACGAGCCGGTGGTGAGGGTGATCGGGCCGCACGTGATCTCCGGGGGCTGGTGGCGCAGCGAGGTGGTCAGGGAGTACCACTTCGCCGAGACCGCCCGCGGCCGCATCCTGTGGGTTTACTTCGACCGCCGCCGGAGGCGCTGGTACCTGCACGGGGAGGTGGAGTAGGGGAAAGAGACTATTGCCTTGAAAATTCGAATTGTGATTCCGCTCCCGCGAGTCGATCGCGCTGTTCGAGCAGGGAGGATCACGTGCTGGGGGTGGGCAGCGTCATCGACGGCGATGATAGCACGAACGGTCGACTGACATCTCACCCGTGCCGCCGGTTCTTCTCGACCCGCTCACAGCTCGCACTCCAGCTTCCGGGCGTGGGCCAGGCAGGCGTCCGACGGGTTTGCTCTCGTCATCTCGCACAGGTCCAGCGCCTCGTCCTCGATCACGCACTGGTTGCCGTCGCCGCGGTGCATCGGGCAGCAGTTGAAGTCGGCCTCGTGGCGCGGGTGGTTCGCAGAATCGCTCCGGCAGTCCCAGCTTCCGTTGCCGTCGTTGTCCAGGCCGTCGTTGCAGGCCTGCTCGGTGTTCTCCTGGCAGTTGGGATCCGGGATGGAGAAGAACTGCACGCACTGGATCATCAGTCTCCGCCCCGCGACTCTCCTCCACGCCTCGTCGCTGAGCTCCACCTCGTACTTGCACAGATCCTCGCAGCCGGCTCCGCCGCAGACCAGGCAGCCCTGGCAGCCCTCGTCGTCGCAGTCGGTCGAGCCGTCTCCGTCGTTGTCGAGCTCGTCCGCGCACGCCTCGCCGAAGCTCTCGATCGCGGTGTTCTCGCAGTAGTACCAGCCCAGCTCCTCGTCGATCTCGTCGAGCCGCTGCTGGTCGATATCCGAGCAATGCAAGGCGGCCTCGAGCTGCGGCAGCCTGCAAGAGACTTTGGTGCGCTCCTGCCCTTGGCCGTCGAACCAGCTGCCCGTGCCCGCGAACGCGTCCGGACCGAAGAAGGCCGGGCACGACTCCGGGTCCGGCTCGCGGTCGGTGTACTCCACCAGCAGATCGCACTTGGCCCGTTTGCCGGCCTCGTCGTAGTCGAGCGGCTTGGGATAGCAGTGGTTGTGGTAGCCCGACAGAATCACGGCGATATTCTCCACGGCCGGCGACCAGTCGCGGTTGCAGATCGAGTGCACGTAGCCCATGGAGCCGAACTCTTGGGCCAGCTCCACGTAGCGGCGACCCGGTGTCGCCCGGACCAGCTCCTCGCCTTGCCCACCCGTGCGCGTGCAGGCCGGGTGCAGCCCGGCGCCGTCCTCGTCCTGCTGGTCTTGCGGAGGAACGACGTGCTCGACCTGCATCGAATCCTGCTCCAGGCAGTGGCCGGACTCCAGGGCGTCGCCGCTTCCCTGGCAGATGTCATCCGTGGGCACGCCCGCGATCGCGACCAGGAGCACACCGCCGTTGGTCGGGTGCTCCTCGTGCGTGCCCAGTTTCAGATTCAGAATCGCGTTTTTGATCTCCTCTGCCGGGTAGAGGTGCTGGCCGCCTTGCGCGCAGGCCCGATCCACCGCCTGGGCGCCGGGCTCGTGCAGCTCGGGCGAGAGGAAAAAGTCGCCCGAGGCGATCGAACAGTCGTCCTCGTCGCTGATCACGATCACCGCCAGCAGCGATCTCAGGCGCACGAGCTCCTGCTGCTGGTCCTGGCGGCTCAGGGCTCTTGTCGCCGCGCTCAGCGGTTGCTCCAGCTCGCAGCCGTCCGCCCCGGCAGAGGCCAGGCAGGCGCTGGCGAGCGCCGCGTCCGGATCGAAATCGTCCGCAAGATCCCATTCTACCCGTTCGGCGCCCGGCTCCGGCCCGCCCGGCGGGCGAGCAGGGGATCGCGTCGTCCGGCCAGGCGTCTCCGTCCTGGTATGGGTGGCCTCCCCACTGCAAGCCCATGTCGGAGGTCACGACCGCGAGGCGCATGTCGTTGACCGGGGAATGATACCAGTCCGAAACCGGGTTGGTCAGGGCGTTGACCAGGTTCAAGAAGGCCGAGGGCAGCACCTCTTGCTCGTTCTTCATCGAGG
>JAWOBP010000081.1:0-2596 GCA_046484285.1 Polyangia bacterium
AGGAAGAATCCCGGCTGTCAATCGATCCGTTCGTTCGTGTTTCCTCGTAGGTGGGATTTGCGTCCGGCTCGTACAGACACGGGGCGGTCACGGCCGTCTTCTCGTTGTCCGGCACCGTCGCCGCCGGCACCCCCACGAAGAGCGGCGCCTCCCACACCTCGCCGGTCGCGCGGTCCACGATCTCCACACCGGCTAATATTCCGATGAACGCCGTCATCGCTTCTTGCGCTCCTTGCTCTTGCGGGGCGTGGCCTTTGCGTCGCCTTCGCCAAGGCGTTTGGTCTCGGCCACAATACGATCGAAGTCGCTCTCGAAGAGTCGGTCCTGCACGATGCGGTACTTCTCGAACTCGCTCTCGGCATGCGCCCTGGCGATCTCTGCCGTCACCTTGCCAGCGTCCGCGAGCACCTCCCGATCCGTCGCGGCGAGGAAGCGGTTCAGGCGCACTTCCCAGTCCTGCATGGTCATGGGGATCTTGCGCAGCGCCATATCTTCGGCCACATCCAAGTAGGCGTTCACCAGCCGCGTGAGCTGCGCGAGCTCGTGCTCGGTCAGGTAGTTCTTCGCCACGACCACGTCGAATTTCTGAACCTTCCCCAAGGGCGCGTCAGTCCATGTCTGGAGGCCCATGTGTTCTTTGGTCGCATCGGCGCGATCGCAGATCACCTCGGCAGCGGTCTGCCCGTGGATGGCCCAATGCAGCTTATTCTGGACCGTGGCGAAAAAACGCTTGGTGGCCTGGGCGGTCACGTCGTAGTCGATCGAGGTAGCGTAGATATCGGTGATCTTCTGGTAGAACTTGCGCTCCGATAGTCGAATCTCGCGGACGCGCTGGAGTTGCTCCTCGAAGTATCGATCGCTCAGGACGGAGCCGCCTCGCTTGAGGCGCTCGTCGTCCATCGCGAAGCCCTTGATGGTGAACTCCTCGACGACGCGCGTGGCCCATTTGCGAAACTGGACCGCGCGCTCGGAGTTGACCTTGTAGCCCACAGCGATGATGGCCGAGAGGTTGTAGTGCTTGGTGTCGTAGCTCTTGCCGTCGGCAGCAGTTATCCGAAAATTTCGGATAACTGAGTCCTCCTGCAACTCGCTGTCCTCAAACACCTTTTTCAGGTGGTAGTTGATGGTGCGGACATCGACATCGTAGAGCTGCGCCATCATCTTCTGGCTGAGCCAGACGTTCTCGTCGGCATACACCGCCTCGACACCACCCTCGCCGCTGGCAGCCACGAAGGTCAGGTACTCGGCCGCCGAGGAACGGACGAGGGCGACGGAGGAGGGTTTCTTCTTGCGTGTCACAAGACCTCCACGAACTCGGCGATGATTCGTAGCTCGCCATCTGCCAGATCGCGAAGGACGATTGGCTCGTAGGTAGAGTCGTTCGAATCAGGCTTGAGGACGATACGAGAGTGCTTCCAGGAGCCATCGCCATCGGACTCCTTCTCGCTCACCGTGTAGGTGCCGCCGTGCTCGGGGTCTTGGATGTCGCGATGCTGTGCCAGCACGACCTTGCTCAGCTCGTGCCAAGCGAAGATGGAGAGCTCGTTGGTGAGCAGCGATGCTGAGTGGCTGGCAGACAGGGCCTCTCGAAGGGCGTCCACCACGCGCCCATGCGCCTTGTTGTCAACGAGCATGGCCGCCTCCCCAGTTGCGCGCGGCGAGGGCATGAGCTGGCCTCGCTTTCATCGGCCGTTCTCCTCAGCCGTCTCGTCCGCGTTGGCACCGCCGGCGCGGACCCAGTCGTCGACCTCGGAGATCTTGAACTTCCAGAGGCGGCCCATGCGGTGAGCGGGGAGGCCCTTCTGCTCGATCCAGCGGTAGACCGAGTCCTTGGCCACACCGAGGTGCTTGGCTACGTCATCTACGGAGACCCAGGGTTCGGTCATCAACTATCGATCCTCCGGCTAGGCCGCCACCGGGCACACGAACGCAGAGGCGGCAGTGAACGAAAGAGAACAGATCGGACGATAACATGGCCGATGGAAACCCTCAAGAGCCGACAAGAGTCGATGAGAACCGATTATACCGGAAGCTGCCCTGCCGGGCGGATGGACGACCAGACCTCGCGCTGCTCGGCCCAGCACTCGTGCCGCACTACATCGTGGAGCGCTCGCTCGGCGAGGGGCTCGACACCGTCGACGGCCTCGAGGTGGAGGACCTCCTCCTGGATGTCCGGAGCCAGCAGGGTCAGGTCGAGTAGCTTCGACAGCCGCCCGCGGGTGAAGCCGAGCCGGGCGGCGAGCGTGGCCTGGTCGGGGTACTCGCCGCCTCGGGTCCTTGTACGAGCTCCGAGCGCACGCGGTTGAGGGCCGCGATAGTGTCACAGCCCGCCTCATGAGACCGGGCTCGTCCCGAGCTCCCGGCCGGCGGCCACGCGCCGTCCTTGCGACAGCCCGCAGGGCTTGCGAGCCCCGCTCGCATCGTTGCCGCGGGCTTCGAGCCCGCGGGACCGGGCCTGGGAGGATGAGACAATCAGGTCTCGCCGTCCTTGCGACAGCCCGCAGGGCTTGCGAGCCCCGCTCGCATCGTTGCCGCGGGCTTCGAGCCCGCGGGACCGGGCCTGGGAGGATGAGACAATCAGGTCTCGCCGTCCTTG
>JAWOBP010000121.1:0-8779 GCA_046484285.1 Polyangia bacterium
TGCGCAGACGAGTAACCCGGCGGCTCGGGCGTCACCTCCCCGATCAGCAGATCGAACAGCTTCCACGCGTCGTTCGTGTAGCGCGTCGTGTCGTAGACTCCGGTCGCGGCGATCCCTCGCTCGTGATCGATCAGCACCGCCACCTCGCCGAACGACTCCGAGCTGTAGTAGACCGAGCGCACGCCGTCTTCGATGTCGTACTCGTCGATGCCGTACACCGTGTAGTACGGCTGGTAGACCAGCGCCTCGGCTCCGACCCGGCTGGTGAACGAGTCGTACCCCTCCGCGACGGCCTCGATCGTGTCCGTGCCCACGTAGCCGCACTGCTCCGTGGAGGTCAGCCCCAGCCGGTACGAGTACCAGAAGTCCCAGTACTCCACGATCAGCACCGGCACCTCCGACGACTCGATGTTGTCCAGCGCCGAGTAGCTCAGGTTGGGCGCGAACTCGGTGATCACGACCAGGTCGTAGACGCTCAGGTCGGTGGAGCCGTAGACCTGGTAGTCGGTCTTCACGGCGACGTCGTAGCCCAGGTCGAGAAGGTGCGACTCGATGTCGTCCTCCTGCTGGTACCAGCCGCCGGCGACGAACAGCACGCCCTCTTCACCTCGCGCATCGTCGCCTCCCTGTCAGTTGGTGCCGCATCCCCCGCGGATGGACGGCTGATTACCAACAGAATAGCTTTGCGACCGATGGGCTCGCAAGCGTTTTCTCTGGCCGGCCGGGCAGAAAACGCGAGATCGTCTACCGTGCCGCCCGCAAAATCAGCCCGTGCGGCGGCCCTCGCAGAAAAAAGCTTGCAGCGCGGATTGCTCACACGCCGCGAGACACGGTCGCCCCGGTTGCGCTATGCTGGCAGCCGGATCGCGCCGGGCGCCGGAGGAGAGGGAATGAGGATCATCGCCGGAACGGCCAAGGGACGCAGGCTGCTCGTTCCCCGCGGCCGCGAGGTGCGGCCCAGCTCTGATCGCGTCCGCGAGGCGCTGTTCTCCCGCCTCGGCGACGCGGTGCGCAGCGCCCGCGCGCTGGATCTGTTCGCCGGCACCGGTGCGCTCGCCCTGGAGGCCTTGAGCCGGGGCGCGGCCGGGGCGGTGCTGGTCGAGAGCTCGCGCCGCGCGCTCGGGATCCTGCGGCGCAACGTGGAGCTGGCCGGGTTCTCCGACGCGGCCAGGATCGTCCCCGGCGCGGCCGAGGCGGCGCTCCGGAAGCTGTCTTCCGCCGGCGAGCGCTTCGAGCTGGTCTTCCTCGATCCTCCCTGGGCGGATCGCGTCGCGCTGGCCGCGGCTCTCGCCGCGCTGACCGGCCGCGCGCTGCTGGCCGACGGAGCGCTGGTCGCGGTCGAGAGCCGCAGCGGCAAACGGGTCGAGTCGCCGCAGGGCTTGCGAACCACCTGGAACAGAAGCTATGGTGGCACCGAGCTGACCGTATTGCGCGCCGAGAAAGAACCCAGCTTCCCGGCCCAGGAGGAACCGAGACCGTGAAGGAACGACTAGCCGTCTACCCCGGATCCTTCGACCCGCTGACCAACGGACACCTCGACATCGTCAACCGCGGGCTGACCGTCTTCGACCGCCTGGTCGTCGCCATCGCGCGCAACAGCCGCAAGCGGACGTTGTTCTCCGTGGAGGAGCGCCTCGAGATGATCCGCCGCGCGCTGGAGGACGAGCCGCGAGTCGAGGTGGAGTCCTTCGAGGGACTGACCGTCGACTACGCCGTGAGGCGCGGCGCCAGCGCGATTCTGCGCGGGCTGCGCGCCGTGGCCGACTTCGAGTACGAGCTGCAGATGGCCAACATGAACCGCAAGCTCAGCCCCCACCTCGAGACGCTGTTCATGATGAGCTCGGAGAAGAACTTTTTCGTCAGCTCGCAGAATGTCAAGGAGGTCGCCAGGCTCGGAGGCAACATCGAGGACCTGGCTCACCCGGTCATCGTCGAGGAGCTCCGCCGGAAGCTGGCAGGTGAATAGCCGCCTGCGCCGCGGTCGAGCCGCCGGGTCGCAGCCGGCCGATCCAGCGCAGAGTCAGTGTCGTGGCCAGCGCGATCGTGGTCGCCGCCGCCAGCACGCGCCCCGCCGAGTCGAGGCGGGGCGGAAGCTCGGCCCACTGCCAGGCCAGCGCCAGCGGCACCGAGGCCGCGAGCGCCGCCGCCGGGATCGCGATCCTTCCGGTGCCGCGCCGTTCGCGTCGCTCGGATAGATCCGCACCGGCCGCCCAGCGCGCCGCGAGCAAGACCAGCCAGCACTTGGCGGTGAACAGAGCCACTCCGGCCAGCATCCAGCCCGGGCTCTCCGCCAGCCTCGAGAGCGGTACGCCGGGCACGCCCCAGCCGCCCAGCGCGCAGCAGGTGATCGTCGCCGCTCCGGCCAGCGCCGCGATCCAGCTCGCGATTCGCGGGCCCCGACGCGCGCCTCCGCCTTTCCCGTCGGCGCGCGGCCAGATCAGCGCCACCGCGGCCGCGGTCGCGATCGCCGCGGCCGGGTTGGTCCAAGCGTACCAGCCCCACGGCGAGCCGTTCTGCCCGGCGACCAGCCCGCTCAGATCAAAGGTCGAGCCGAACGCCGCGGCGACGCCCAGCGCCGAGAGCGGAGCCAGCGGGCGCAGCACGGCGTCCAGGATCCTGGAAGGAGCGGAGCCTTTGCCGAGCAGACCGCGCGCCGCCCCGCCGCCGGCGCAGGCTCCCACCAGCAGGAGCGTGCCCTCCAGACCGAACCGGCCGTGAATCGCCACGGCGGGCAGAGCCAGGATCGGAACCGAGATCGCGCCGATTCCCAGCGAGCGCAGCAGCGGGTCGCTCTTGTCCCGCGGCTCGTGGCGCGCGGGCCGCCGCCTGGCCGGGGCCGCGAAGGCGAGAAACACCCCCAGCGCGACCGCGCTCAGCAGCACGGCCGCCACCTCGTCCGGCGCCAGCGTCGATCCCGGCAGCGAACCCATGATTATCTCTCGGGTCTCGCCCGTCTGGGAGACGATCGACAAACGATGGGGCTCGGAGCGATCCAGCCCGGCCACGTCTCCCAGCGAGGCCAGGGCGGTGCCGTCCGCGGCCAGCAGCCGGTCGCCGGGCTCGAAGCCGGAGCGATCCGCGAGCGAGCCCGGAGCGACCGCGCCCACCACCAGGCCGCGATCTCCGTCTCCGGCCGACATCTCCAGGCCGATCTCGTCGAGCAGCATCTCGGCCCGCCTGCGTAGGCGCGCCCCGCAGGCGACGCCCACGCCGGCGGGGCGTAGCTCCAGCGTCAGCTCCTCGCTGCGCGCCTCGACCCGCACGGCCGATCCCTCGAGCGCGGCCGGAAACTCCACCTCGACGACGCCGGAGAAGCGCGCCGGGCGCACGGCGAGACGCTCCATCACCAACGGCGTGATCGGCAGCTCCAGGCGGCTCGTGCCGACCGCCGTGGCTCGCAGCTCCACCGCCCGCCGCTCCGGGGCGGCAGGACCGGGCGAATCGAACTCGCCGTCCAGCGACAGCCGGGCCGGTCCTTCGACGAAGCCGGATCCCTCGATCGAGAGCATATCGCCGGGCTCGAGCACGCGGGGCTGTACCGATTCTATCGAAGCCAGCGCGATCGGCGAGCCGGAGTCGCAGCCGCCGGCGAGAAACAGTGCCGTCACGAGAGAAAACCAGGCCGCGATCGCAGGGGCGACTGTAGGTGAAGGTCTCACATGCAAACCATACTTCGAGCGCGGGCGAAGGGTCCAGTTTTCGACCCCGTCGAGGGGGATCTACTCGATGAAGATCAGGGTCACCAGCACCAGCAGCGGCAGCAGGATCAGGCACGAGTAGAGCATGTAGCCGAAGAAGGAGGGCATCTTGATCCCCGACTCCTCGGCGACCGCCTTGACCATGAAGTTGGGGCCGTTGCCGATGTAGGTCATCGCCCCCATGAAGACGGCCCCCAGCGAGATCGCGACCAGGATCTGCTCGTCGATCAGGTGGTCGCCGACCCACATCATCCCTTCGGGCGCGGCCTGGCCGGCCAGCGCCGCGGCCTGGTCTAGGTTCATGCCCGTGGCCGTGGTGAAGAAGGTGACGTACGTCGGCGCGTTGTCCAGGAAGGCCGACAGCGATCCGGTGATCCAGAAGAAGTGCCAGTTCTGGGACAGGCCCAGCTCGGACCCGTGGTACTCGAGCAGGATCAGAGCCGGGATCATGGTGACGAAGATGCCGATGAACAGCGCCGCGACCTCGATGATCGGGTGCATGGTGAAGCTGTTGTCCCGGCGCAACCCGCGGCGGGTGGTCAAGAACGAGATGCCGACCAGCGCCAGCATCGTTCCCTCGCGGATGAACTTGAAATAGGGCTGCTCCTCCATGAACGGCAGGTAGTTGGGGTTGAGGAACGCCACCGAGGCCACGATTCCGCCCAGCCACAGAAAGTTGATCGTGCCGCTGATCCGCAGCGGCTCCACTTCCTGCTCGTCGGCTAAGAGCGTTGCCGGGTCCTCCTTGCGGTAGGCCAGCGTGTCCCAGATGAGGTAGATCGCGATCAGCGTGGAGTTCATCGCCAGCCACGGCAATACCAGGCCGAACGTCCAGGCGAACGGCACGCCGCGCAGGTAGCCGAGGAACAGCGGCGGATCTCCCAGCGGCGTCAGGCATCCGCCGATGTTGGCCACGATGAAGATGAAGAAGATCACGGTGTGAACCGTGTGCCTGCGCTGCGAGTTGGTCTTGAGCAGCGGGCGGATCAGCAGCATCGCCGCGCCGGTCGTTCCGATGAAGCTGGCCAGCACCGAGCCGACCGCCAGAAAGGTGGCGTTGATCCGCGGCGTCGCCTTCAAATCGCCGCCCAGCATGATCCCGCCGGAGATCACGAACAGCGATCCCAGAAGGATGATGAACGGCACGTAGTCGAAAACGATGGCGTGCTCGATTCTGTGCAGGAAGAAATGCTCGGCCGCCTCGCCCTCGGTGAAGGCGCGGTAGAGCAGGTAGCACAGCATCGGGACTCCCAGCACGGCGCTGACGATCAGCTTGTTCGAGTTCTTTTCCCACCAGTGCTCCCTGACCAGCGGGAAGACCGCGATGCTGAGCAGCATCGCCACGAACGGAACGATCATGTAGAGAGGCATCTCCGGCGCGGAGTGCGCGGCCTCACCGGAGGAGGCCAGCGCGGGCGCGGCGGACAGGAGCACGGATGCCAGCGCGGGAATGATGACCAGGACTTGCAACGTTTTCACCTCGAGCGAGCGCGCGTGGAGCGCGATCTGCGTGCTTGAACGGGCGCGACCCTGTTGCTAGGGTCCGCTGGCTATCACAGCGGCCGAAAGACGAACATGATTCAGCGCATCTGGCAAGCAATTCCGATCCTGACCCTGGGGCTGGCGGCCTGCTCTGGCGAGCCCTCGCGCCCGCGGATTCAGCCCGCGGACGCCGGCGGCGCGGCCCCGCCCGCAGCGAGGCTGGACCACGATGCGGAGCCGCCGCCGCCCCCTCCGGGCGGCAGGCCGGTGCTGGTCTACCGCGACGGCGAGATCGAGGAGACCACCGAGGATCCGGCCCGCGCCGCCGGCCTGACCGTCGTGGACATGAGCAACTACTGGGTGCCGTACATCTTCTCCGAGCGCGACGACCCGGGCGAGGAGCGGCGCCCCAACGCGTATCGCTCGGTCTACCGCAAGCTGGCCAACGACTGGCCCTACGAGTCACCGACGATGCGCGAGGCTCGGCTGACCGTCGAGCGGCGCCTCGAGGCGGCGCGCAAGGCCGAGATCCTCGAGCTTCGCGAGCAGGGCCTCTCCGAGGAGGAGATCCGCGAGCGACTGGATCTGGACGGCGAGGAGGAGGAAGAGGGCGGCGGAATCGACGCCGGCGACGGGCAGGAGGACGCCGGCGACGGATTCGAGGGCGGCAGCGGCGAGGCCAGCCACTTTCTGGAGGTGTACGGGATCTTGCCCAGCCTCTCGGTGCTGCGCAAGCGGGCGCTCGAGGAGATCGAGCGGCCCTGCTTCGGCGATATCGACTTCGACAAGATCCGGCGCTTCGACGGCTTCGTCGCCTACAAGAGCAACGAGCGCGCCGAGGAGGACGCCCGCCGCGGGCGGAACTTCGCGCGCCGGATGCGCGAGGAGATGGAGCGGCTCGGCGTGGCCGATCCGCTCGAGCTGAGCGATCATCCCGACAACCGGCTTTCGTCGGGGCTGATCGACATAGGTATTCGCTGGGAGGCGCTCGTCGAGGCCCAGCGGCAGCTCGAGTGCGAGGGTCTGTTCCCCGAGGGCACGGTCCGGTACGTCACGCGCGGAGGGCTGGACTGGAAGACCCACCAGGCGCTGAGCTCCTTCGAGCGCAAGAATCGCATCTTCGCCTGGGGCTTTTTCGGGGACGAGACCCTGCAGGCGCTGGGCAAGACGCCCAAAGAGAGGCTCTACGACGCCTTCGTGCGCGCCGTGGCCGAGCGGGTCGCGGCCGCCGCCGGGATCGTCGAGGACGGCAGCGCGCTGGGAGAAAACGGCGAGAAGGCGACCTACCTGGACGAGGACGGCGAGCGGCACCCGGTGCCCAACCTGGTGGCCGAGTATTCGGCCCACGCGCTGCGCCACATGAATCTCAACTCGCCCGACGAGGTGGTGGAGTTCCTGACCGAGCACGACGGCGACTTCTTCGATCGGCTGCACGTGGCCGTGCCGCTCCCCGAGCTGCCGCCCTACTACGGCGAGGCGATGGAACTGAAAGCGGAGATCGACCGCGGTGACGTCTGGTACGAGTACCCCTACACCGAGGACGGAAAGCGCAAGGTCCAGCCGCGCAAGCAGATGCCGATGCTGACGCTGTTCGTCGACTGGAACGACCAGGAGATCCCGCTGGTGAGGATGAACACCACGATCGGCTCGTGGCGCACCGAGCTGGCTCCCGACGGCTACGAGTACTACAAGTACAAGAATTCGGACGTGGGTCCGCGCGTCTGGAAGGACATCTACGCCGGCCCGGTCTGGCTGCCGCCGGACAGCACCCCGGTCGGAGACCTGTTCAAGAAGGTCCACTACCGCGGCCGGCTGATCGAGGTGCCCAACTACGACGAGTTCGGTCCGGGCTACGCCTCCGCCTACGGGCTGGTGGCGGCCTTCCACGTGAGGCCGGTGGAGCGCCGCAGCGGCGAGATCGACTACCTGGACAACGGGATCCGCAGCCACGGCTCGGTGGACTACAACTCGATCCTGAGGCGCTTTTCCCACGGCTGCCACCGGCTCTACAACCATCTGGCGATCAGGCTCTTCGACTTCGTGCTGAGGCACCGGCCGTTCGAAAGGGTGGGCCGAGTGCCGGCCGGCTACAGCCGCAAGGTGGAGCGCGAGGACCAGGTGTTCTTCATCGAGCTCGACTCGCGGGGTTACAGGTACGAGCTGACAGAGCCGCTCCCGGTCAACGTGCTGAGGGGCAGGGTTCGAGGCTCGCAGTACGCGCCGATCGAGCACTACATGCCCAAGCCCGACGAGGAGTACGGCCCGGACGCGGAGTTTTTGCCCGAGCAGTACCGCCACCTGATCGAGGGAGCAGACGCCGGCCCGGACGCCGGCCCGGACGCCGGCCCGGACGCCGGCCCGCGGAAGAAGGAGGACGCCGCCCCGGCCCCGGCGAAGGACGCCGGAGCCGGGACGCGGGCGGAGAAACAGCTTTTCCGAGGAGATGCTGGAACCGAGCCGTAGTTGACGTGCCGATTCTAGAATTCTAGATTCGAATACATGGACGACGCCTTGCCCGAGTGGATGGACGACGACGCCGAGTCGGTGCGTGCCGAGGCCGCCTCCTATCGCGAGATGAGCCCCGAACAACGCCTGGTCCTGCTGGCCGCGGCGTGCCGGGCGGCGGCCAGAATGCTGCGCTCCCGCCCGGACGCGGAGGATATGCTGTCCCACAGGGATCCTCTGCCGCGCAGCTCCCAAAAAGCCCTCGAGCGACTCAGGCGGGAGGCGAGGAGGCGGCGCCGGCCGGGAGGGGTCGACGATGGTTGAGCCCGGCGATCCGCTCGAGGCCGGCCTGTCGATCGCGAGCGCTTTCGAGGAGCACGGCGTTCCTTATGCGATCGGCGGAGCGCTGGCCTACGGACTGTGGGGCGTTCCCAGGGCCACAGTCGATGTCGACATGAATGTGTTCGTGGAGACGGAGCGTATCTCCGTCGTCGTGGAGGCTCTGCGGTCCCTCGGTATCGAGACCGACCTGGAAGCCGCCCTGCGGGCGAGCCGGCGGGACGGGATGTTCGCCGTAAAGTACGGCATGTTCGGAATCGACCTGTTCACTCCCAGCATCGACTTCGCCTGGGAGGCGCAGCGCACCAGGGTGCGCCATGCGATAGAAGGACGGGAGGCGGATTTCCTGTCGGCCGAGGCCCTGTGCGTGTTCAAGCTGATGTTCTTCAGGCCCAAGGACATCGTGGATCTGCAACGGCTCATCGCGGTGAGGGGGAAGGAGCTGGACACCGGATACGTGCGCCGTCACGTAGTCGCGATGATGGGCGAGGACGACGAGCGCATCGCCCGCTGGGACGAGCTCGTGGAGAGGCACGCGGACGGCTGAGCCGCCCCGGAGCTGCGCAGCCCGGATCGAGTCGCCAACCGCACCTTCGGCATGGGTTTCGCCACCGGGGCGAGCTACTCGATATCGAACTCGGCGATCGTGGTGTCGATGCGGAAGGTCGACTGCGTGGTGTGGCGCTCGGCGAAGAAGAAATCCAGGTCGTAGGCGACGCCCTGCTCGATCCCCAGCTCGGCGGCCAGCTCGTCGAAGTCGGCCTCGGAGCTCAGCGGGCCGTGCACGCCGCCGATGTCGATCACCAGAAGATCGT
>JAWOBP010000172.1:0-23536 GCA_046484285.1 Polyangia bacterium
CGATCATGAGGATCGCGGGCAGCGACAAGTTGTCGCCGAAGGGATCGCCCGAGCAGGTGAACCACGACAAGCCACCCGCCCACCGTATTCAGGAGACCTTTCGCACCGGCAACAAGGGGAAGGCCTACGTCAAACCGCGCGACGCGGGGCGCATCCTGAAGGACAACGACCTGTCGGTGGCTGTCTCGCAGTGCCTTGAGCTGAAGGCGCTGGTGAACACCTTGATGGAGCTGTGCGGCGGGGAGCGCATCCGATGACTCGATTCGAGGTGACCCCATGACCCGCATCTACCTCTCCCCCCCCCACATGACCGGCGCCGAGCGCAAGCTGGTCGAGGACGCCTTCGACTCCAACTGGATCGCGCCGCTCGGGCCGCACGTCACGGCTTTGACTCCGGCCGCCATCGCCGGCCTCCGTCGACGCGGCTGTACTCCGTCCAGCACGCTGGACTTCGTACAGCAACGCGTTCGAAACCGAGATGTGCGCGAGGCTGGGGTCGGTCACGCGTGCGCGCTGTCCAGCGGCACCGGGGGAATCAGAAACGGCCCGAGGAGTTCGAAGTATACCGAAAATGACTGAAACCAAGTTGAACAAGAATAGTACTGCTGAAATTGAAGTCGGGGTCGATTCCCTTCTGGAAGAAATTCGAGGTCTTATAGAGCGGACCCGAGAGGGAGTCGCTGCCTCGGTCAACGCCGGTCTGACCATGCTCAACTGGCGTATCGGTGAGAGGTTGTCGCGGGAAGTGTTGAAAGGTGAGCGGGCGGAGTATGGAAAAGAGATTGTTGCGACGCTGTCGCAAGAATTGACAGCCGAGTTCGGCGGCGGTTTCAGTTATTCCGCCTTGACCAGAATGCAGAGGTTTTTCGAGGTCTTCCCGAACCCTGAGATTGTTGCGACACTGTCGCGACAATTGAGTTGGTCCCACTTTCAGGTGATATTGCCGCTGAAGGATCCGCTTCATAGAGACTACTACGCGGAGATGTGCCGCCTCGAGAATTGGAGCGTGAGAACACTGCGAGCCAAGATAGATTCCATGCTATTCGAGCGAACGGGAATTTCGAAAAAACCCGAAGAACTGGCGAGGCAAGAGCTGTCCGAGTTGCGTGCCGAGGACCGCCTGACACCGGATCTGGTTTTCCGCGACCCGTATGTCCTTGATTTCCTGGGATTGAGAGACACTTATAGCGAGCGAGATCTCGAAAGCGCGATATTGAGGGAGCTCGAGAGCTTCCTTTTGGAGCTGGGAGTCGGTTTCACTTTCGTGGCTCGGCAGAAGAGAATCGTCATAGATGGCGAGGATTTCTATATTGATCTGCTCTTCTTCCACCGCAAGCTGAAGCGCCTCGTGGCGGTGGAGCTGAAGATAGGAAAGTTCAAGGCGGCCTATAAGGGACAGATGGAGCTTTATCTCAGGTGGCTTGCACGCCATGAGACCGAACGCGGAGAGCAGCCTCCCCTGGGCCTCATCCTCTGTACCGAAGGCGCCAAGGAGCAGATTGAGCTGCTGGAGTTGGATGCCGCTGGAATCAGAGTAGCGGAATACCTAACTGAATTGCCGCCGAAAGAGATTCTGGAAAGACGGTTGCGTGCAGCGGTCGAGAGCGCCGGTTCTGAGCTGGGGGAACGAGAAAGGACGGAAAAATGACCCGCATCTACCTCTCCCCCCCTCACATGACCGGACGAGAAAGAGAGCTGGTCGCCGAGGCTTTCGACAGCAACTGGATCGCGCCGCTGGGCCCGCAGGTGAACGCGTTCGAGGCGGAGATGTGCGCCAAGCTGGGGGTCGGTCATGCGTGCGCGCTGTCGATATGAGCATGAGAAATATCAAGACCACATCATTTCTTGACGAAAAAGATGACGCCTTGGTTGCAGACCTTCTGCGATCCGGCGTCGAGGAGTCATCCCGCCTTGAATTCAAACGCGCAGGGAGGAACGACCGGGCGATCGATACCGTCTGCGCTTTCGCCAACACTGATGGCGGCTTACTTGTCATCGGCGTGGAGGACGCCAAGAAAGCCAGCGGACGAGATCGACTACATGGTGTGCAGGAAAACCCGGAAGCCGTCGATGATCTTAGAAAACTGCTTTCGACCAGAATTCAACCAACGCTGAATCCATTCCCTGCTTTCGACGAGATTTCATGCACATTGCGAGACGGTTCGGTCGGCTCGATCATGCTGATCAGTGTCTCCAAGGGAGAGGCTGTGCACTCAGTCGTGGAGTCCGGTCCCTATGTTCGTCTCGCTCGCAGCAACAGGCGACTGTGGAGTGCACAGGAGATTTCCGACCTGGCTCTCCGCAAAGGAACTGTCGCCTACGATTCCGCCGTCGTCGAAGTACCCTTCGAACTGCTCGACACGACAATCTGGCGTCAATACGTGGCAAAACGAAAGCTCACACGACCGCTGGAGGAGGCCATGTTCCACGTCGGCCTCGCTCGAAAGGACGAGTCCGGTCGACTTCTTCCAACCCGGGCGGCGGTGCTACTCTTCGCCGAAGAGCCGAACAGCGTTCTTGGTGCCAAATGCGCCATACGACTATTCCATTTCGAAGGAAACGCGATACACCGAACACCGAACACGAATCTCGTTCGGCCGCCTCGCACGATTGGCGGACCGCTGGTTCAACAGATAAGAGAAGCGCGGCAAGCGTGCTTGGACGAGCTGGCAAGCGGAGTCCAAGTAGGACCACTCGGTTTTGAAATTGTTCAACGATATCCGGTCAGAGTGATTCATGAGGCAATAACCAATGCGGTTCTTCACCGCGCATACCACCTATCTGCCGACATACACATCCGGATCTTCTCCGATCGGGTAGAGGTGGAGAGTCCAGGAACCTTCCCGCGTAACGTATCCGTGAAGAATTTGCGTGAGATAGGATCGAAACCTCGAAATCAACTTGTCGTCGATCATCTACGGGAGTTTCCCGAGCCTCCCAATCTGGATGCTGGCGAAGGTGTGCGAATGATGTTCGAAACCATGCATCGTGCTGAACTCTATCCACCTCTTTACAAGACCTCTCCCGATCTCAATCGCGAAGCTGTTGTCGTGACACTCATGAACGAAGCAAGAGCGTCTGCCTGGGATCAGGTAGCAGACTATCTCGAAAACCATGCATCGGTAGGCAACGCAGAGGTCAGATCGATACTGGGAACCGATGATACGGTCCGTGCCTCAAAACAGCTGCGTGCTTGGGTTGAACGCGGGTTGCTCGAGCCAGTGGATGCCAGCTCGGCGAAGAGTCAACGGCGCTACTGTCGTCCTAGCAGCAGGAGCGACAGTCAACTTCTATTTTCCAGAGGACGAGGTAAATGAGGGCACGAACTACTAAATATGCAATAATTACGTGCATGTCTGGCTTTTCCATTTTCCCATCGGTATTCTGGGGCAACAGGCAGACGGTGGTGAAAAACACACAGGTCTATAACCCATGACCCGCATATACCTTTCTCCCCCTCACATGACTGGTGCGGAGAGAAAACTAGTCGAAGAAGCGTTTGATACGAACTGGATCGCGCCGCTGGGGCCGCACGTCACGGCGTTTGAGGCGGAGATGTGCGCCAGGCTGGGCGTCGGGCACGCCTGCGCTCTTTCGAGCGGCACCGGCGGGATTCACCTGGGGCTGGTGATGCTGGGCGTGGAGCGCGGGGACGAGGTGTGGTGCTCGTCGCTGACCTTCTCGGCCAGCGCCAACGCGATCACCTACGTGGGCGCGACCCCGGTCTTCGTCGACTCCGAGCGGGAGTCGTGGAACATCGACCCGGCCCTGCTGGCCGAGGAGCTGGAGCGCGCAGGGCGGCGGGGGCGGCTGCCCAGGGCCGTGATCGCGGTGGACCTGTACGGCCAGTGCGCGAACTACGATCCCATCGTGGAGGCCTGCGCGCGCTGGGAGGTGCCGCTGATCGAGGACGCGGCCGAGGCCCTGGGCGCCACCTACAAGGGCCGGTGCGCCGGCAACTTCGGCCAGATGGCCATCCTGTCGTTCAACGGCAACAAGATCATCACCACCGGCGGCGGCGGGATGCTGGTCTCCGACGACGAGCGCTACACGAAAAAGGCGCTCTTCCTGGCGACCCAGGCGCGCGACCCGGCGCCCCACTACCAGCACTCCGAGATCGGCTACAACTACCGGATGTCCAACGTGCTGGCCGCGATCGGCCGCGGCCAGCTCGAGACGCTGGACGAGAAGGTTGCCGCGCGCAGGCGCAACTTCGACTTCTACGCCGAGCGCCTGGGCGGCCTGCCCGGCGTCTCGTTCATGCCCGAGCCGGACTGGAGCGGATCGAACCGCTGGCTGACCTGCCTCACCATCGACGAGTCCGCCCTCGGCGCGTCCCGCGAGGACGTGCGCACCCACCTCGAAGCGCTCGAGATCGAGGCCCGCCCGGTCTGGAAGCCGATGCACATCCAACCGGTCTTCGAAGACTGCCGAGCCCTGGGCGGAGAGGTGGCCGAGGACCTCTTCGAGCGCGGGCTCTGCCTGCCCAGCGGATCGTCGCTGGACGACCGCGACCTGGAACGCGTAGCCGACGCGTTTCTCTCCACTCCCCAGCTGATAACAGAGTAGGAAAGGAATCCACAGAGCCCCGGGGGCGCACGAACGTCCGCCCGGGTGAGCAGCCCGGGCAGCCCGCCTTCGCCGAGGCTTCGGCGGGGCAGGGTTGCGCGAATGCGCGTTCCGCCCGGGTGAGCGGTGAGCGCACGCACGTTCCGCCCGGGGGAGCTGCCCTCGGGATCTGTCCCGCGGGGATGAACCCCGCGGCCACGAGGCCCTCCTTCGCGCGAGCGAAGGCGGGCAGCCCCTGCGGGGCAAAGATCGGCCGGGCCGGTTCCGGCCGGGCGGATGGCGTGATCCGGCCGAGAATTGTCGTCCCCCCCCCGGTATCGGGAACGGTCTTGTCCTTTACAGAAGCTGTGCTAAATTCACAACAAGCTGGATGCGTGATGGAGGTTCCCCGGTGAGACGGGACGAAATGAGCTGGAACGAGCTGGGGAGCCGTGTCTGCGAGGCGCGCCGTGCGGCCGGGCTGAACCAGACGCAGCTCGGAGAGCCGCTGGGGCTCGACCGGAGCGCGATCTCGCGGATCGAGTCGGGCTCGCGATCGGTCGATTCCCTGGAGCTTTCCACGATAGCTCGGACGCTGGACAGGCCGATCGAATGGTTCTTCCGTCCCAGGCCGCCGACCGTTGTCAGCCGCAAGACGGCCCTCGATCGCGAGACGTCGACCGTCGGCGATCTCCGCCTGGAGGACTTGGTTGCTGACGTGGAGCTGCTCGTGGAGCTGGGCGTGCTAGATCCTTTCCACGACAAGCGGCCGCGGCGGCGCGGAAGGCTGCGAAGCCCGGCCGACTCGGAGCGCCTCGCCCGGATGGCGCGCGAGGCGGCGGAGCTTCCCGAAGGTCCCGTCTTCGAGCCGATCGACGCGGCCGAGCGGCTGGGCCTGCTGGTCTTCGTGCTCGACCTGGACAACCCGGGTTTCGACGGATCCTACGTGGCGCTCCCCGGCTGCGGCGTGGCGCTCGTCGACGGGACGGCCCCTTCCGGCAAGCGCCGCTTCACCGTCGCCCACGAGCTGGGACACCACTTCCTGGAGGACGAGTACGACACCTTCGTGGACGCTCCGGCCTCGAAGAGCCGCAGGGAAAAGCTGATCGACGCCTTCGCCGTGCATTTTCTGCTGCCCCGAGCGCCGGTGACCTCTCGGTTCCGCGCGGCGGTGGAGGCGGGCGAAACAGTCCGGCGCGCCGCCCTGCGCCTGGGTTGGGAGTACCAAGTGAGCTGGACGGCTCTGTGCGCCCATCTCAAGAACCTGGATCTGATCGACGAAAAGAGGCGAAGGAGGCTCGTCTCGGAGATACCGGGCAAGGCCGAGTTCTTGGAGCTGGGCCTGCGATTGCCTAGAGAGCAGCCCGCTCCCTTGTTGCCGGCCGGTTTTGTCAAGGCCGTGATTGCCGCCTGGCGCGATCGTCTGATATCGGCCGAGCGCGCCGTGGAGATGCTGCGCGGCACTGTCGAGCCGGGGGACCTCCCTCGGCTGGAGCCGTTCGACTCGGAGGATCTGCTACGCGAGACCCGAACCCTGACCTGATCGCGCTGGTGGTGGACTCATCTGTGCTCAGCCCGTTCGCCAGGAGCGAAAGGCTCGTCGACCTGGAGAGAATCACCGCCGGCTGGAACAGGTTGGCAACCCGCGACGTGCTAGCCGAGATAGAAAGAGGGATCCAGGAGCACCCCGCCCTGGAGGATGCCTTGTCTCTTCCGTGGCTGACCGAGGTCAGGAACGACGGTGTGGCGGAGCTCGGCGCTTTTGCAATGTACTCTCGCAGGCTCGTAGACGACAAAGGACGAAACGTGGGAGAGGCGAGCGTGCTGGCACACGCGGAGGTCCACGGATGCGACGCGCTGGTGGATGACGAAACGGCCGTGAGGTTGGGTCGCGAGCGAGGTGTCGAGGTTCGGCGATCCCTGGCGATGATCGCGGCGAAGGTGGCCCGTGGGGAAGTGCCCGAGCAAGAAGCCGAAAGGCTCGTCGACGATCTGATCGGCGGCGGAGCCAGATATCCCTTCGCTGCGGGGGAGGAATTCATCCGCTGGTGTACGAGAAACGGATTACTGTGAAGGCGGGAAAGGGGGGAGCCAGTACGCGGGGAGTCCGAGGGGGGAATGGGCCCGCGGGGGAGGGCCGGGGTGGGGGCCAGAGTGGAGGGCCGGGCTGGGGGCCCGCGGCCGGGCTGGGGGCCCGCGGCCGGGGCGCTGTCCCGCGGGGATGAACCCCGCGGCCACGAGGCCCTCCTTCGCGCGAGCGAAGGCGGGCAGCCCCTGCGGGGCGGGACCTTCCCCCCAGCCCCCTTTCCCGCCGGCGGGAAAGGGGGAGTCGGAACGCTGTGAGTCCGAGGGGGGAATGGGCCCGCGGGGGAGGGTCGGGATGGGGGCCCGCGGCCGGGCTGGGGGCCCGCGGCCGGGCTGGGGGCTTCCGGCCGGGGAGCTGTCCCGAGGCCGGGGCGGGGGCCCGCGGCCGGGGCGCTGTCCCGCGGCCGGGGCGCTGTCCCGCGGGGATGAACCCCGCGGCCACGATGCCCTCCTTCGCGCGAGCGAAGGCGGGCAGCCCCTGCGGGGCGGGATCTTCCCTTCGGCCCCCTTTCCCGCCGGCGGGAAAGGGGGAGTCGGAACGCTGTGAGTCCGAGGGGGGAATGGGCCAGCGGGGGAGGGCCGGGCTGGGGGGCCTCCGGGGGCCAGGGGGTTGGGTGCGTCTCGGTATTTTCCGTTCTATAATCACCCGCAAGGTAAAAACGACCGCCCTCGGCGGAGAAAGGTCTGATCGTGATGACACGTCAACCGGCAATCGCGCTTTGCCTGGCCGCGCTGCTGGCCTGCTTCGCGGCAGGGGCCCAGGACCTGTACTGGCCCACGCAGCGCCACGACCAGGGGCGCAGCGGGCGCTCGACCGGCAGCGGCGCGATCACCCACCCGGCCGAGCACTGGAGCTACGACCTGGGCGGCGCGCTCTCGGCGAGCTCGGTGTGGATCGGCGATATGACCGGCGACACCCAGGCCGAGATCGCGCTGGCCCGGTCCGGGCGCGTGACGGTCAAGAACGCCCAGCAGCAGGTGCTGTGGGCCACCGAGCCGCTGGGCGCGGACAAAGTGCTCGGCGCCTGGGACTTCGACGGCGACGGCCACCTGGAGCTGCTGGCGACGGCCGACGGGCCGCCGGCCAAGCTGATCGTGCTGGCCGGCGACAGCGGCCAGGTGCTGTGGCTCGACGACGCGCTGGCGCCCGGCGCGGCCAGGCTCTGGGCGCGGCTGGTGACGGTGGGTGATCTGAACGGCGACGGCCTGCCCGAGATCGTCTGCTCGGCCGCGACCAACGACTCGGACACGCACGCCTTCTCCTTTGCCGCCGGCTTCTCCCAGGACCCGGCCGGCGACGAGATCTGGGCTTACACACACAGTGAATATTCTATGAGTACGCCTCATTTATTGGGTGATGTCGACCTAGATGGTGTTCTTGAAGTCGTCTTCAACGAGAAACAACAGATCACGATCGTGAACGGAGAGACCGGCGCGCTGGAGCTGGAGGCGAGCGGGAGCTACCTCTCGTACAGCTTCGGCCTGTTGCGGATCTTGAACGTGGACTCGGACGAGCAGCCCGAGATCGTGTCGATCGCCGCCAGCCGCTACAACAGGGCGGTCACGGTCTTCGACGCGGTCGACCAGGCGGTGACGTGGCAGTACCAGTGGTACCCCACCGACGGCAAGGATCTGGTCTACGTCGAGAACAGCGTGGCCGACCTGGACGGAGACGGCCAGGTCGAGATCGCGGTCAGCGTCTACGACGACGCGGCCGACGAATACACCACCAACGGATCGAGCCCGGCCGACCACGACGGGGTCGACGCGCCCGAGCAGTGGACCCTGCTGGTCTTCGACGCGGCCAGCGGCGCGCTCGAGGCCTCGCTGCCGGACGCGGTGCTGCGCGGGATCGCGCGGCTCGACCCGGCGGGCGAGCCCCACATCCTGGTCCAGGACGCCGCCGGCGCGGGCCTGGTGGTGCCGGAGTTCGGCGCGCTCGATGCCTACCTGCTGGACGGCGACGGTTTCGTCCAGCAGTGGAGCCTGGACGGCGCGGCCGTGGCGACGATGGTCGTGCCCCAGTCGCCGTCGGCCGACTACTACGACAGGGCGGTGCGGGTCGCCCACCAGGGCCTGGACCTGGACGGCACAGACGAGCTGTACCTGCTGCGCGACACCGACGCGGACGGCGAGGCCGAGAGCTTGCAGGCGGTTCGCGCCGGGGCCTCGCCGCCGGAGGTGATCGCCGAGCTGGCGCTGGCCGAGCACGACGGCGCGCGGGTGCTGGCCGTGGGCCGGCCGCTCTCGGCAGCGGACTCCACGCTGGAGATCGCTGTCTTCCGCTCCTCGGGCAGGCTGCAAGCGCTGTCCAGCACGCTGGGCGTGGCGGCCGAGCTGCGCGGCGGGGGCTACACGCTCTCGCCGATCGCGGCCGACCTGGACGGCGACGGATGGGCCGAGCTGATCGCGGGCGTCTCCACCGGCGAGCTGCGCGTGCTGGACCCGGCCGCTGATCCGATAGCCGAGCTGTGGACCTTCTGGGGCCAGGCCGCGCCTATCTTGAGCGCGGCCGACGTGGACGGCGACGGCGAGCTGGAGCTGGCCGCCCGCGACCACACCGTGCCCGAGGACCCGGCGATCGCGCTGCTGGACGCGGACGGCGGCGAGCTGTGGCGCGCCGAGCTGAGCGGCTACGGCAATCTGCCCGACAGGCTGCTGTTCGGCGAGCTGGACGGCGACGGGGTCGCGGACCTGGTCGCGCTGGCCGACGACATCGGCGCGCCGGACGACAGCGACCTGCGCCTGGTCGCGCTCTCGGGCGCGGACGGATCCGAGCTGTGGAACGTGCCGACCCAGGAGAACACCCACGCCACGTCGCCTTTTCATATTGCGGACGTCAACGGCGACGGGGTCGACGACGTGGTCGCGCCGGTGGTGCACGACATCGAGTACTACGACGGGGTCGACGGGGCGCTGATAAGCGCGGTCGACAACTGCTGCTGGCCTGGCCAGAGCCTGCTGGCCGACTTCGACGGCGACCTGGATCCGGAGCTGCTCGTCAGCATGAGGCAGGCGGACACCGGGCTGCTGCTCTACGAGCTGCTGGCCGGCGCCCCTTCCTGGAGCATCCCCCAGGACTACACGGCGCAGCGCAGGCAAAACCGCCCGGCGACCGCGGCGCTCGATCCCGGGCTGGGGCTGGTCGTGCCCGAGCCCGAGGGGAACCTGGAGCTGTTCGATCCCGACGGGCAGTCGCTGTGGGGGCCGGTCTGGGCGCGCGGCGGCGAGCTGTTCTGGTCGGATCCGGGCGGAGCCAACGACATCCCCTACGTGAGCGTGGCCGATATCGACGGCGACGGCGGGGCCGAGGCGATCTTCGGCACCGCCGACGGCCACCTGATCGCGCTGCGGATCGCGGACGGCTCGCTGGCCTGGTCGCTGCCGCTCCACGCTTCCGTGCACGAGCCGGTGCTGGCCGACGTGGACGGCGACGGGCTGCTCGAGATCCTGGTCGCGACCGGCGACGGCTTCTTGCGCATGATCGACCAGCAGACGCTCGACCCGATCGAGGAGGTGCGCGACACCGCGCTGGGCGCCGGGCTGACCATAGAGGATCCCGACACCGACGTGGACGTCAGCGAGGTGCGGGTCGCGCTGGGCGCGGCCTGGGAGCCGGTCGACGGCGCGGACGGCTACCGCGCGACCGCGCTCGACTCGGACGGCGTGCAGCTCGTGCCCTGGCAGGACGCCGGGGGCGCGCTCGAGCTGGTGATCGCCACCGCGCCGCTGCCGCTCGACCGGGTCTACCGCGTGGCGGTGCAGGCCTACGGCGACGGCGGGCTGACCAGCGCCGAGCAGCGCTCGGACGGGGTGCTGATCACCGACCTGACCCCGCCCCAGATTCTGTCGTTCGAGATCCAGCCCCAGGTGTTCGACCCGCAGCTCGAGAGCGCCGAGCTGCTGGGCGAGGTGGAGGACGCCTCCTGGATCGAGAGCTGGGAGATAGAGCTGTTCGACGGCTCGGCCCAGAGCGTGGCGCTCTGGAGCGGAGAGCCGGCCGCGCCCCAGGTCGCGATTGCCGAGCAGTGGGACGGCGACGACGACCTGGGCGACCCGGCCCCGGACGGCGACTACAGCGCGCGGCTGACCGCCCTGGACTCGGGCGGCCACCTGGCCACGGCCTGGGCCGAGGTGACGGTCGACCGGCTGGCGCCCCAGCCGCCCGCGATCGACCAGCCCCAGGACGGGGCCGTGCTGGAGCAGGCCCAGCCCCAGTTCGCCGGAACCGCCGAGGCCCAGAGCCTGGTCAGGCTCTACGTGGACGAGCTGGAGAGCTGCACCGCGCAGGCCAGCGCGGCGGGCCAGTGGTCCTGCACCGCCGGCGCGGAGCTGGCCGACGGAGACCACATCGCCGCGGCCACGGCCGAGGACGACGCGACCCACATCTCGGGCCTGAGCGAGGAGGTGAGCTTCAGCGTGGATACCGGAGGGGCCGACGCCGACACCGACACCGACGCGGACACCGACGCTGACAGCGACGCGGACACTGACGCCGATACCGACGCGGACACCGACGCCGACGCCGATACCGACGCGGACGCGGACAGCGACACCGACAGCGACAGCGGCGCCGGGCTGGGAGCCAGCGGCGGCGGAGGCTGCGACTGCAAGGCGACCGGCGGCGAGAGCGGGCGGGTCGGACTGGTCGGGATGCTGCTGGAGCTGATCGGCTGAACCCAACCCCCTGGCCCCCGGAGGCCCCCACCCCGGCCCTGCCCCGGAGGCCCATTCCCCCCTGGGATTCACAGCGTTCCGACTCCCCCTTTCCCGCCGGCGGGAAAGGGGGCTGGGGGGGTATGGGCTTTGATCGGATCTCGGCCGCCTTCGCCGAGGCCCGGGCGGGCCTTGCGGGGGAGGGAAAAAGACAGCTCTTCCGCCCGCGGCCCCGCAGGGGCTGCCCGACTTCGCTCGCACGAAGGAGGGCATCGTGGCCGCGGGGTTCATCCCCGCGGGACAGCGCCCCGGCCGCGGGACAGCGCCCTGGCCTCGGGACAGCGCCCCGGCCGCGGGACAGCGCCCTGGCCTCGGGACCCCACCCCGGCCTCGGGACAGCGCCCTGGCCTCGGAACCCCACCCCGGCCTCGGGACAGCGCCCTGGCCTCGGGACCCCACCCCGGCCTCGGGCCCCCAGCCCGACCCTCTCCTGCGGGCCCATTCCCCCCTGGGACTCCCGGCGTACTGGCTCCCCCCTTTCCCGCCGGCGGGAAAGGGGGCTGGGGGGGTATGGGCTTTTGCCGCTCGTCCACGGCTGACGCACGTCGGCGCGTTTCGTCTC
Source organism: Polyangia bacterium (assembly GCA_046484285.1). Classification (GTDB taxonomy): domain Bacteria; phylum Myxococcota_A; class Polyangia; order JAAYKL01; family JAAYKL01; genus CAZHCG01. The sequence goes on from JAWOBP010000172.1 coordinate 11,912, forward strand.
GATGGTTTTCGCAACGTTGGGGTTCAGTCAGCCCTCGCCGCCGCCGTTATATACCGGATCGCCGCTTACCACACTGTCTTCCCAGTGCTGCGGTTTCCTGTGGAGATGGGCAACCGCGACAACGAGGATGTCCTTTTCTCTTTTCTGGTAAACGACACCGAACGGGAAACGCCGGGTCCGACACCTCCGCGTTCGCGCCGAAAGGCTCTGCCAGGCATCCGGGAACCGGCCTATCCTATCGAGGGCGTTCAGGATCTCGGACACAAACGCCTCGCCCAGCCCCGGCTGTTCGTACTCGTAGTACTCCACGGCCTCGTCCAGCTCCGCCTTGGCCGGCTCGAGGAAGAGTATTCTCATCGGTATCTCTCGAGGACCTCTTCCAGGGACAGGGCCTTGACGAGGCCCCTCTCGTGAGCGCCTACTCTTCTCTCGGCCTCCGTCGACCACAGCCGGTCGATCTCCTCGTCCGGCCTGTCGAGGCTCGATAACAGGACGTCGACCAGCTTCGCTCTCTTGTCCGGCCTCAGGCCAACCGCTTCTTCGAAGATGCCCATTTCATTCTCCATCGCAGATACCTCTCAAAGATATTGACCGGTTCGATCTCCGTCAAGCAGACAGGCATGCACGTGCAGCAGGATGAAGTACCCCGGCCCTCCCCCGGCGGGCCCATTCCCCCCTGGGACTCCCGGCGTACTGGCTCCCCCCTTTCCCGCCGGCGGAAAAGGGGGCCGGGGGGCAGGTCGCCGAGCTCAGGCCCCCACGGCGAACTGCATTTCTCTGGCGTTGTCCACGCTCTTCGACGCGTTGAGGATCTCCAAACGCACCACCGATCCTTCCTGGTCGAAATCGGCGATGACTCCGGGTCGGATTTCGTCGCTCTCTCGAACGGGTCTCTCGCTGAACGTGATCGTGAGCGTGTCGGTCTCCTCGTCGTAACGAATTCTCATCGCTAGTCTCCTCGCTCGCCGCCGTGAAGGTACTTCTCCATGCGCGAGGTTTTGTACAAAGTCACGACAACCGCCTCCGCATCATTTCGGTCGATGCGTCGATCGCGCAGATTGGAAAGAGCATGATCACTCCACCTGTACCTATCGACCATCGGTTTGTCCTGTGCTTTTTGCTGTTGTCGCATCGAAAGCTATCAACAGGGTCGATAGTTGAGCACGCCCCCAAACGCAACCCATCCCCCGGGCCCCCTTCCCTGCGAGGGAAGGGGGAAAGCTGTCTGTCTTCGGGCTCCGCTCACTCCCTTCCCGGCGGGAAGGGGGCCGGTAGGCAGGTCTCCCTCCAGCCGGGGAGGGGGCGGGTCTACCTCTTCTCGATTCGCACCAGCAGCTGCGCTCCGCGTGTGACGAAGCGGCTCATGTCATGTTGGTCGCCGTGTCGGGCCGCGCGGCTCATCTCAGGGGGGAGAGGCGGGCCGGGGGCTTTCCCGACTGCCCGCTTCTCATTTACAATCCCCCCGAGCAGCAACCAAGAGGAGAGGCGATGAGACGAGCCGCTACGATCGCATGTCTGTTTCTGGCCGTGTCGCTGGACGGCTGCGGGGCTCACGAGCCCTCGGCCGAGGCTCCCGCCGCCGAGATCGCCGCCGGGCCGGGGCGGCCGGTCAGCTTCGTGGAGGACGACGAGCTGGAGGGGATGCGCATTTACCTCAGCGAGGCGGACGGCTCGGCTCCCGAGGCCGCGGTTCCGCTCGCGGCCGACTCCGAGCCGCTCGACGACTCCCGGGTCGCCGCCTTGCTCGGGCGCGTCCCGGCGCTGGAGAGCGAGCCCGGCGACGAGCGCGGGTTCGCCCTGAGGAAGAGCTCGCAGCCGCCGCCCCGCACCGGCGAGACCGTCGACGTGCCGTTTCCCCCCGAGGTCGAGCGCCCCGCTCCGGCGCACGGCGAGCCCGGCGAGCTGGAGGTGCTGCGCTTCGCTCCCGCCGGCGACGTGCCGATCGCTCCCCGCGTCAGCGTGACCTTCTCGCGCCCGATGGTGGCGGTCGGCTCGCAGGAGCGGGCCTCGCGGGCGGTTCCGCTGCGGCTGGAGCCCGAGCCCGCGGGCGAGTGGCGCTGGCTGGGCGCGCGCACCCTGCTGTTCGACGCCGAGCCGCGCCTGCCGATGGCGACCGACTACCGCGCGGTGGTTCCGGCCGGCACCAGCTCGGCGACCGGCGACGAGCTGGAAAGCGAGCTGGCCTTCGAGTTCTCCACCCCGGCGCTCGGAATCGAGCGCAAGCATCCCACCCGCGGCCCGCAGGAGCTGCAGCCGCTGATCTTCGTCGAGCTCGACCAGCGCGTCGACCGCGAGGCGCTGCTGCCCTTTTTCCACCTGGAGCTGCCCGGCGGCCGCACCCGCGAGCTGCGGCTCGCCACGGACGAGGAGATCGACGCGGACGAAGAGGTGCGCCGCCTCGCCGAGCGGGCCGAGCCCGGGCGCTGGCTGGCGCTGCGGCCCGGGCGTCCGCTGCCCGGCGACAGCGAGGTGCGGGTGGTGCTGGCCGGCGGCGCTCCCTCGGCCGAGGGCCCCAACAAGACGCCGGGACCGCAGTCGTTCGCCTTTCGCACCTACGCTCCGCTCGAGATCGTGCGCCACCGCTGCGGCTGGCAGGACGAGTGCCCGCCGACCATGGACTGGCGCGTGGAGCTGAACAACCCGCTCGACGAGGAGGCGTTCGACGCCGGCGCCTTCGCGGTGGAGCCCGAGGTGGTCGGCCTCGAGATCGACCAGTGGGGCTCGACGATTCGCGTCGGCGGGCTGAAGCAGGGCCGCACCACCTACACGCTGACCGTGCCCGGCTCGCTGACCGATCGCTTCGGCCAGTCGCTGGGCGAGGACGAGCATCTCACCTTCGAGGTCGGTCCGGCCGAGAAGACGCTCTTCGGTCCGGGCAAGACGCTGGTCACCCTCGACCCGGCCGGCCCGCCCGAGCTGCCGGTCCACACGATCAACCACTCGCGGCTGGCGCTGCGGGTCCACCGCGTGCGCCCCGCCGACTGGCCCGACTTCGTGAAGTGGATGCAGCGCGCCCGCTACGACGACGCCGAGCCCGGCCCGATGCCGGGCAATCTGCTGGAGAAGAAGACGATCCGGCCCGGCGGCGAGCCGGACGCGCTGACCCGCACCGGGATCGACCTCGAGCCCTACCTGGAGGACGGCCACGGCCAGCTGCTGGTGCAGATCGAGCCTCTGCCCCGCGCCGAGGAGCCCTGGAACCGCCAGCTGGTGATCGCCTGGGTGCAGGTCACGGAGATCGGCCTGGCCGCCTTCGTAGACGACGACGAGCTGCTGGCCTGGACCACGCGCCTGGCCGACGGCGAGGCGATCCCCAGAGCCGAGCTGGAGCTGCTGCCCGGCGCCGGCATCTCGGCGAGGAGCGACCGGGCCGGCCTGGCCAGGCTGAAGCTCGGAGACGACGCCGAGCTGGCCCGGGTGCTGGCGGCCCGCAGCGGCTCGGACACGGCGATCCTGCCGGCCCGCAGCGGCTACTGGTACGGAGGCGGGGGCTGGCAGCGGGTCGAGAGGAACGACGCGCTGCGCTGGTACGCCTTCGACGACCGCGGCCTCTACCGGCCCGGCGAGGAGGTGCGCGTCAAGGGCTGGATGCGGCGCTTCGAGCCGGGCACGGACGGAGACGTGCGCGCCCTGGAGCGCTCGCCGAAACGGATCGAGTGGACGCTGCGCGGACCGCGGGGCAACGAGCTGCTCTCGGGAAAGGCGAAGCCCAGCCGGCTGGCCGGCTTCGAGATCGGCTTCGAGCTGCCCGAGGACGTCAACCTGGGCACCGCCTGGCTGGAGCTGACCGCGGTGGGCGCGGACGGTCTGACCAACACCTCGCACACCCACCCGATCCGCGTCCGCGAGTTCCGCCGTCCCGAGTTCGAGGTCGGCGTCGAGGCCGAGCCCGGCCCCTGGTTCCTGGGCGAGGAGGCGATCGTGACCGCCAACGCCTCGTACTACTCGGGCGGCGGCCTGCCCGGCGCCCCGGTCAGGTGGCGCGCCACGATCGAGCCGGCCAGCTACGTGCCGCCCGGCCGCTCGGACCTGCGCTTCGGCGCCTGGTCGCCGTGGTGGAGGCCGCTCGGCCGCAAAGGGAAGAGCGGCGAGCCCCGGGTGCTGGAAGGCGCGACCGACGCGCTGGGCAACCACAGCGCCGGGATCCACTTCGAGGCGATGAACCCGGCGCGCCCCTACAGCGTCCGCGCCGAGGCGACCGTGACCGACGTCAACCGCCAGGCCTGGAGCGCCGCGCGCGAGATCCTGGTGCACCCGGCAGAGCTGTACGTGGGGCTGCGCACCGAGCGCGGCTTCGTGGGCCGCGGCGACCCGATCGAGGTCGAGGCGCTGGTGGTCGACGTGGACGGCGAGGCGGTGGAGGGGGTCGACGTCTCGATCGAGGCGAGGCGCGAGCGGCGCGGCGGAGACGGCGACGAAGAAGAGGCCGAGAGCTGCTCGCTGAGCTCGCTGGCCGAGCCGCGGCGCTGCGTCTTCCACCCCGAGCTGGGCGGCTCGTACCGGATCAGCGCCGAGATCCGCGACGAGCGCGGGCGGCGCAACAGCAGCGACCTGCGCGTCTGGGTCGCGGGCGGCGAGCGCCCCGACTCGCGCGGGCTGGAGCACGAGGAGGTGGAGATCATCCCCGAGCGCGAGGAGTACCGCCCCGGCGACACGGCGCGCCTGCTGGTCCGCTCGCCGTTCCACCCGGCCGAGGGCCTGCTGACCGTGCGCCGCTCCGGCCTGGTGCGCCACCGGCGCTTCTCGCTGGACGAGCCGAGCGTCGAGCTGGAGGTGCCGATCGAGCAGCGCCACATCCCCAACGTGGAGATCCGGGTCGACCTGGTCGGCTCGGCCGAGCGCGAGCCGCCGCCCGCGGCCTCGGGCGGCGACCTCCCGCGCCGCACGGCCTACGCCTCGGGCGGGCTGGAGATCCCGGTCCCGCCGCTGGAGCGGACGCTCGAGGTGAAGGCGGTCCCGCGCGACGAGATGCTGGAGCCGGGAGGCGAGACCACGATCGATCTCAGCGTGCGCGGCGCCGACGGAGAGCCGGTCGAGGGGGCGGAGGTGGCGATCGCGGTCGCGGACGAGTCGGTGCTGGCGCTGACCGGCTACCGGCTGCCCGACCCGATCGAGGTCTTCTACGCCTCGCGCCCGCCGGGCGTCGCCGACTTCCACTCCCGCGACCAGGTGCTGCTCTCCGATCCGAGCGAGCTGCTCGCCGCGCAGCGGGCCGGCGGCCTGGCGGTGGGCAACGCCCCGGCGATGCAGCAGAAAGCCATGCCGCCCGGCGCGCCGATGGCGGCGGCCAAAGGCGGCGGAATGGGCAGGGGCGGCGAGGTGCTGGGCGGCGCGATCGCCGAGGGCTCCGAGATGGCGATGGACAAGGCCGGGCCGCGGCCGAGCAAGAAGGCCGCCGCGCCCTCCGAGCCGGAGGCGATCGCGATCCGCTCCGACTTCCGGGCGCTGGCGCTGTTCGCCCCCGAGGTGCGCACCGACGAGCAGGGCCGGGCCGCGGTCCCGCTGGAGCTTCCCGACTCGCTGACCCGCTACCGGGTGATGGCGGTCGCGGTCCACGGCGGGCAGCGCTTCGGCAGCGGCTCCAGCGCAGTCACCGCGCGCCTGCCGCTGATGGTTCGACCCTCGGCGCCGCGCTTCCTCAACTTCGGCGACCGCTTCGAGCTGCCGGTCGTGCTGCACAACCGCACCGAGAAGCCGCTCGAGGTCGAGGTGGCGGTGCGGGCCGCCAACGCCGGGCTGGCCCCCTCGCTGGACGAGGCCGATCCCGAAGCCGGGTCGGAGCGCCTCTCCACCGCCGGGCGGCGCGCCACGGTCCCGGCCGGAGACCGGGTAGAGGTCCGCTTCCCGGCCGCGGCGCAGGCGGCCGGCACGGCCCGCTTCCAGGTCGCGGCCGCGGCGCGGCGCTGGAGCGACGCGGCCAGCGTGGAGCTGCCGGTCTGGACTCCGGCGACCTCCGAGGCGTTCGCCACCTACGGGGAGATCGACCGGGGCGTCCTGGAGCAGCCGGTGCGCGCGCCGGACGATGTCTGGCCGCAGTTCGGCGGCCTGGAGGTCACGCTCTCCTCGACCCAGCTGCAAGCGCTGACCGACGCGGTGCTGTTCCTGGTCGGCTACCCGTTCGACTGCAACGAGCAGATCGCCTCGCGCCTGCTGGCGATATCCGCGCTGCGCGACGTGCTGGCCGCCTTCGACGCCGAGGGCCTGCCGCCGGCCGAGGAGCTGCAGGCCTCGGTGAAGCGGGACCTGGAGCGGCTCGGCGCGCGCCAGAACTCCGACGGCGGCTTCTCCTTCTGGCGGCGCGGGGATCGCTCCTGGCCGTACATCTCGATCCACGCGGCGCACGCGATGGCCCGCGCCCGCGAGAAGGGCTACGAGGTGGCCCAGCGGAGCCGGCGCCGTTCCGAGCGCTACCTGGAGCGGATCGAGCGCCACATCCCGGCCTGGTACTCGCAGGAGAGCCGCTGGGCGCTGCGCGCCTACGCGCTGGCGGTCCGCCACCGGATGGGAGACAGCGACGGAAAGGAGGCGGCGGCGCTGCTCGACGAGGCTGGCCTGGAGGGGCTCTCGCTGGAGGCGCAGGGCTGGCTGCTGCCGGTGCTGCACGCCGCCCAGAAGCGCGGCGCGACCCGGCGGATTCTGCGCCACCTGGAGAACCGAATCGACGAGACCGCGGCCAGCGCGCACTTCACCACCGGCTACTCGGACGGCGAGCACGTGCTGCTGCACTCGGACCGCCGCGCCGACGGCGTGATCCTGGAGGGACTGATCGACTCGGATCCGGAATCCGACGTGATCCCCAAGGTGGTGCGCGGCCTGCTGGCCCACCGCGAGCGCGGCCGCTGGCTCAACACCCAGGAGAACGCGCTGGTGCTGGTCGCGCTCGAGCGCTACTTCGACCGCTACGAGAAGGTGGAGCCCGACTTCGTGGCGCGCGTCTGGCTGGGCGAGGGCCTGGCCGGCGAGCACGAGTTCGCGGGCCGCAGCACCGAGCGGGCCCGGATCGAGGTGCCGATGTCGTGGCTGGTCGAGCGCGAGGGACGCCGGCGGCTGCTGCTGCAAAAGGACGGCGAGGGCCGGCTCTACTACCGGATCGGGATGCGCTACGCGCCGCGCAGCCTGGAGCTGGAGCCGGCCGACTACGGCTTCGCGGTGCAGCGCGGCTACGAGGCGGTCGACGACCCGGACGACGTGAGGCGCGACGAGTCGGGCCGCTGGAGGATCCGGGCCGGAGCGAGGGTGCGGGTCCGCGTGGAGATGGCGGTCCCCTCGCGGCGCTACCACGTGGCGCTGGTCGATCCGCTGCCGGCCGGGCTGGAGGTGATCGACCCCGCGCTGGAGGTCAGCGGCGAGCCGCCGGCCGATCCGAGCGAGGCGGCGGGCGGAAAGAACCGCTTCTGGTGGTGGCTGCGGCCCTGGTACGAGCACCAGAACCTGCGCGACGAGCGCGTCGAGGCGTTCGCCTCGCTGGTCTGGGACGGAGTGCACGAGTACAGCTACGTGGCGCGCGCCACCACGCCCGGACGCTTCGTGGCCCCGCCGGCCCGGGCCGAGGAGATGTACCACCCCGAGACCTTCGGCCGCAGCGCCACCGATCACGTCGTGATCGAGTAGCGCGAAAAGCCGGAGCGGACCGGCCCAGCGGCTTGACGGCCCGGGGCGCTTCGAGTAAGCAATGGCTTCTCGCGGGCGGGAGAAATCGTCCGCTCCACGTCATGCTCCTTGCTCCGGGCTCGTCCCGGGGCTGCCAGGCCGAAAGGAGACGCAATGGCCAGAACACTGCCCAAGCACCGGGCACGCGAGTACGAAACGATTTTCATCCTCCACCCGGAGACGGGCGAAGAGGGGCTCGGCCGCGCGGCGGAGCGCTGCCGCGGCGTGATCGATCGCCTCGAGGGCAAGCTGCTGCGCGCCGAGAACTGGGGAAGAAGGCGTTTGGCCTACCCGGTCAAGGGCAACGACAAGGGTATCTACGTCTACCTGCGCTACCTCGGTTACTCCGAGATGGTCCAGGAGCTCGAGCGCAACCTGAGGATGCTCGATCCGGTGATCAAGTACCTGACGGTCAAGATCGAGGAGGACGTCGATCCCGACGCCCGGCCGGTCGACGAGGAGGACATCTCGTTCGTGCCGCGTTTCCAGGAGGCCGAGCCGGAGCAGAAGGCCGAGCCCGAGAAAAAGCCCGAGCCGGAGCAGAAGGCCGAGCCCGAGAAAAAGCCCGAGCCGGAGCAGAAGGCCGAGCCCGAGAAAAAGGCCGAGCCGGAGCAGGAGGCCGCAAGCGAGGGAAAATCCGAGGACTCCGGCGAGGAAACGGACGAAGAGAAGAGCGAGTAGGAGGACCGCATGGCCGATAGATTTGGATTCGACGGACGCCGCCGCGGACGCCGCCGCCGCGTGTGCAAGGTCTGCGCGGACAAGAGCTTCCGGATCGACTACAAGGATCCCCAGTCGATCCGGTACTTCATCTCGGAGCGGGGCAAGATCGTGCCGCGCCGCATCTCCGGAACCTGCGCCAGGCACCAGCGGCAGCTCTGCCGGGCGATCAAGCGGGCGCGCAACATCGCGTTGATGCCGTTCACCTCACCGCGATAGGAAAGCAGGGACGATGAAGGTCATACTCAAAGAAGACGTCCCCAACCTCGGCGAGTCCGGATCCGTCGTCACGGTCAAGCCGGGCTACGCCCGCAACTACCTGATCCCCCAGGGTCTGGCCGCGCTGGCAACCTCGCGCAACGTCGAGATGATCGAGCACCAGCTGCGCGAGATCCAGCGCCAGATCGACGCGGCCAAGGCCGAGGCCTCGCAGGTTCGCGAGCGCCTGGGCGAGACCAGCGTCACGCTGACCAAGCCGGCCGGTGAGAACGAGAAGCTGTACGGATCGGTCACCACCCGCGACATCGCCGCCGCCCTGGCCGCCGAGGGGATCGAGGTCGATCGCCGCCGGATCGCGATCGACGAGCCGATCAAGTCGCTCGGCGTCTACACCGTCGAGATCCGGCTTTACGGCGGCGAGGTCGGCGAGGTCAAGGTCTGGGTGGTCAAGGAATAGCTCGGCGGTGCGCGCGCCGCTTTTCGCGGCCCGACCGGGGGTGCCATGGACGGTGAATATCGGGATCGAGGATCCGCCGGCGGGGGAACCGGACCCGCCGGAGAGCGGATTCCTCCGTACAGCAGCGAGGCCGAGGCCGCCGTGCTGGGGGGAATCCTGCTGAACAACGACGTGCTGTACGCGGTCCAGGACGGTCTGCGCCCCGAGGATTTCTACGTCGAGAACCACCGTCGCATCTACAACGCGATCCAGGAGCTCTCCAAGCAGGGGCTCCCGGTCGACCACGTCACCCTGGGCAACGAGCTCGGCAAGCGCGGCGACCTGGAGAAGATGGGCGGCGCGGCCGCGCTGGACGGGCTGACCGACCGGGTCGCGACCGTGGCCAACGTCGAGCACTACGCCCGGATCGTCCGCGAGAAGGCGGCGATTCGCCGCATGATCTACGCGGCCCAGCAGGTGGTGGCCGAGGGCTTCGGCGAGGTGGACGACGCCGAGGGCTTTCTGGACGCGGCCGAGTCCAAGGTGTTCCAGGCCGCGCAGCAGCGGATCGGCGCCGGCTACACCCACCTGGCTCCGGTTGTGCGCAAGGCTTTCGACGAGCTGGACGCCGCCCGCGGCCACAAGGGCGAGGTGACCGGCCTGACCACCGGCTACGACCGCCTCGACAAGCTGACCGCGGGCCTGCAGCCCTCCGATCTGGTGATCGTCGCCGGCCGGCCGGCGATGGGCAAGACCGCGCTGGCGCTCAACATCGCCTTCAACTCGGCCCGGGAGACCGGGCGCCCGGCGATCGTCTTCTCCCTGGAGATGTCCAAGGATCAGCTCGTGCGCCGCATGCTGGCCTCGGTGGGCGGAGTGGACGCCTCGCGGATGCGCTCCAACACCCTGCGCCAGGACGACTGGCCGCGGCTGATCCAGGCCGCCGATGCGCTGACGCGGACCAACGTCTACCTCGACGACTCGACGCCGATGACCCCGGTCGAGATCCGCGCCAAGGCTCGCCGGCTGATGAGCGAGAAGGGGCTGGGGCTGGTCGTGGTCGACTACCTGCAGCTGATGCACAGCAACCAGCGCAGGCGCAGCGACAACCGCGAGCAGGAGATCTCGGAGATATCGAGATCGCTCAAGAGCCTGGCCAAGGAGATCGGCGTGCCGGTGCTGGCGCTCTCGCAGCTCAACCGCGGCGTGGAGGGCCGTCCCAACAAGCGACCCATGATGTCCGACCTGCGCGAGTCCGGCGCGATCGAGCAGGACGCGGACCTGATCCTGTTCGTCTACCGCGACGAGGTCTACAACGAGGACACCGACAAGCAGGGCATCGCCGAGATCATCATCGGCAAGCAGCGTTCCGGCCCGGTCGGGACCCTGGAGCTGCGCTTCACCCGGGAGTACACTCGTTTCGACAACCTGGCCGGGGAGGAAGCCCCGCAGGCCGCGCCGCCCACCCAGGTCGGCGGCGCACCGGAGGACTACTGATGAGAACCATGCGTTTGTCTTCGGCGCTGGCGGCCGTCTGGCTGGCGTGGCTCGCCTCGACCGGCTGCGACGACGGCTCGCAGGACGGCGGCGACGACACGGACACCGGCTCGGACGCCGACACGGACGCCGACACTGACTCCGACACTGACTCCGACACGGATTCCGATTCCGACTCGGATTCCGACTCCGATTCCGACTCCGATACGGATTCGGACTCCGACTCGGATACTGACCCCTGCGGCGCCGGCACCTACTCGGGAGACGCCGAGATCGCGAGCCCCTCCGACCTGGCCGCGCTGGAGGGCTACACGGCGATCTCGGGAAACCTGGACGTGGACTGCGCGGCGTGCACCGATCTCGACGAGCTGGCCTGCCTGAGCTCGATCGGAGGCCACCTCTACCTCGAGATCGGCAACGACGCCTTGCAGAACCTGGACGGGCTCGCCGCGCTGACCTCGATCGGCGGCTACCTCGACATCTGGGGCTGCGACTCGCTGAGCGACGTGGACGGGCTCGCCGCGCTGACCTCGATCGGCGCCAGCCTGCACGTGGAGGCCAACGGATCGCTGACCAGCCTGGCCGGGCTGGCCGGCGTGGAGTCGATCGAGGGCAACCTGGACATCACGATGAACGACGAGCTGGCCGAGCTGGGCATGGACGGCCTCCAGCTGGTCGGCGGAACCGATTTCGATATCACCTACAACCCGTCGCTGCCCACCTGCCGGGCCACCGGCCTGCGCGACCAGCTGATCGCGACACCGGCCGACGTCTGCATCGTCGGCAACCTGGCCGACTCCTGCGACGACGACTGCTGACCGATCGCTAGCGCCTCGTCAACCCCACAATGCCGGGTCGGGCCGGCCCTCATCGACGATCCCTGCGCCACTCCTCCTCGAATTGGCAGTAAAAAACCTCGCCCAAACCCTGTCTAAAGCTTCTCTTGCTGCCTGGCGCACGGTCCGGTTATTATCTTCTAATTTAGCCTCAAGGTCTGATAGTTCCATTTTTCCTTCTTCAAAAAGCCTAGCCCAAACCCTGCCTAAAGCAGCCAATACTTGTGCCGGGTACAGGAACCAATTACTATCTTCTGTTTTAGCCTC
>JAWOBP010000173.1:0-37984 GCA_046484285.1 Polyangia bacterium
CCTCGCCTTCCTTGATCGAAGGCGTCCGCTCGACGGGAGAGATGCCGTCGACCGTGATCTCGCCCAGGTCGTCGGGCGCATCGAGAACGACCTCGAACGGCGCGACCGCATCTGTTCCCGAGGCCTGGATCGAGTAGGTCTGCCCCGGTTCGTAGCCGATGCGTCCGCTTTCCTCGGCCGAGTAGATCACGCCGTCGACCACTTTGAGCAGGTCCGGAAAGGTGCGGGTCGGCAGCGCCGCGGGCCGGTCGCCGATCAGCACCGAAAGGTTGCCGACGTCGATCAGCTCGATCGCGGTCTGACCCGGTTCCGGGCGGCGCGGCTGGAACTCGATCGCCGGCACCGGCGGCATGCAGGCGTCCAGCTCCAGTTCCGGCTCGGAAAAGGTGGTCGCCAGAATCGTGTCGGAAAACGACTCGTAATCGAGGTCGTAGCGCGCGAAGACGCCGGTGATGGAAAAACGCTCGAACGGCTGCTCCACCTGGTCGTCAATGTAGCGGCTCAGGTTGGCGGTGATCAATCCGCGCGAGACGATCACCGGGTCGTGATCGGAGATCGCGGAATCGGCCTGGCCCGAGCAGCCTACCGCCAGCAACGCGATCGAGCAGATCAACGACGATATCAAACGAATTACGAGGTGCATCGATCCCGCTTCCTCACAAAGCGCGAGCGACGTGATACACGCCGCGACTTCCCGAGGAATGATAGTAAGACGCGGCCGCGGGTCGCGCAACCGCCGAGCGGGTCGGCTCAGGGCTCTTCTTCTTCGCCCTGGTCCTCCCCTGCGGCGTCCACCTCCTCGATCTGGTCGAGGTCCACCTCCGAGGTGGCGTCTTCGGGCTCGACATCCTCGACGGCCTCGGGCTCGACATCCTCGACGGCCTCGGGCTCGATGGCCTCGACGTCTTCGGGCTCGACATCCTGGGTGGTTTCCGCCCCGCTCTCGTCCTCGTCCGCGTCTGCGGCCTGGGGCATGGGCGGCGGAACCGGCTGCTCGACCGCCGCGTCCCCGCCCTGCTGGCGTTGCTTCCAGCGCTGGATTCTATCGACTAGTTCCTGAAGCTCCATGGTTCGCTCCTTGGGCTCGAGTCTTGTTCTCCTACATGTAAGGCAGAACCCGACACCCCGCATGATACCCAACATGTGTCCAGGTGCCAAGTTTCGAGTCGATATGTTTTCGAGCGAAAAGCATTGACTTCAGATACACATCTCGAGCACGATCTGGCGGAATCTCCTACCCCGTACCTTGTAGTTGGGGAACAACCCGAACGATGCGCAGGCCGGTGAGAGCAGAACCGTGCCGCCGCTTTTTTCCAGCGCGCCGGCCGCGGCCGGCACGGCCGACTCCAGCCCCTCGTGCTCGGCGACTTCGAACCGGCGGGAACCCGCCGCGCCCAGTGCTTCGTCGAGGCGAGGCGCGGTCTGTCCGATCAGTCCGACGTACGCGATTCCCGGATGAGACCCGATCGCGTCGACCAGCGCGGTGAAGTCGGCGTGCTTCTCGGAGCCTCCCAGAATCAGGGCCAGCGGTCCTTCGAACGCGGTCAGCGCGGCGGTCGTCGCCTCGGGGCGAGTGGCGTAGGAATCGTTTACGTAGCGGATTCCGTCCTTCTCGGCGACCGGCTCCAGCCTGTGGGGCAGGCTCTCGAAGCTCTCGACCGCCTCTCCGATTCGCCGCGGGCCGGCGCCCGCGGACAGGGCGCAAAGAGCGGCCGCAGCGACGTTCTCCAGGTTGAATCTTCCGGGCAGACGGACGTGTCGCGTATCGAAAGGCAATCTCTGCTCGGCGCCGTCGATCCGCACCACGATCTCGTTGCCCCGCAAGAAGGCTCCAGAACCCACCTCGCGGTCGAGGGCGTAGGCCAGGCGGCGCCGTGCGGGCGAGCGGGCCGCGATCTCCTCGGCGCCGGGGCTCTCGGCGCAGTAGACCAGCACATCCTCGCCGCCCTGGCGAGCGACCAGCTCGGACTTGGCCCCGCGGTACTCGGCGACGTCGCGGTGCCAGTCGAGGTGCTCGCAGGTGGTTCTCAGCACCGCGCAGACGCCGGGCGATATCGAGATATCCATCGCCTGAAAGCTCGATATCTCCAGCACGACCCGATCGTCGGGCGCGATATCATCGAGGAACTCGAGCGGGCTGAGCCCGATGTTGCCGCCCAGGTGCGCGCGAAAGCCGGCCGCCTCGAGCAGGTGCGCGGTCAGGCTGGAGCAGGTTCCCTTGCCCACCGTCCCGGTCACTCCCACCACCGGGGCCGGGCAGCGCTCCAGGAAGTGGGAGAGCGCCGAGGTGACGCGCGTGCCCCTCGCCGCGGCGCGGAGCAGCTCCGGGTGGTCGGGGCGAAGGCCCGGCGAGCGGAAGACGACGGCGAAGCGATCCAGGTCGCGGTCGTAGGCCGGACCGGTCACCGCCTCCACGCCGTCCGGCAACTCGTCAAGCTCGGCTCGATCCAGGGCCGTGACCTCGCTCGAGCCGTGCCGCAGCAGGTAATCGAGTGTGGCGCGGCCTTCCACGCCCACGCCCAGCACGCCGATCGGTCCCGCCGACAGGGCGCCGCCGTCTTGGTCGTCGTCCGAGGTCATTGCAAGAGGATCATCGCTGCCCGCCTCGCGGTCAATCAAAAACCCTGCTTGAGCACGGGTCGGCTTCGGGCTAGCTTGCTGTTCATGCGCCCCTCGCCATGGCACGGTCGTCTGCGGCGGCTCGTCGATCGCGGTCTGGAACGCCGCATGCGCGCCATGGCCGGCGCCCCCGGCCCCGAGGTGGAGACGCCCGACGGGGTCAAGCTCGTCTTCTGCTCCAACGACTACCTGGGGCTGGCCGCGGACCCGCGGCTGGTGGAGGCGCTGGTCGGCGGCGCCCGCCGCTGGGGAGTCGGCGCCACGGCCTCGCGGCTGGTCTCGGGAGACGCGCTGGCGCACGAGGAGCTGGAGTCGCGCCTCGCCGAGCTGATGCGTTCGCCGCGGGCGGTGCTGTTCCCCTCGGGCTACCAGGCCAACGTGGGCGCGCTGTCCTGCCTGACCGGAGAGGGCGACGTGCTCTTCTCCGACGAGCTCAACCACGCCAGCCTGATCGACGGCTGCCGGCTGTCCCGCGCCGCGGTGCGCGTCTTTCCCCACCGCGACGTGGAGCGGCTCGACGATCTGCTGCGCCGCAGCCCGGCCTCCGGCCTGCGCCTGATCGTCAGCGACGCACTGTTCAGCATGGACGGCGACCGGGCTCCGCTGGAACAGATCTGCGATATCGCCGCGCGCCACGACGCGCTGGTCTATCTGGACGAGGCGCACTCGCTGGGCGTGCTGGGTCCCGGCGGGCGCGGGCTGGCCTGCGAGCTGGGCCTGGAGGAGCGCGTCGCGGTGCGGATCGGGACGCTGGGCAAGGCGCTGGGTGTCTGCGGGGCGTTCGCCGCCTGCGACGAGAGCGCGGCGCGCCTGGTTCGCAGCTCGGCGCGCAGCCTGCTCTACACGACCGGGCCGCCCCCGGCGCTGGCCGAGGCCGCGCTCGCCGCGCTGGGGATCGCCGCGGCGGCCGACGCCCGTCGCGAGGCCTTGTTCGAAAATGTGGAGCTGTTCCGCCGCCTGGCCTCAGCGGCCGGTATCGAACTTTGCGACTCGCGCTCTCCGATCCAGCCGGTACCGATCGGAGGCTCGCGCCGCGCCATGGAGATCTCGGAGCGCTTGTGGAAGGAGGGAATCTTCGTCCAGGGCATCCGACCGCCCACCGTGCCCGAGGGTACCGCGCGGCTGCGGGTCACGCTGACCGCCGCGCACGAGCCCGCCCACGTCGAGCGGCTGGTGGAGGCGTTGCGCGGCGCATTGGAGGAGACGTTCGAGCAGCGATGACGAAGAGGATTTTCGTAAGCGGGACGAGCACCGAGATCGGCAAGACCGTGGTGGCCCGCGCCGTGGTAGCGGCGCTGAGGCGGCGCGGGATCGCGACTTTGGCGCTCAAGCCGGTGGAGAGCGGGGCGCCGCTGGTGGAAGGTCGGCTGCGGCCGGCGGACGCCGCGGCCCTGGCGCGCGCGTGCGGCCTCGATCCTTCGTCGGCGCGCAACTGGCTGTACGCCTTCGGCGACCCGGTCTCCCCGCACCTGGCCGCGGCGCGCGCCGGGGAGAAAATCGATCCCGAAGCCGTGCTCGATTTTTTGGCGCAACGGGAAAGGGAGTCGGACGCAGAGGTGGTGATCGCCGAGGGTGCCGGCGGCCTGCTGGTTCCGCTCGACGACGGTCTCCTCTTCGCCGATCTGGTCGCCCGCAGCGGGTACGAGCTGTTGATCGTCTCGCCCGACGTGCTGGGCACGATCAATGCGACCCTGCTCACGATCGAGGCGGCGCGCTCGCGCGGGATACCGATCGACAAAGTGGTGCTCAACCGCAGCGGCCGGGAGGAGCTGGGCAACGCCGAGGCGATCGCGGCGCACGGCCGGGTCGGGATCCTGGGCGGGCTCCCCGAGCTGCCCGCGGCCGCGCTGGAGGACGACGCCGAGCTCGCCGAGCTGGCCGAGCGGCACCTCGACCTGGATCGCCTGATCGAGCGCTGAGCGGGCTCGAACCGTCGTCGGCTCCAGGGGGCTCGTTTGATCTCGCGAGAGTGGTTATATTTGGAAAAGGAAGGCAAAGAAGCCGAGCGCGGGAGGAGGAGAGCATGCACAACGCGGCTAGAATGATATTGGTGTCTCTGCTCGGCGCCGCGGCGCTGGCCATCGGGTGCGGCAACGACGCGCCGGCAATCGGCGCGGACGGCGGCGCGGACCTCGACGGAGACAGCGACGGCGACTCGGACGGCGACGCGGACTCGGACGGCGACGCGGACTCGGACGGCGACTCGGACACCGGCAGCGAGACCGAGTCGGCCTGCGGCGAGGTGGAGATCGACTACGAGATGCAGACGCCGACCCTGGTGCTGCTCGTGGATCAGTCGGGCAGCATGGACGAGAGCTTCGGCGACGGCACGCGCTGGACCGTGGTGCGCGACACGCTGCTCGACGAGAGCGGCGGGGTGATCGTCAATCTCGAGGCGGTCGTGCGCTTCTCCCTGCAGCTCTACACCAGCCACGGAGGCTACGCGGGCGGCGAGTGCCCGGAGATGACCGGGACCGAGCCGCAGATCGAGGCCTACGATTCGATCCATGACGTTTTCTTCGACAACCAGCCGGAGGGGGACACGCCCACGGCCGAGGCGATCCTGTTCGTGGTGGAGATGCTCGACCAGGACCCCAGCCCGGACGAGAAGATCATCGTGCTGGCCACCGACGGCGAGCCCGACACCTGCGAGGTGCCCAACCCGCAAGAGGGACAGGAGGAGGCGATCGACGCCGTCGAGCAGGCCTACGCCGCGGGCTACGGCACCTTCGTGATCTCGGTGGGGGACGGCCTGGCGCTGGAGCACTTGCAGCAGCTGGCCAACGCCGGGGCCGGCACCGACGAGAGCGATCCGGCCGAGACCTACCAGGCGCTGGACCAGCAGGCGCTGATCGACGCCTTCGAGGAGATAGTCTACGGAATCAGGGATTGCGTGCTGGAGCTGGAAGGAGAGGTGCAGCCCGGAATGGAGAGCGAGTGCGTGGTGAGCGTGGACGGCGAGGACGTCTCGTACGAAGACCCGGACGGCTGGACGCTCAACGAGCCCGACGAGATGGAGCTTTTGGGATCGAGCTGCGAGGCGATCCAGCACGGTGACGTGGAGATAGACGTCTGGTGCCCCTGCGACGCGATCGTGGTCCAGTAGGCTCGATGCTCCATCCGACCTTCGAAAAGATCCGTTGTGTAGCTGTCGCTGTGTTGACGGGTGCAGCGATCGCGGGGTGCAGCGCGGCTCCCATGCTCGCGGAAAAGCGGACGGCCGCCGATCTGCCGGACGGTGTCTGGGAGGGAGAGTACGAGAGCTTCCCCAACTCGGCACGGGTCGCGGTCACCGTCGAGGAGGGGCGGATCGCCGCGGTGGAGGTGCTTTTCCACGGCGGCTCCTGGATCGGGCGCAAGGCGGTCGAGGTCATCGAGCGGCGCATCGTCGAGGCCCAGTCCCCGGCGGTGGACGCGCTCTCCGGGGCGACCAACTCTAGCGTCGTGATCATGAACGCCGCCCAGCAGGCCCTGGACCGTGCGGCCGAGAGCCCCGACTCCGATCCTTCCGATCAGTAGGGGTACAAAACGAATCGCGCGACCGGCCGCTGTGATCTACGTTCTCTTCCACCTCGCCGAGCGGCCGTGGCCTTCTACCTCCAGCTCGGGGTGCGCGGCCAGATCGGCGTGGGCCTGTTGCCGCGATACCGCGTGGTCCACCGCGTCCAGGTACTCGGCCAGGGTCAGCTCTTCGCGCCTCTCGAGCAGCCGATCGAGAATGCGGCGCCTCGTTTTCGCATCGTAGCGTCCCACCGCCGTCTTGGTGTCCACGTCGGCCACCGGGCGCTCGGAGCCGACGAAGCCCCAGCGGGCGTACGCCTCGAGGTTGCGGCTCAGCTTGCGGACAGCGGTGCGGCTTCCGGGTCGCTCGGCGCCGAAGAAGAAGCGCTGAGCGGGATCGATCCGCGGCCAGCCGGCGGTCACGTAGTCCGCCAGGTAGCGCAGCTCCGGCTCGGCAGACGCTCGGCGAGCGAACTCCAGCACCACGCACAGCGCCTGCGGCCAGCGCATGCGCCGCATCTGCCCGCGCAGCTCGAGCGGGTTCAGCTCGGACCAGTGCTCGAGCACCCACTGCAGCAGGATCGACAACAGCCGCGGGTCGTGGCGCAGCATCTCGCCGGCCAGCGCCAGCAGCTCCTCGCGGCCTCGCGGCCGGTAGGGCCAGGGACGATCGCGCCCGACCGCGGGCGCTCCGATGCGGGCCAGCTCTCGGTAGAGCCGCTCCAGGTCCGACTGCTCGGGAGCGCGCTGCAAAAGCCCGCGCGTCACGGCTCCAGCTCGTCGCGCAGGTCGTCGAAGTAGTCCGCGGCGCGCAGCGATCCGGGGTAACCCCGCTCGGACAGCAGAGTCAGCTGGCGATCAACGATCTCCAGGTCGTCGGCGATGCGAATCAGCCGACGGGCGTGCGCCAGATCCTTGTCGCGACCCGCGAAGCACTTCATCACCAGCAGATCCTCGGGCCCCAGCGAGTCCACGCGCAGCCGCTCGCCCCGGTAGACCGATCGCAGGCGGCTTCCGTAATCGGCCGGCAGCACCGCGGCGTAGGTCTCGAAGTAAGGATTGAGCCAGTCCGGCTCGAGCCCGATCTCTGCGGCGACCCGGCGGGCGGGACGCTCGAGATCCGAGATGCGCGGGCTGCCCTCGACCGCCATCGCGTCTATGTCACGGGTAGCCAGTGGATGATCGTATGAGGCGACCATCGCCGCGCCTCCGCCGATCACTAGGTGGGCCTGCGTCTCCATGCGCTCGTCCAGGCAGGCCAGCGCCTCGAGCAACAGCTCGCGATCCAGGGCCAGATAGCTCATGGCTCTGATTATGACAACTAAAAGTAAACTTGTCAATAACTTTACAATAACTTGAATCCACCTTCGATCCATCTCTCGATCCATCAAGGGACTGAATGGATCGAGCTGATTTCGTTGGTTTTTTGGCCGTGATGTGTTAGAGTAAGAATAGTAAGAGTAAGAAACGGATACAAAAATGCGCATCACATCCAAGGGTCAAATCACAATTCCCGTCGAGATCCGCAAGCGCCTGGGACTGCTGCCGGACACCGAGGTCGAGTTCGAGATCTCCGGAGACTCGGTCAGAGTCCGCAAGGCCCGCGGGAGCGACGGCCGTGGACGAACGATAGTCGCTCACCTGGAGGGTCGGGCCACGCGACGACTTTCGACCGAACAGATCATGAAGCTGACGAGGGGATGATGCGGGCCGTGCTCGTCGACAGCAACGTCCTGATCGATGTCCTGACCCGCGATCCCGCCTGGTTCGAATGGTCTTCCCGGGCACTGTCTCGCTGCGGAGATTCGTCTGCACTCGTGATCAACCCAATCATATATGCCGAGGTGTCGGTCGGATTCGACCGCATCGAGGATCTCGACACGGCGCTTCCGGAGCGTTACTTCAGGCGCGCGGCCATTCCGTGGGAAGCCGGTTTCCTGGCCGGCAAGTGCTTCGAGACGTACAGGCGTCGCGAGGGGAACAAACGTAGCCCACTGCCCGACTTCTACATCGGCGCCCACGCCGCGGTGGCCGGTCTCGCTTTGCTGACGCGCGACGCCTCCCGTTATCGGAGCTACTTTCGCGGGATAGAGTTGATAACGCCCGAACGCCACTGAAGGCAGAAGCAAGGCAGAGCTGAGGCCCCGCGCGCGTGGGGTCGGCCAAGGATGGCTCGCTCTACACTACGCCCGTGAGGCTGAGGCCCCGCGCGCGTGGGGTCGGCCAAGGTGGTTGAGTATATGTTTTTTGCCTACATTTGGGCACAAAACTTGATCCGCTGAATAGGCCAGCATTATCATGGTCCTATGAAAGATAGCATCACACGTCACATGAGCCTGCTTCTCTCGGCCGCCGCCTGCCTGGCGGCCATCTCGTTCTCAGGCTCGGCCGCGGCCTGGACCTCGGCCCGCCTGCAGAGCGTGGACGTGAAAGTGGAGGTGGCCGCCGAGGGCGAGTCGCGCGTGGCGACGGTGGCCCGCTACGAGGTCTCGGGCGGTCGCTTCCACGGCTTCGACCTGGCTCCCGGCGCCGGCGAGGGGCTGGTTCCCGAAAAGTGCCACGCCGAGCGCGACGACGGACGTCGCATTCCGGTCTCCTTTCGCGATCTCTACGACGGCCGGACCCGCGTGGTGCTGGCCGGCGACGACTCGATCCGGCGCGGAGCAGTGGCGTTTCACCTGGTGCAGCGCACCGACCTGGCGGCCGAAGGCGCGCTGCGCCGCTACGAGGGTCGGGCCCGGATCGACTGGACACCGATCGTCTGGGACGAGGGAACCGACCAGATGACCCTCGGCTTCGAGCTGCCCGGTCCCAGCCGCGACGCGCCGATCGCCGTGGACCCGGACGTGGCGCGCGACTACCGGGTCGAAACCGACCGCGACAGCGTCTCGCTGACCAAGTACCGCACCGTGCGCTGGTACCCGATGCGGGCCGTGATCGAGGTCGACCCGGCGCTCTTTCCCTCCCTGGCCGAGGCCGAGCAACCGGCGGCCGAGGCCGAGGAGCCCCGCAAGGATCTGGCGGCGGTCGGATCGGCGTCCGTGCTGGAGCCGCCGACCGCGCCCCCGCCGCTGTACGTGATGCTGCTGCCCGTGCTGGCCGCGCTGGCCGGTCTGCTGCTGACAGTGCTCAAGACCTGGCAATTGCGGCGCACGCAGCTCGAGCTGGGCTGGCCGCCGCGTTTCCGACTGCTGCCTCGCACCGGGCTGGCTGCGCGGTTGCTGCTCTCGCTGGTCGCCGCCGGGCTGGGGCTGGCAGCCCAGCATTTCGGGTCGCTGGCCGCCTCGGTACCGGCGTTCGGCGTCTCGGCCGCGCTGTGGTTCGTCTCTCGCCAACAGGGATCGCTGCGTCCGCGGCCCGGCGGAGCATGGCGCCCGATGACGGGCGACGACCTGAGCCGCGTGCGCGACCTGGCCCGCGCCTACCGCGCGCGGCGCGCGATGTGGATCGACATCACCACCTTCAGGGGCGCGGCGTTGTTCGGTGTCGCGCTGCTCGCGCTGGCCCGCTGCGCGATCACGGTTCACGAGCGCTGGCCGCATGCGAGCTGGAGCGCCGTGATCGCGGCCGGCGTCTACCTGACACCGGCCTTCTTCTCGCACGTCCGCTCCGAGCTGCCGGTCGACCCGACGCTGGAGGGCTTCGCGGCGCTGGAGCGCTGGCGATCCTCGCTGTCCCGGCTGCTCTCCTCGCTGGTGCCCGGATCGAGCACCTCTTTTTGGATGCGCGAGGACGACAAGGGGCTGATCGAGGTTCGCCTGCGGGCCGAGCCCGCACCGCAGGGCCTGAGCGGCATGGAGCTGGCCGGCGAGGTGGTCCGCGCCGGAACGACCTGCCGCATGCGTAAGGCCGCGATCATGCGCCTCGTGCCCGGAACCGAGTCGGCGCGGGAGCTGGCCTCCTGCCCGCACGCCGCCGAGCACCACCTGACCCCGGATCTGCAAGAAGAGGTGATCGTGCTGCGCCATCGCCGCGGCCGTTCGGAAGGCGGGCTCGCCCCGCTGCGCGTGGCGCTGTCCCGGCTCGGGGTCTGAGAGTCGCTCAGGACGCGTCCGGCTCGAGGTGACTCCGCATCTTGTTCAGCGCCTGCTGCTGGATCTGGCGGATGCGCTCGCGCGAAAGGTCGTAGTGCTCTCCGATCTCCCTGAGCGTCAGCTCCTCGCCGTCGCTGTCCAGCCCGAACCGCCAGCTCAGGATCTCCCGCTCCATCGGCGTCAGGATCTCTAGCACCTCGTCCATCTCCTCGTCCCAGCTGGAGAGCATCGCGCTGTCGAACGGGCTGACCGCCGACTCGTCGACCAGCAGGTCGATCGGGCGGCGGTCGTCGGAGCCCGAGATCTCGCGGTCCAGCGACTGCACCTCGGCGGTGCGGTGCTTGCGCACGCGGGCCAGCTGCCGCCGGTCGAAGCCGGTCTCCCGGCTGAGCTCCTCTTCGGTCGGAATCCGGCCCAGCCTGGCGCCGAGCGAATCGGCCGCGCGCGAGACCCGCTGCTGAGCGTCGAGCGCGTGGACCGGGACTCGCACCGAGTGGCCCTTGTCAGCCAGCGCCCGACCGATCGCGTGCCTGATCCACCAGGTGGCGTAGGTGCTGAAGCGAAAGCCGCGCCGGTAGTCGAAACGCTCCACCGCCTTGATCAGGCCCAGGTTGCCCTCCTGGACCAGGTCGACCAGCGGCAGCCGGCCGCGGTCGTAGCGGCGCGCGATCGCGACCACCAGCCGCAGGTTGGCGCGGATGAAGTCGTCCTTGGCGCGCCTGACCCGCTCGGTGGCGCGATCGGACTCGTCCAGCAGCTCGGCCAAACGCTCCGCCCGCGCTCCGCCGGCCTCCCCGAGCAGCGAGCGCAGCGCGCTGTGGGCGCCCTCGACCAGCTCGCGGTCCAGGTCGATATCGCGCAGGCGCTCCACCGCCGCCTCCACGCTTTCGAGGTAGGCCTCGCGAGCCCTGGGCCCGAATCCGCGCCCTCGACAGGCCCGCTCGGCCCGGCGCGCCAATTCGACCAGCTCTGCGACATTTTCTTCCTTGTCGATCTCCTCGAGCACACGGCACAGCAGAGACGAGCAGAGCTCGGGATCCCCGAGCAGGATCCTCCAGCGCTCGCTCTCCAGCTCCGACAATCGCCGGGCGTCTGCCAGCTCCTTCTGGCTGGAGAGCACATCGTGGTTGGCCAGGTCCTCGAAGTACCTGGCCAGGACCGGATCGTGCCGCGAGGTACGAAAAAGGCGTGGAACCGAAACGGATCCGCCCGTCTTCGACCCCTTGTGAAGCCCTCTGGGCTTGTCCGCGCTGCTGACGGCTTTTTGCATTTTCTCCTCCTGGAGCATTGCGCCTCACCTTCTTTTTCCTTGGTCTCCCGGCGGCGAAAAACGTTACAGTCGTTTTCGTGAAGCGCGACGACGCCAGACGACGAGCGCGGCGAATCGCGCCGGCGAGGCTGCGCGAGCTGGGCGGGCTGGCCCGGCCCCAGCTCCCGCGCATGGTCGCGGCGGCGCTTTGCATGGCGGTCTCGGCCGCGGCCACAGCGGGCTACGCCTACCTGGTCGGTCCGGTGCTGCGCTCCCTGTTCGGCGCCGGATCCGAGCGCGGCGCGCCGCAGATCGAGGGCGCCACGAGCTCGCGCGTCTTGGAACGGATCGGGGAATCGCTGGCGGCCCTGGAGCCGCTGCAGCTGGGCGCGGTGATCATGGCCGTGGCCGCGGTCAAGGGCGCCGCCTTCTTCGGCCAGCGCTCCCTGTCCGTGGCCGCGGGTCAGGGCGTCTTGCGCGATCTGCGCGCCCGCCTCTACCAGGGCCTCTTGGCGCTGAATCCCCTCTCCGAGACGGCGCGCCGCCGCGGGAACATGGTCTCGCGCTTCACCGCCGACGCCGAGGCGGTCGAGCAGGGAGTCGCCGGCGGGCTGCTGATCGCGGTCCGCGACGGGTTGCAGATCGCGGCGTTGGCCGCGCTGGCCCTGGCGCTCGATCCGGTCCTGGGGGCGATCGGGCTGGTCGCGTTTCCCCTCGCCGCGATGCTGATCGCCTCGCTGGGCCGCGAGCTGCGGCGGCGCAGGGGAGCGGTTCACGCCTCGCTGGGCCAGGTCGGAGAGACGGTCGAGGAGACCGCCGCCGGCCTGGACGTGGCGCGCGCCTTCGGCGCCGAGAGGTTGCTCCGTCGACGCTTCGAGCAGCGCAGCGAGCGCCTGGCGCGGCGAGCTGTTCGAGCCGCACTGGTGCGGGCCTGCTCGGCGCCGGTCAACGAGCTGCTCGGCGCCGCGGCGCTGGCCGCGACGTTGTGGTACGCACGGGCGCGGATCGCCGGCGGCGCGCTGAGCCCGGATGCTTTGATCTCCTTTTTCACCGCGCTGTTGCTGCTCTACCAGCCGGTCAAGGGTCTCGGCCGCGCCAGCCACGCCGTCCAGTCCGCCCTGGCCGCGCTGGATCGGCTCGATCCGCTGCTGAAGCGCGCCGAGCCGAAACCGGAGCCGCGGCGCGCGCCCGGGGGATCGCCTTCGATCATTCGGCTGGAAAACGTGCGCGCCGGCTACGGCGAGGGTCCGGACGTGCTGGAGGACGTCAGCCTCGAGCTCGAGCGCGGCGAGCGCGTCGCGGTGATCGGACCCTCCGGGGCGGGCAAGACCACGCTGCTCAACGTGCTGTGCGGATTCCTCCCGCCGCGCGCCGGCAGGCTCTCGATCGACGGCCGGCGGGTTTCCGTCTCCCCGGAGAGCATGCGCGAGCTGGTGGCGCCGGTTTTCCAAGAGCCCTTCCTGTTCGATGACTCGATAGCCACCAATGTGCGCTGCGGGCGGTCGCGGGCGGGAGATGCCGAGCTGCGCCAGGCACTGCGCGCCGCCGGGGTGACGGAGTTTGCGGCTCGCCGGGGTCTCGATACTCCGGTGGGACGGGGAGGAGGCGCGCTGTCGGTGGGGCAGCGGCAGCGGGTCTGCCTGGCGCGCGCGCTGCTTGCCGCCGCTCCGGTGCTGCTGCTCGACGAGGTGACCGCCTCGCTGGACGGCGCCGGCGAGCAGCGGATCTTGGACAGCCTGCGGCGTCTGGAGGATCGCACCGTGCTGATCATCACGCACCGCGTTTCGACCGCTCGCCTCGCCGACCGCGTGGTGCTGCTGGAAGAAGGTCGCCTCCGCGACGCGGAACCGACCTCGCGGATTCTCGCAGACGACCGCGTCGTGGAGATCGGACGGGAGGTGGAAAGTGCGTGAGCGCATCTGGACAGTCTCGTTGTTGTTGGCTCTTTGCGGCTCCCCGGCCGCTGCCGCCGGGGAGTCTCCTTCCAGGCGAGTGGATCTCGCCAATGGCGCGGTCGCGCTGCTGGAGGGCGGCGAGCTGAGCGTCGTCGGGGACGGCCGTCGCCCGGGACGGATTTCGCTGGAGGTCGAGGGCGGTCTCGATCCGGAGCTGGAGGCCGTGGAGCTGAGCGAGGGGCGAGTCGCGCTGCACGCGGCCGTCACCGGCGCGGCTGGCGCTCGCATCGAGCTGGTGGCCGTGCGCGAGGCGGGCGGAGGTCTCTCGTCTGTCTGGCGCGGCCGCACCGACCTGTCCGGAGACGTGGGCGAGCGCAGCGCCGAGGCGGTGCGGTTCCAGGATCTCGACGGAGACGGAGCGCCGGAGATCGCGGTCGGGACCGTGGTCGAGAGCGTGCGGCTCTGCGGAGCGGAGAGGTTGCCGCTTTTGTTTCGCCGCGTCTGGGATCCCGGCACGCGAAAGCTGCGGCCGGTCGCGGCGCGCAGGCCGGAGCTGGGCGAGCCGCGCGAGGTGAAGGGATCGCCAGACCCCGGCCGGGAGCCGATCGAGCCGATAATTCCGGTCCTGGTTCCGGCCGCGGTCTCGCGCAGCGCCGGCGATCGGGCCGATCCGCTGCTGCTGCCGCGTCCGGGCGCCGTGGTCGACGGCGACCCGGCCACCGCCTGGGTGCCGGGACGCGGGAACAGGTCCGGCGAGTTCGCGACCTTCGAGCTGCGCGGAGGGCCGCGCGAGATCGTGCGCCTCGGCGTGCGGGCCGCGCCACGGGGCGAGCCGCGGCGCCGCTACGACTCGCCGCGCAGCCTGCTGCTGGCCACCGGCGAGGAGGTGCTGCGGCTGGTCTTTCCCGAAGAGGCGGCGCGCGGCGAGGAGCCGACCGTCTGGTTCGATCTGCCGGAGCCGAGGGAGACCGGCTGCCTCTCGTTGGTGATCGAGGAGACCCGCGACCCGCGGCCGAGAAAGCTGGCGGCGATTTCGGAGCTGGTGGCGATCACCGACATCGACCGGCCCGGCGGGCTGGAGCGGCTGGCCACCGAGCTCGACGACGATCGGGGCGGCGAGCAGGCCGCCGAGCTGTTGCGGGCCCTCGGCGCGAAGTCGGTCGCTCCGCTGCGCTCGGTCTGGAAGGAGCTGGGCGCTTCGGGCCGCCGTCGCGCGGTCGGCGTTCTGGCCGATGTCGATGCGGCCGGAGCCGCGGACCTGCTGGTCGACGCGGCGATCGGTTCCTCGGATCCGGTGCGGCGCGCGGCGCGAAAGGGAGTCGAGCTGGCCGGTGACGCGGCGGTGCCCCAGCTGGCCGAGCTGCTCGATGGAGATCGATTCGAGCAGGCGGCCGAGCTGCTCTTCGAGCTGGGCTCGCCCGCCGCCCTCGACGCGTTCTGCGAGGCCGCCGGCGACGGAGATCGCGAGCGGAGGCGCGCGACCAGGAGCCTGGTCGCGCGGCTGGCCGCAGAGGCCGAGGGGCTCGCCGAGCGGCTCTGGGATCGGATCGAAAGGGCGCGGGAGTCGAAAGACGGCGAGCGCCTGCTGGACCTGTTGCGCGCCGGAGCGCGGGTGCCCGGTCTGGCCGAACGCGCCGCCGGGCTGGCGGCCGAGCTGCTCGGATCGGCCGAGTCGTTCGCCGATCGCTGGCGGCTGCTGAGCGCGCTGGCCGACTCGGGGGCGCCCGCCGCCCTCGACTGCTTGCTGGACGCGATCGACGACCAGGACCGCCAGCTGCGCGCCGCGGCGGCGCGCGGGTTGGGGCGCCAGGCGCGGGAGGAGCGGGTCGACGCCGCGCTGCGAGAAGCGCTGGGCGACGAGGCTCCCGAGGTACGGACCGCCGCGGCCGAGGCGCTGTTGCTCTCCGGGCGGGGCGAGCGGGCCGCGCCGGAGCTGGCGCGGCTGGCGAGCGGCGATCCCTGGCCGCACGTGCGGCTCGCGGTCGTCTCTCGCGCCGGCCGTTTGCCGCGCGAGACCGCGGCTGCGGTGGTGGCGGCGGCGGTCGCGGACGAGTCCGAGAGCGTCAGACTGACCGCGCTGGAGATTTCGCCGGCGATCGGCGGCGGCGCGATCGAGCGGGCGATCGTCGCGCGGCTGGGCGACGGAGAGGAAACGTTTCGGGTCAGGACGGCCGCGGCGCGGGCCGCCGGGATCCTCTGCCTGGAGTCCGCGGCTCGGAGCCTTTTAGAAGTGTTGAAGCTGGGAGCAGAGCCGCTGGCCGGTCCGCGCGCCGTGACCGCGGCGCGGGCGGCGGCCCGGGCGCTGGGACGGATCGGGGGGCGGCGCGCGCAGGAGCTGTTGCGCGAGGCGCGCAGCCGATCCAACCCGGCGGTCGAGCGCGCGATCGAAGCGGCGCTGGAGGCGCCCGGAAGCTGCCGTGACCGCGGTAGCGAAGACGAGTAGAGCGAACCCGGCGCGAGACGACAGCGGGCAAAGAGGGCCCCGGTAAATTCTCCTGCGGCGTTCGGTGGGTTATGCTGGCGGGCGTGCGGCTCGAGGACTTCCGATCGCGAGCTCTGGGCGAAGGTCTGCGCTACGGTGAGAACCGGAGCGTCTTCCTCCGCGAGCTCGCCCAGAACTCGCGCGATGCCGGCGCGAGCAGGATCGGCGTGGCCACCTTCTTCGAAGGCGGAGACGTGGTCGTCAGCTTCGGCGACGACGGCTCGGGGATGAGCTTCGAGCACGCGCGCCGCTACCTGTTCACCCTCTACGCCTCGAGCAAGGAGGAGGAGCAGCGCAGCGCCGGCCGCTACGGAGTCGGATTCTGGTCGGTGCTGCTCTTCGCTCCCGATCGGATCAGCATCGAGTCCTTGACCGAGGACGGCGAGTCCTGGGCGATTGTCTTCGACGGCGCGCTCGAGGGGCACCGCCGCGTGGACTGCGGCCTCAACACGCCCGGGACGCGGATCACGCTGCGCAAGCGGGCCGATCGCGCCGACGCCGAACGCACCATGATCGAGCTGGAGCGCTCCCTGGGGCGCTACTGCCGCTACCTGCGCCGCAACGACAAGAAGGCGAGCCCTCTGTCCGTGCACCTCAACGGCCGCCGCATCGACAAGAAGATCGGCGTCGCGGGTCCCTGCTGGCTGTCGTTTCGCGACGGCGCGGTCGAGGGCGCGGTGGGGCTTGGCGACAAGCCCCGCGTGGAGCTCTACGCCCGCGGTCTGCTGGTCTGGCGCGGCACCTCGCTGGACGAGCTGCGCCACGGAGCGTCCTCCTCCAAGGGTCCCTCTCATCCGCACGGGCTGGCGCCGGTCTACGTGCTCAACGGCAACGACCTGAGTGTCACCCTGGACCGCCGCGCCGTGGTCGACGACCGGGCGCTGTCGCGCGTGCGGAGCAAGGCCAGGAGGCGGATGCGGGAGCTGGTCGGCCGCTACCTGGACGGCATTTCGCCCCGTCCCTTCCACGAGCGGATCGCCGACGGGCTGCGCGGATCGATCCAGGATCTGCGCGCCGAGGGGCTGCGGCTCTCGGCCTGGGCGGGGCTCGGCCTCGCGCTGGCGCTGGCGATCCTGGCCGGCGTCGGGGTCGACTGGATCGCCGGCGGGCAAGGCGACCAGAGCGCGCCGCCCGAGACGGGCGAAGCCGAGATCGCCCCGGCGGTCGAGATATTGCCCGGCAGGCGCGACGAGCCGCCGGCCTCGCGCGCGCTGGAAGCGGCCGGCGGCTTTTCGGGACCGATGGTGCATCCGCTGGGACGCGCGGTCCTGCCGCGGCTCGCCTACCGGCCTTCCGAACGGGAGGTGCTGCTGAGGACGATCGTGGCCGACAGGCTCGATCCCTCGCGCGGCATCACCGCCAAAAAGCCCCGGCCGATCGAGTCGGTCGAGCCGTTCCGCTGCGCCGCGCGCTGCGTTTCGATCGAGGCCGAAATCGACGCGGACGGGGGGTTTTTTTCGATTCCGACGCCGACCGGCCACCGGGTCGATACCGGGCGGGTCTGGCTGGCCGGCGAATTGATCACGCGCCTGCTGGCGACCGAATCCGGCCAGGTCGGGATCCCGCTCGACCGCGCCGTGAGCGGCTCGCTGACCTATCGTACCGGCCCGTCCTTCGCGCCCCTGCCTCCCCGCGAGCGAAGAGAGCTGCTCGAGGTGCCGTCCCGGATGCGCCTCCCTCCCCGCTGGGCGGGCGCGGTCGCCCGCGCCGCCTCGATCGAGGACGTCTCGGAGCAAGTGGAGCTGATCAGGAGCTTCGTGGAAAAAGAGATATTCTACGATCGAGGCTCGCGCACGGTCCTGGCCTATCGCGCACGGGACGAGGGAAAGATCGACGCGAGCTGGGTCGAGTTCGTGACCGCCTTCGGGCGCGGAGACTGCGACGTCAAGAACGGGTTGGCGGTGCTGATGCTGCGGCGCGCCGGAGTGCCCGCACGGATGGCGGTGGGGTTGGCCGGCCGCGGCGGGAAGGCGCTGCCCGGCAGGCACGCCTGGGTCGAGTACCACGACGGCGGTTGGATCGCGGCCGACGCCACCGGCGCCGCTCCGGGCTCGGGACCGCTGCTGGCCGTGGTCGCGGGAGAGGAAGAGGGGCCGGAGCCGATCGGGTCCGGGCAAGGCGCAGCGGCAAAGACGGAGCCCGACGCCTCGCCCGCGGCCCCCACGGCCTCGACGCGGGTCGCGAACGGCGCGGCTCCCGATCTGGCCTGGCTGGGGATCGCCGCGGCGGTCGCGGCAGCCGTGGCCGCCTTTGCGCTCGCGCTGGCGTTGGTCGCGCTGATCGCCGGGCGGGCGCCGCGCAAGCTGGTCGCGCCCGGCGGGCGCAACGTGTGGCGTCGCGTGGCCTCCGAGATGCTGTCCGGCGCGTTGGCCCATCCCGACATCTGGTTGAAGAGCAGCGGGTTGGCCTCGCGGCGGATGCTGCCGGTTCTGGGAGGCCGGCGCGCGATGTCGCTGGACGAGGCACGGCGCCTGGGGAAATCCGGTCGCCTCTGGTTCTCAAAGGGAGGATCGTCGCTGGCGCGTCGCGCGGTGAAAAACAAAGCGCGCGTGCTCGATTCCTCGGACGAGGCGTTCGGCGACCTGGTCCGGCGCTTGCCCGGAGCCGACGACCTGGACGCCGTGGCGGCGCTGCGGCCGACGCGGGCGGAGAAGCTGCACCCCTCGGAGCGCCGGGTGGGAGAGCTGATCGAGGACGCCGACAGCCTGATCGGCCTGGGCGGCGCGAAATCCCGAACGGCGCTGCCCTGCCCGGGGCTGAAGAGCGAGCCGTTTCGCGACGTGGACCTGCGCAACCTGGGCGTAAAGGGGCCGGTCACTTTCGTGGCCGTCTCCACGCGTCACGATCGCCTGCGCTCGCTGGCCGGGTTGCGCCGTCGCGATCCCGAGCTGGCCTCCTTTCTGCTGCTCGACCTGCTGGTCGCCCGCAGCGGCCTGCTCGGCGCCGACGCGCGCGAGATCCGCCGCCAGGCCGCGCGCCGGGTGACGGAGGCGACGCGATGAGCCTGCTGCGCATAGACGTGGAGGCCGAGATCCGCAAGCTGACCGGGCGGCGCCTGCGGACCGCCGCCGACTACGCGGTGGAGCTGGTGCGCTGGGTGGCCAGCCAGCACCCGATGCGGGTGGACGTCAGGGTCTCCCGCAGGGAGCTGGAGGTGTCGCACGACGGCTCCGGCCTGGTCGGAGCGTCCCTGCGGCGGCTGGCCGCGGTCTTCGACGCGAGGCGCACGGACGAGGAGCGGCACGCGGCGCTGGTCGCGCTGGAGCGGGAGCACGGTCTGGGGCCGCTCTCGGCCTTCGCGGTCCGATCGCCGCGGGTGACGATCACCGGGATGGTCGACGGACGGCCGCTCGGGCTGGAGATCGCGGCCGGCCGCGGCCCGCGCAGCTTCGACGCCGAGCCGCGCGAGGGCTTCTCCATCCGTGTGCGCGGCCGCGGCCGACAGCCGAGGTTGGAGCGCAGGCTGCTGCGGGAGTCGTGCCGCTGGTCGACCGTGCCGGTCAGGGTCGACGACCGGGTCGTCAGCCGCGGGCTGGTGCTCGACGATTGCCTGCTGCAGGTCGATCTGCGCAACCCGCGCATGCTGGGGGTCGTGGGGCTGCCGCGCTCCAGCGACCTGGTGCGGATCGCGCGGCTGCGCAACGGCGTGCGCGCCGAGGAGGTGGTGCGACCGCCCGCCGGCGGAATGGTCTACCACGCCGCCGCGGACGAGCGGGACGACGATCTGGACGCCAGCTGGCGAACGCTGCGCCGCGCGGCGCGCAAGCTCTACGAGCGGCTAGCGCAGCGCTGCGAGGAGCTGGGAGGCGCGGACCGCTCCCGCGCCCTGGAGCTCTTGTTCGATCGTTTCGAGCACACCCGCGAGTCCTCGCTGCTGTCCGGGGTCAGGGCCTTTCCGCGGGTGGGCTCGCCCCCGCTGGATTTGGAAGCGGTCCGCCGGCTGGCCGACGGGCGCCGGCTGTTCGCCCTTGACGCGGGCGAGCGCGTCGAGGACTACGACGTGAGCGGCCGGGAGGTGCTGCGCCTCGACCAGCTGCAGCGTCGCTTCTTGCTGCGCGAGCTGACCGCAGCGCTGCCCTCGCCTCCGCGCCGGGTCTCGCGGGACGGCCTCGCGGCCGGGCTGCGCTCCGCGAAGAGACGCCTGCGCGACTCGCTGGCGCGGCTGCTCGGCGGCGGGCCGGGTCGTCCGCTGCCGGACGACGAGTTGGATCCGGCCGAGCTGCGCTTCCTGGAGGCGGTCCGCGGCGAGATCCGCTCCGGCGCCTTTTCGCTGCCGGAGGGCGGCAAGCCGTTCGACGCGATCGTGCGGATGGCCCAGGGGCAGAGACGTCCCTGGGCGCGGCGCGAGCGGGCCGACGGACGACCGGTGTATTTCGTCGCGCGTGGCCATCCGCTGGTGGAGCAGCTCGTCGACTCCTGCGACGACGAGCCGTCGTACATCTACCCGGCGATGTACGTGCTGACCGACGGGCACGACGGATACGGAGACGACAGGGGCCTGGCCCAGCGCGTGATCCTTGACCGCCTGCTGCCAGAGCCGTAGGGGCTCCGCCTGCTCGAGGACGACCAAAAGGAAAACACCTTTCAGTTCAGCGTACAGCGACTCCACCGACCGCAGGTTTACATTCCCCGCCGCCTCCATTATTCAGGGTCGCGAGGACAAGAGGCCCGGTTGCATCGTGTCTGGACGAAAGGACCCGATTGCCATGAAATCGTCATCCAGCTTCAGAGCCCGCGTCGCCGGCCTCGCGGCCTGCGTCGCGCTGGCCGGTTGCGGCGGCGCGCCGGGCGCCGCCCGGGAGGAGAGCATGCCAGCACCCGAGCAGAGCAACCCGCTGCTCGCCGAGTTCGACACGCCTCTCGGCGTACCGCCGTTCGATTGCATCGAGGACGAGCATTACCGGCCCGCCTTCGAGGAGGCGATCACCTCTCACGAGGAGGAGATCGCCGCGATCTCCGACAGTGAGCAGCCTCCCACCTTCGCCAACACGGTCGAGGCGCTCGACTACTCGGGGCGCGAGCTGAGGCGCGTGGCCAACGTCTTCTTCGCCCAGAACTCGGCGGCGACCAACGACCGCATCCAGCAGATCGCCAAGGAGACGGCCCCCGAGCTGTCGGCTCACCAGGACGCGATCCTGATGAACGAGCGGCTCTTTTCGCGGATAGAGAAGCTGTACGAGTCGCGCGGCGAGCTCGAGCTGAGCGACGAGCAGCTGCGCCTGCTGGAGGAGACCTACGACGACTTCGTGCGCGGCGGGGCCAGGCTCGGAGCCGAGGACAAGAAGCGCATGGCCGAGATCAACAGCCGCCTGGCGGTGCTGAGCCTCGAGTTCGGGGAGAACCTGCTGGCCGAGAACAACGAGTTCGAGCTGGTGATCGAGGACGAAAAGGAGCTGGCCGGTCTGCCGGACTCTTCGATCGCGGCAGCCGCCGAGGCGGCGAGCGAGGCGGATCTGGACGGCAAGTGGGTCTTCACCGTGCACAAGCCGAGCTGGATTCCGTTCATGCAGTTCGCCGAGAGGCGCGATCACAGAAAGACGATGTTCGAGGCCTACACCGAGCGGGGCAACCACGGCGACGAGCGCGACAACAAGGAGATCCTGGTCGAGATGGCGCGGCTGCGCGTGGAACGCGCCCACCTGCTGGGCTACCCCTCCCACGCCAACTACGTGCTGGAGGACAACATGGCCGGCTCCCCGGCCGAGGTCCGCGAGCTGCTCGATCGGCTCTGGGAGGCGGCTCTGCCCGTCACGCAATCCGAGGCCGAGGCGCTCTCGGAGCTGCTGGCCGAGGACGTGCCCGGCGCCGAGCTGCGGCCCTGGGACTGGTTCTACTACACCGAGAAGCGGCGCGAGCGCGAGTTCGATCTCTCCGACGAGGAGCTGCGGCCGTACTTCGCCCTCGAGAACGTGCAGCGCGCCGCGTTCGACGTGGCCACACGACTCTACGGCCTCGAGTTCGTCGAGCGCGGCGATCTGCCCGTCTATCACGAGGACGTCGAGGCCTTCGAAGTGCGCGAGGCGGACGGCTCGCACGTCGGCGTCCTCTACGTCGACTACTTCCCCCGCGAGTCGAAGCGCCAGGGCGCCTGGATGACCGAGTACCGCGGCCAGGAGAGGCGGGACGGAGAGCGGATCGCGCCGGTGGTGGTCAACGTCTTCAATTTCCCCGAGCCGAGCGGCGACGAGCCGGCGCTGCTGGGGCTCGAGGAGGTCGAGACTCTCTTCCACGAGTTCGGCCACGGCCTGCACGGCCTGCTGTCCGACGTGACCTATCCCGGCCTGGCCGGCACCGGCGTGGCGCGTGACTTCGTGGAGCTGCCCAGCCAGTTCATGGAGAACTGGGCGGTGGAGCCGAGTGTGATGAAGGGCTACGCGCGGCACTGGAAGAGCGGCGAGCCGATCCCGGACGAGCTGATCGAGAAGATCCGAAAATCCCGCCACTTCAACCAGGGCTTCGCCACCACCGAGTACCTGGCCGCCTCGTACCTCGACCTGTTCTGGCACGGCTTCGAGGCGGATCCGGGCGAGGAGATCGAAGTGGTCGCGCGCGAGAGCGAGGAAATGGAAAAGCTGGGCCTGATCCCGGAGATCGTCCCGCGCTACCGCTCCACCTACTTCGCGCACGTCTTCGCCGGCGGCTACTCGTCGGGATACTACAGCTACATCTGGTCGGCGGTGCTCGACTCGGACGCCTTCGCCGCGTTCGAGGAGTGCGACGAGCTGTTCGACCGGGAGACCGCCACCAGGTTCCGCGAGCTGATCCTGGCGCGGGGCAACAGCGCCGATCCGATGGAGCTCTACGTCGAGTTCCGGGGCGCCGAGCCCGGGATCGAGCCGCTGCTGAAGAAGCGCGGCCTGCTGCCGGGCGACGAGTAGGCGCCTCGATCGCCCCCGGGCCCGGTCAAACCGTCTTCAGGTATCTCTTGCGGATCAGGGTCGCCAGCGCGTTGGCGGTGTCGACGTCGCTGACTCCGGCGTCGACCACGTCGCGCACCGTGCCGCGGTTGATCGCCAGCTGCAGCACGTCGAGCTCGTCGTCGCCGAGATCGCGCAGCCGCGGCTCGATCGGCACGGCAAGCTCGATCTGCGCCTCCATCGGCGGCAGCTTGGATTCCATGTGGCGCATCTCGTCGAGCTGGCGGAGTCCCTCCATCAGGAGGTGCTCGGTGGGCATGTCGATCCTGTCGGGGAAGGTGTGCGGCTCGGGTCCCAGCAGCTCGAAGGTCCCGTCCTCCCAGGCCAGAATGCGGTACATCGCCTTGGTCGGCGGGAGCTCGGGGGAGTCGCTCAACGAGGCGTAGATGATCCGCCCCTTGTCGAGGTGGATCTTGCCGATCACGCCCTCGCGGTTGACCAGCAGCGTGCCGGTCTTCTTGCTGGTGCTGAACAGCTGGATCAGGTCGGGCAGGGGGACCTCGGCGATCGTGCCCGTCATCGAGCGCGCCCCGCTGTGCATCGTCGTGCGACCCAGGTCCTGGTAGCCGCCCGTTTCTCGCGGCGAGCCTCCCTCGCGCGTCTGGGTGGGAGAGGCCTCGTCGCCGGCTTCCACCACCTTCATGATCGAAGTGCCGATCAGGATCCGATCGCCCTTGCCCACCACCGACTCGGAGACCTTCTCGCCGTTGACGAAGGTGCCGTTGGTGCTGCCGCGATCCTTGAGCGCCACGTGATCCCCGTCCACGCGCAGCACCGCGTGGCGCCGCGAGACCATGTCCTCCATCAGCACCACGTCCACGTCCGAGCTGCGCCCCACGATCACGTCGCGCCCCAACGGCAGGACGAACTCGCCGCCCTTGTACTTTCCGGAGATGAAACGCAACGCGAGCTTGCTCATCGCAACGAGACGCCTTTCGAGAGGAGCAACGAGCGCTTCTGCCGCTTGTGCTCCTCGAAAACGGGAGCCTATTTTGCGGTGCGCGGACTATCAAGTCAAGACGAGCCGGGCCCCTACGTTTACGACTCCGACACTAATCGAGGCGGCCTCTGCCGGCGAGGCCGATCTCATGTTCGGCGGAGATCGCCGCCAGCTCGCTTCGGTAACCTGGACCAGCGCGGCGGCTCACTCTGCCGCCAGGTACGATATCGCCCGCTCGAGGCGCTCGATGTCGCCGGGCGACCCGTCGAAGTAAAAGCGCACGCGGCCCCGGCGGTCGACGACGAAGGTCGACGGGACCGTGCCGCCGACCTGGAAGGCCCCTTGCAGCCTGGCCGCCTTTCCGTCGTAGACCATCGGAAAGCCGACCCGCACCGGGAAGCTCTCCTCGAGTGTCTCGCGCGTGAGCGAGTCGTCGGTGTCGATCGAGACGCCCACGAAGGCCACGCGCCGGCAGTCGACCCGCCTCCAGATCCGTTCCAGCTCGGGCATCGCCTCGATGCAGGGCGCGCAGGAGGTCGACCAGAAGTCGACGACCGTGACCTTGCCGGGAGCCGGGACCTCGACGAACTCGCCCACGTGCCCGGCCTCGACCCGCCAGCCGCGCAACGGCTCCAGGGTCCGATCCACGGCCGAGTGTGGATCGGTGCGGGGAGCGGCGGCGCAGGCCGCCAGCGACAGGACGAGCGGGATCGCTCCGAGAAGGCGAGAGACCGAAGTGACAGAAGCGACCAAAGGAGCGACCCTTCGGTTTTGGGATGCTTCGGTCCTTCGTGTCACTTAGGTCCCTTCTGGGGCCAGCGCCGCCAGCGCCCGGCGGGGCTCACTCCACCTCCACCTCCACGAAATCGAGATCGAGCCCGCCGGGGTACATGTAGGAGGTGTAGGAGCCCACTCCGTAGACCGTGATCGCGAACTCCTCGTCCGACTCCATGGTGTGGATCCCGGACGAGATCGAGAGGTTGGTGCGCGAGTAGCCTCCCGCTATCTCCACCGTATCGCCGCTGACCGGAGTGCCGTCGAGCAGTGGGTAGGCTCCGGTGACGTGGATCGCGGTCAGGTAGTTGCTGACGTAGGTGTCGGGCGCCAGGAAGGTGTACTCGGTGCGGTACTGCTCTACCGGAACCGCCATCGCCATCGCCGGATCCCCGTTTTCCGGGGGATAGTCGTCGCTGGTGTAGTTCTGGCCGACCATCAGCTGGGCGATTGAGAGGCGGCCGCTGCCGCTGACCTGGAAGTCCTCGAAGCTTTCGAACTCGACGTACTGCCCCGCATCGAGCACGACGCTCGATTGCACCGCGGGAGTGAAATCGACAGCGTTGCCGTCGCTTCCGGACATCACGCGCCAGACCGTGGGCTCGCCGCTGGCCTGGGTCACGTTGTGGGCGCACATGTAGGTCGTGCCCCACGTCTCGAGGGGAAACATCTGCTGCTCCAGGTGGTCGCAGGCCCACTTGTCGAAGGGCACGAAAGAGCACTCGCTGCCGCCGAAGACCGCGGGAGCAGGACCGTCGAGCACCTCGATCCTGGTGCCCGTCAGATCGTAGGAGGCCGAGGTGTTGCAGCAGGTGTAGCTGCTGCACGGGGTCGCCTGCTGGCAGCTCGGCTCCGAGGCCGACAGCAGCTGCAGCACCTCGTAGGGCTGCATCGTCACCTGGAAGCTCTCGCCCGGCGAGTAGCCGGGAAAGGACTGGTTGGACTGTCCGTCCGACGCCCGGGAGTAGCCGGCGAGCGTCACCTCCAGCGTGGTGGCGCCGCCCTCTCTGGCGACGATCGCGACCAGGCCGGGATCGGTGCCGAGCGGTCCTCCCCAGTCGTCGACCCGCAGCGTGGGCCGGGAGATCGCCAGGTACTCGTCGCGGTACACGTGGCTGGGTAGCAGCAGCGAGGCGTCGTTCGTGTGGGAGTAGATGCCGCCCGTGGTGTAGCGCAGCGCGCTGAACTGGTAGACGGTCACCGGCCGATCCGAGACGAGATGGTAGGCGGCGTTGGCCACCTTGCGGGTCGCCCAGTTGTCCGCGGCAAACGAGCCCGGCTCCTTGATCGCCGTCTTCCAGGGAAGATTCTCGATGACCAGCATGTCGTGGGCCGGCGCCACGTAGTCGTTGTCGACGCCGGCTCCGTCGCCGACCTGCACGTTGGCGGCGATATCGCCGTCGTTGGCCACCGCGATCGCGAAGCTGAAGCTCGAGTCGACGCCGTTGGCCAGCGTCGTCGTCCAGTAGTCGCAGCCGATGTACGAGCTCTCGTTGATCGCGTCGGCGCAGGCCTGGGTGGTGTCGAGGCACTCGCCCCCGGCGCAGAGGAGACCCGACAGCGAGCAGTCCTCGACCTGCGTCCAGGAGAAGCCGAGCGAGTCGCACTGCACGACCCAGTTTCCCTCGCACCCGAGCTCGTCCGGCTCGCAGAGGGTGGCCTCCTCCTCGTCGGTCAGGCCGTCGCAGTCGTCGTCGACACCGTTGCCCGGAATCTCGGGCTGATTGGGGTGGACCGAGGAGTCGCTGTCGTCGCAGTCGAACGGAGGGCACCACCAGTCCCCGTCCTGGTCCTGGCAGCCGGTATCGGCGTCGGTATCCGTATCGGTATCGGTGTCCGTGTCCGTGTCTGAATCTGAATCGGTATCGGTGTCGGTGTCCGCATCCGCATCTGAATCGGTGTCTGCGTCGCTGTCGGTGTCTGCGTCGCTTCCGTCGTCGTCCGCGGGCGGCGCGCTTTCCTTTGTCTTTTCGCATGCCCCCATCGCCGCGCACAGCGATGTCAACAGTGCCCACCTGGCCAGGGTTTTCATCATGGAGTCCTCCCCGTCTCGCTCCGTGGCGATATGCTTGGAACGCACCTGCCCTGATTGTATCACACAAGCGGCCTGTTTCCCGCTCAGTCGAGCGCGAACGGGTACTTGACGGTCAGGGCGCTTTCGGAGCGATCGAAGCGGGCGCGGAAGACGGCGCGCTCGGCGCAGCGGCCCACCGGAGTGCCGGCGTGCGCGCCCAGCGCCTTGGCGCTCTTGACCCGGCCCGTGGGGGAGATCACGACTTTCATCAACACCCGGCCGCCATCGCCCTGCCCGCAGCGCCGCACGGCTCCGGCCACCTTGCGCATTCCGGCCTGCACCTGAGAGCGCGAGAGCTTGCCCGAAGATCCGCCACCGCCGCCCGCGGCGGCCTTCTTTTTCTTCCTGGCCGGAGCCGCCGAGCCGCCCAGCAGGTCGTCCAGCTCGGAGCTCGCCGAGCCGGACGACTTCTTCGGCCTGGAGGAAGAGCCGCTCGACGCCTTTGCGGAAGCGCTCTTCTTTGCGCCGCCCGCCGCGCCCTTCTTTTTCGCCGCCGCGCGTCGCGCGGTCTTGCCGGGTTTTCGCCCGCCGCTCTTTTCGGCGGCGCCTTCCTCGGCTTCCTCGGAAGCGGCCGCCCGTTCCTCCGCCAGCCTGCGCTCCAGGTCGGCCATTTCCTGGCTACCGCCGCCACCGCCTTTTTTCAGCTCCTCTATCTCGCGCTGCAGCGCGGCGATCATCTCCCGGTGCGAGTCGGATTCTGCCGAACCATCCCCGCCGGGTTCAATCACGAGCACCGCGATCAGCACGCCGACTCCCGCGATCACCAGCGCAGCGCCGGCCACCAGCGGCCAGATCATCTTCCGCAGCCTGCTGCGCGTCGTGAGCACCGGCTCGGCCAGACCGGCGCCCTCGCGGTGGGTTTCGATCTCGACCAGGTCGCTGAGGCCCGATTTTTCGGACTCCTCGTCTTCGAGCTTCATGGAGCGAATATCGACCAGCCCCGAGGACTCGTCGCCGGCCCGCCACCGCGCTTCTTCCGCCTCCTTTTCCGTCTCGTTCTCCACGTCCAGCGATTGCAGGTTGGCCAGCGAGAACGGGTTCGAATCCTCCCGGCTCGCTTTCGGCTCGGGTCCGGCGGCCGCCGCGCGCACCTCGTCGCGCTGCCGCGAGGTCAAAGAGAGCGACTGCTGCTCCGCGGCCTCCAGCGCCCGCGAGGCGATCTCGGCCGTGCTCTTCAGCTCGTCGAGCGCGGCGCGCAGCTTCGAATCGCTTTCGAGCGCCGCCCCGACCTCCTCGAGCTCGGATCCTTCCAGCTCGCCCAGCAGGTAGGCGACGAGCTTTTCGTCGTCGATTACGGGCGACATGCTCATCCCTTCCCTTCCTCCGCGCCGTCCTCGCGCAACCGATCGCGGACGGCCGCGAGAGCCGTGGCGATCAGCTTGCTGACGTTGCCCAGCGAGACGTCCAGCACGCGGCCGATCTCGCGGTAGGAGAGATCGTCTTGGAACTTGAGCAGGAAGGCCTCTCTCTGCCGCGAGGAAAGCTCGTCCAACGCGCTCAGCACCAGCCTCTGCGTTTCGGCCAGCTCGGCCTTCACCCGCGGGCCGCCGGCGCCCTGATCGACGATTTTTCCGGCGTCTTCGAGCCTGCCCATCCGCCGTTCCTTCTTCAGCACGTCCAGCGCCCGGTTGCGGCACACGGTGTAGAGCCAGGACGCCAGCCGTTCCTCGACCTTGGCGCGCTCGGCGCGGCACAGCTTGAAAAACACGTCCTGCACCACGTCGCGGGCGGTCTCCTCGTCCCGCACGAAGCGCAGGGCGTAGCGCAACAGGGGGCGCTCGTACCTGGCCAGTGCCTCCTCGATCCACGCCGCTTCACCGCGAGAGCCTCCGAGCATCGACCCGCCTTCCCGCTTCCGGTCCCGCCGGGGCTCCCGGTACAACAACGACGCTGCGCTCGTGCCGTTCAACCGGACAGCCCCCTCACAGGATCTATACCATCATCCAAGCGTGACAACCGATTTCGAGTCCCCGAGGAGAAGAAAAGGGGTAAATCAGAAATATGCCTTCAGCCTCAACCAGCCCTGGCCGCCGGTGGAGGAGAAAAAGTCGGTGCGCTCGCCGATGTTGCCGGCCAGCACCAGCCACAGCTCGACTCCCTGCGCGAATTCCCAGCGCACGTCGCCCATGATCGTGGCCGAGGCGTCCGACAGCGACTGGAAGGAGGACAGCCCCACGGTCCAGTAGTCGGCGATCGGATGGTCCACGCTCTCGAAGAGGAAGTCGCTGCCCAGCATCTTCAGCTCGGTGGACAGCACCCGCGTCCAGGCGTCGTAGTCGTAGGTTCCGCCGCGCTGGCGCGGGCCGCGGCCGTAGTGCAGGTACTCGGCCATCACATGCGTCTCGAACGGGAAGTAATACTCCGCGCCGCCGACCAGCTCCCACCAGTCGCGCGGCGCCCCGTCGCGATCCTCGACGAAGTTGTAGGCGCCTTCGGCCCAGAGCCGCACGCCCTCGATGTCGGCCACCGCGTCACCGCCGACCAGCACGCGCTGCGCGTCCACGCGCCGGATCGCGCTTTCGGGATCCTCGCCGGCCAGCGCAGCGGCCTGGATCGCGTCCATCGAGCCCTCGAGGTGGGTCCGCTCGGCGCGCGTCACGTAGGAGACCGCCGAGAGGCTGACCGGACCGGCGTTCAGCGCGGCGCGCCCGCCCGCCGACCAGCGCTCGAAGCGCCCCTCCGGCGCGCCGATCAGGTCCAGCGAGGCCGGCTCGCCCAGCGGGACGGTCACGCGCGCGGAGATCACCCCGGGCTTTTCGTAAGCAGGATCGAATATGTCTTTGTGCGTGAACGGATCGGTCGGGTTCCAGGCGTAGCCGGCGCCCTGCTGCAGCGGCTGCTTGCCGACCGTGACCAGCGCCTCCAGCACCGGGATGCGCAGGTAGGCGTTGTCGAGGTACAGCTCGTTCTCGATCCGGTAGGTGTCGTGCAACGCCGAGGCCCAGCGCGGGTCTCGCTCCACCAGCTCGTCGAAGGCGCGCGGCGGAATCATGTTGACCACGTACAGCTCGGTCTCGCCGACGAGCACGCGGGCGACCGCGTCGGAGCGCAGCTCGAGCTCGCCGGGCAGGTCCGCGTCCAGATCGACGCGCAGCCTGACGTAGTCGTGCACCGAGAGCCGCTCGCCGCCGTCGTAGAGGTGCAGCCAGAAGGCGGTCAGCTGGTTCTCCAAGGAGCCGTGCAGCCGGATTTCCGGCCAGCCGTCGTCGGCGGACGCGATCCTCGGGCACGCCGCGAGCGACAGTGTGACCAGCAGCGCGAGCAGCGGCGACGAGCGGACGGTCATCAACGACCCAGCGAGGCCTGGTTGAACATCGAGCTGCGCAGCGAGACGCCGACCTCGGCCTCGTCGACGCGCATCTCGGTCCTGCCGCCGTCGAGCAGGTTGGTCATCGTGTACTCGAACGGCAGCAGCACGCCGTCGATCTCGCGGTAGTCGCCCATCACCAGGCGCTTGCAACGGTCGCCGTCCAGGTCCCAGTAGTCGACGCGCAGCGGCGCATGGTCGGCCTTGCGCACCCAGGCCACGGCCTTGCTGTAGGTCTGCGGCCCCTTGTCGGTCGGCTCGATCGACAGCTTGTAGCAGTCGTCGCCGTCCAGCTCGTCGCTGCCCAGCAGCTCTCCGCTCCACTGCTCGGCCATCCTGCCGGTCGCCATGTCGTCGTAGGTGAAGTCGGAGCCCTGCACGCGCCGGTTGCGCGCCGACGAGGCGATCTTGCGCGTGCGGTTGGTGCGCGGGAAGTAGACCCAGATGTCGTCGCCGTCGTCGAGGGTCAGGATCTTCATTCCGCGCACCTGGCTGGGCTCCAGGTACTCGGTCAGCCCCTTCTCCAGGCCGCCGGCCGCGTGGGAGACCATGCGGAAGGTACGCGTGCCGCCGCCGGGGCCGACCACCTTCTGGGTCAGCTCCATGCGGCTCGTCTCGGCCAGCCCGGCCTCGTCCACCTTCTCCAGGATCTCCTCGGCGGACTGGGCGGACGCCAGGCAGGATACGAGCAGCGCGGCCGTTCCCGCGGCCGCGGCATGGATGATTCGCGCAGAGCGTTTCACGATTGCACCTCCTCGTCGGTTTTCTTGGACCGCTCGCGGTCCAGAAAGATTCGCGCCAGCGCCGGGAGCAAAAACAGCGACGCCAGCAGGCAGGAGAGCACGCCGAGCACCAGCAGCTGACCCATTCCCGCCATTCCGCGGTGCGAGGCGAAGGCGATCGAGCCGAACGCTATCCCGGTCGTCAGCGAGGTCAGCACCAGCGCGCGCCCGGTGTGACGCAGGATCTCGGGCAGGGCGCGCGCGCCCTCGCGCCGTACGGCGTGGAGAACGTGCACCGAGTCGTCGATTCCGATTCCCAGAATCAGCGGGATCGCCATCACGTTGACCACGTCGAACTCGCGGCCGGCCAGCACGAACAACCCGATCATCCCGGTGAACCCGACCAGCAGCGGTACCGCGCCGAGCAGCGCGTAACCCAGGCGGCGGAAGTCGATCAGCAAAATCACGACGACCGTTCCCAGCGCCAGCAGCGTGGCCAGCAGGCCCTGGCGGCCGATCAGCTCGATCAGCCGATCCATCAGCAGCACCGAGCCGGTGATCCGCTCGGAGACGCGGTCCATCGCCTTGATGAACAGGTCCATCTTGTCCGCGTGCCAGAGATCGACCGCGGCGTAGATCGTGATCAGGTTCTCGCCCCGATCGCTCAGGTAGCGATCCGCGACGTGGTCGGGCAGCGTGCGCGGGGTCACGGTCGAGGTGTCGCACATCCGCTCCAGCCGCTCGGCCAGGCGCGGCACGTAGGCCGACTGGTAGCTCGCCATCTCGCGCGCCAGCTCGTCTCTTGCGGCCAGCCGCTTCTTCAGCGCCAGGATCCGCGACTCGTCGGGGTCGGCGCCGCCGGAGAGCCGCTCGCAGACCCGGTGCAGCCTGTCCTTCATCGAGGTGAAGGCCAGCTGCCCGATCTCCTGGACGTTCATCTGGAAGCGTTCCAGCTCCTCGAGCAGCTGCGCGCGCTCCGCCTCGGGCACGCGCTCCTCGACCAGGTAGCCCGGCAGCTCGCCGAGCACGGCGCCGCCGGGCAGACCCAGCGCGACGCCGGGCTCGAGCAGGCGCCGCATCCGCTCGCGGATCGGCTCGATGATGCGCGCCCGGCGCCTTTGCTGCTTGCGCGAGGGGACCAGCTCGGAGAGCGCGTCGACGCGCCCGACCAGGCGGTTCTTCTTCAGCCGTTTTACGATCGAGCGGGTGCGCTCCAGCTCGTCGGTGGTCAGCATCGCGTAGTCGGGGTGCAGCTCGTAGCGCTCCAGGATGTCGCGGTGCAGCGTCACCGAGGGCATGTCCGGCGGCTCGATCTCCAGCATGTCGGGCTCGAACCCGGCGCCCAGCGAGACCCAGATCGCGCCGCCGCTCAGCAGCGCGAAGACGGCGACCACCGGCCACGGCCTGCGCCGGATCCAGGCTCCCGCTCCGGCCAGGAAAGGGAAGGCCAGCCGCACCGGTTTGGGCCGGCGCTCCCTGCCGCCGCGCAGGCGTCGGGCGGCCCGCTCGTGCAGGCACAACAGCGAGGGCAGCACCGTCAGCGAGGCCAACAGCGTCAGCGCGATGCCCGCGCCGAGCACCACGCCCAGCTCGACGAAGGCTTCGAGGCCGGTCAGCGCCAGCGCCAGGAAGGCCGCCGCGGTGGTCAGCGCGCCGGTCACCACTCCGGCCCCGGCGCGGCGGAACATCTCTCGCAACGACTCGGCGATCCCGCGCCCCTCGCTGCGCGCCGTGGTGTACGCCGCGGTCAGGTGGATCGAGAAGTCGATTCCCAGCCCGACCAGGATCACGGCGAACATCAGGGTGAACAGGTTGAGGCGGCCCACGCTCAGCGCGATGAAGCCGCTGGTCCAGATCACGCCCAGCACCAGCGTCAGCACGGCCCAGAGCGGGGAGCTCCAGATGCGGAAGGCGGCGACGAACAGCGCCAGCACCAGCACCAACGAGATCAGCGAGCTCCATTTCATGTCCTCGAAGCCGACCTCCATCTCGTCGAGAGACAGCGCCGGCAGCCCGGCCATCCGCAC
The DNA here is from genome assembly GCA_046484285.1 of Polyangia bacterium. GTDB lineage: Bacteria > Myxococcota_A > Polyangia > JAAYKL01 > JAAYKL01 > CAZHCG01. Next base: position 32,542 of record JAWOBP010000173.1, read on the forward strand.
GCGCAGATCGGGGTGGCTTCGCTGGATCTCGCGCAGCAGCTCGCGCAGGCTGGCGGTTCCCTCGATCGTCCGCTCCATGCGGTCCAGCGAGACCGCGGGCGTGATCATCGCCAGCAGCATCGAGTCGTCGTCGGAGAAGAGGTAGGTCTCGCCGACCGACAGCCGCTTGGCCGCGCGCTCGGCGGACTGGTCCAGCGCGGTCTCGCCCTCGTCGACCGCCTCCAGCCCCTCCAGCCAGCCGATCACGCCCTTGAGAGCGTCGATCGCGCGATCCTCCTTCTCGCGCTCGGTGACCGCGCCGGCGTCCTCGATGTACTCCATCTCCAGAAAGTCGTTGTAGGCGGCCAGCAGCGGCCCCATGTCCAGGTCGCGGAAGATTCCGTCCAGGTTGCGCAGATCGCGCGCCTTGGTCAGCATCATCCCGTGCTGCTCGAACAGCTTCTCGTCCAGGCGCACTCGCGCGTGCTTTACATAGGAATGCGGCTCGCCGTCGTCGCCGGTGTAGACCACCTCGTCGAGGCGCTCTTTCATCTCGTCGGCGAAGGCGATCATCTCCTCGCGGTCTTCACCTTCGATTCCGACCATGATCTGCGAGGCCGAGCTGTACTGCCGCACGATCTCGTCGAACTCCAGCGCGGCCGGGTCGTCGGAGGGCAGCAGGTCCAGCACCCGCGTCTCCATCCGCAGCCCGCCGGCCGCCGCTGCGGCGCCGGCGGTCAGCAGCGCCGCGGCCGCGACCACCAGCCCGGGACGGCGCGCGGCCAACCCCGCGAGCAGATCGAACAGCCGGCGTCTCACGCCTCGCCTCCCTTGCCAGCGCCCAGCCCGCGGAAGAACATCTCGATGAACGAGTCGGCCATCTTTTCGATCTCCGGCCCGCCGGGGATCACCACCCAGTGCAGGATCGCGCCGTCGAACCAGGCGGCGAAGACCGCGGCCAGCATCTCCACGTCGGCCTCGGGGCTGATCGCTCCCGTCGCGGCGGCCCGCTCGAGCAGCGCCGCCGTCATCGCTCGGTAGTCCGTCAGCACCTCGGCCATCACGTGGTTGGCCTCGGGTCTGCGGCTGGCGAACAGCAGGTACTCCAGGAAGAAGGGATAGATGTGGTCGACATCGATCATCTCGCGCACGGTGCGGTGGGCCGTCTCGGCGAGCAGATCGAGCGCGGGAGCGTCCGACTCCAGCACCGGGGCGAGCTTTTCCAAAAAGCCGTGCATCATCTCGGTGAAGGCGCCCTGGAAGAGGCTGTCCTTGTCCGGGTAGTACTCGTAGAGCGTGCCCTTGCCCACCTGGGCGAGCGAGGCCACGTCGGCCATCCTGGTGCGATCGAAGCCCTTTTCGCCGAAGACCTGCAGCGCGGCCGCGGCGATTCGCCGTCTCTTCTCGTCCTTGTCCACGACGCGCGGAGCCATCCGCATCCTCCGTTTTGTCGACCGACCGGTCGGTCGATCACTGGTGACAGGATAGCTATGACCGACCGGTCGGTCAACTCTCTGGTCGCGCTCTTTTCGGATTTGATTCCGCGAGGGTGGGAGGAGTAGAATCGCGCGCGTGATGCGGCCGGTTCTTTCCATCTGCGCCATCGAGGTTCTCGCGGTCGCGCTGGTCGCGACCCTCTCGGCGGTTCCCGCCGGCGCCGGCGGCGGCGACGCCTGGGTGCGCTACAACCAGGGTCTGGCTGCCCGCGAGCGGGGCGACGAGGAGACCGCCTACGCCCGTTTCCGCGAGGCGTGCATGGATTCCGACGGGCTGGCCGAGGCGTGCCTGGCCTGGGGAGAGCTCGCCGAGAAGCGCGAGGACGAGACGGACAGCCGGCGCGCTCTCAGCTCGGCGGTGATGCTGGACCCGAACAGCGTGCGCGCTCGCTTCGCGCTGGCCGAGCTGCTGCTGAGAAACCGGGACTGGATCTGGGCCGCCGAGCACCTGGAGGCGGCGCTGGAGCACGTCGACGACTCGCGCCGGGAGGCGCTGCTGCGCTACTACCTGGGCTACGCCCGCTTCAAGAACGACGAGCTGGAGCAGGCCTCGCGACAGCTCTCGCTGGCGCTGCGGGATCTGCCGCCCGAGCTGGCCCAGCGCGCCGAGTACTACAAGGGGTTGATCGCCGAGGGATTGGACAAGCCGGACAAGGCCCGGGCGATGATGGCCGAGGCCAGCGAGGGCCCGGAGCAGCGCGTCGGCGACGCCGCCGAGTCGCGCCTCTCGAGCTGGAGCGCCTTCCAGCGCCCGGACGGATTCGGCGGACAGGCGATCGCCTCGCTGGGGGTCAACACGCACCCGGCCGTGGCCTTTCTCGACGCTCCGGGGATCGAGACCGACCCGGTCTTGCAGAGCGTCTTTCGCGGCGACATGATCGTGGGCGCCGGCGGATACTCCCACGGTTTCCAGGGCATGCTGACCGCCTACCGCGAGCAGAACTGGGTGGAGCTGGGCGGCTCGGACGAGTCGAGCGCGTTCGAGCCGGGGGACATGAACATCACCCTCTTTCTGGCGCAGCTGGCCTACGTGGGACGGATCCGCACCTCGAAGTTCGAGCACGAGCTGCGCCTCGGCGTGGACGGCGAGCTCCAGCTGCTCGACGGAGTTCCCGAGCAGAACCAGCAACACGATTACGAGCCGACTGGCTTCGGGCCGTTCACCTCGGCCGTGGCCGGCAAGCTGTGGTGGTCGATGGCGACCGATCCCTCCGCGATCTGGGGCGCCAGGCTCGAGTTCGAGTGGCGGCCCAACTACATCGAGCGCGACCGCTCCACGCTGCGCACGCGCCTGCGCCTGCTGCACGACCGCTGGTTCCTCGACCGCGCGCTGCGGCTGAAGCTGTTGGCCGGTGGCCGCTACGATCGCAGCTACCTGGATCCAGAGGTGATCAAATACGATCGGCTGCGCCCCGAGGCCTCGCTCGAGCTGCGTTGGAACACGCCCTGGTCGCGGCTGAGCCTCTCGGTCGGCGGCCAGCTGCGCTACAACTGGTATTTGAACTCGCGCCAGAACGCGGCCAACTCGTTCCGTCCGGCCTACCAGCCGAATCCGCACTTCAGCGAGGAGGAGAACGGGCGGTTCGAGAAGGACTACTACGATCTGGCGCGGCACGACTTCGAGTGGGAGGCGCGCGCCCAGGCGCGGGTGCGGGCGTGGAAGCGAGCGCACGTGACCCTGCGCTACACCCACCACCAGCGACTCTCCAACCTCGACGACGCACCCGTGCCGATGATCAACGTCACCGGCGAGTACGAGCGGGTCGCCGGCACCGGGTACGGTTACGTGCAGGACCTGGTGGTGCTCGAGCTGTCGCAGCGTTTCTGATGCTCGAGATCGTCCACGCGCACGGACTGGAGGGCAGCCCGCGGGGGGTCAAGGCGACCTACCTGCGAGAGCGGCTGGGAGCCGTGGCGCCCTGGCTGGGCGAGCTGGACCTGGACGGGCAGGTGGAGGCTCTGCGCGGGGCGATTGGAGAAGAGTCGTCGGCGGTGGCGATCGGCTCGAGCCTGGGAGCACTGGCCGCGCTGGGCCTGGCCGATCGTTTTCCCGAGCTGGTGGGGAGGCTGATCCTGCTGGCCCCGGCCGTGGGCGGGCACCGCCTGGCCGCGGACCATCCCGAGGTGGAGGCGCAGCGGCCCGGTCTCGTGGAGCAATGGGAGCGCTACTCCGGGTTGTCCGTGCCGGAGGGGATTCCGTGCGAGATCATCCACGGCCTGCACGACGACCTGATCCGCCTCGACGACGTGCTGGACCTGGTCCGCCGTTCCCCCACCGCCAGTCTGCTGCTCGTCCACGACGACCACGCCCTGACCGCCAGCCGGGACCTGATCCTGGCCACAGCCGCCCGCGCCGCCGGCTGATCGGTCGCTTGCCGGGCGGCGGGAGGTCGTCGTAGGCTGAATAGCGTTGCTAGAACTGGCGTCTTCTTCAAGAGAAGACCCAATCGAAAGCGAGGAGCTGATATGCGTCAATTCGTCTTACCGACTCTGGCCGCGGTTGCGCTCGGCTGCGCGCTGGTGCCGGGGTGCGTCGTGGAGAACGAGGACGGCGAGGCCGACCAGGTCGTGATCTCGGCCGAGTGCACCTGGCACGGCGGGGCCGAGTGCCACGCCAGCTGCGACGAGTTCGAGTATTACCTCTCCTGCGAGGGCGAGGTAGACGCCCAGTGCGAGGGCGAGTGCAGCGGCTTCGACGTCGACGTCGGCTGCACCGGGTCCTGCGAGGCCGACTGCCAGGGCTCCTGCGAGGTCGATCCCGGCTCGTTCAACTGCGAGGCCTACTGCCAGGGCGACTGCCAGGCTCACTGCGAGGGCGAGTGCGGCACCACCGGCGACTCGGCCTACTGCCAGAGCGAGTGCGAGGCGTTCTGCGAGGGTGAGTGCCACGCCGGCTGCGAGGGCGAGCCGCCCGAGGTCGACTGCCAGGGAAGCTGCGAGGCCTCCTGCCAGGGTAGCTGTCAGGCCGAGGCCGAGTTCGACTGCCACATGGACTGCGAGGTCGACGCCTACCTGGACTGCGAGTCCGAGATGCAGATCGACTGCGACGCCGGCTGCGACGCCGAGGGCGTGCTGGAGTGCAACGGCGAGTTCATCGATCGCAAGGATCTCGAGTCGGCGATCGACTGGGTCGAGCAGCACTGGAACGGCGAGGTGACCTACGAGGGCGACGCCGAGTGTGCCGACGGAAGCTGCGAGGCCCACGGAAGCTGCGAGGCGAGCGCCAGCATCGTCGGCTCCGGGCCCGAGAGCGGAGCCGCCTCGGCCGCCGGCCTGCTGATGCTGCTGGGCGCCCTGGCGATCCGCCGCCGCCGCTGAGCGATCGGACGAAGGCGTCGGATCTTCCCCCTCGATTGGAGCACTCCGCGCTGTGGGGAAATCTCGTCGCAGCGGTGGTTCGAAGAGCGGAGGAAAATCGCTGTTTTCGCTGCTGGATAGCGGCCAAGATCCAATACAGATGAGACAGTCCCGAATGCTGCGTGACGAGGAGCAGTTGGCCGAACTGGGCCTGGCCTGATGGGCCGACCCGCAGCGGCGGGCAGACGCCCTGCTCCACGCTCACGATCCGGCCGGCCGCACGCAGCGTACGACCATCGCGCACTGCGTGTACCACTGGGCTACCGTGCCGGTGTCGAAATAGACGCTCCACGCCTGGTCGGAGCCGGGCACATCCTGCGACGACGACCAGTAGGCGTTGAGATCGGCCTCGAACAGCGCGGTGCAGGTCTCGCTCTCGGAGCACGGGTCGCAGAAGCCGGCCTGCCCGTCGCCCACGTCCGAGTCGCAGCCGCCCAGCAGCCCGACGATCTCCTCCCGGCTCGGCAGGTACCAGTCGTCGTGACCGGCCAGCTCCAGGCTCTCGCAGTAGTCGCGCGCCTTTTGCCACTCGTGGCAGCAGCTGTTGGGGTGCTGCCAGCATAGCCCGCCGGCCTCGTCCAGCCTGCCTCCGGCGCAGTCGAGCGGGTCCG
>JAWOBP010000202.1:0-20573 GCA_046484285.1 Polyangia bacterium
GTGAACCCGACGATCTGCACTCCATCGAGCCCCACCACGGGAACAGGCTTTTCCTGGTCCTCGGTGGTGCCGTCGCCGAGCTGTCCCCAGTGGTTGTCTCCCCAGCACATCAAGCTCCCGGACTCGAGCAATGCGCAGGCCTGCCCGGGCCGGCGGTCGAGGCCGACCTGGGCTCCGGCGCGGCCTGCGCATTGCTCGAGTCCGGGAGCTTGATGTGCTGGGGAGACAACCACTGGGGACAGCTCGGCGACGGCACCACCGAGGACCGGGAAAAGCCTGTTCCCGTGGTGGGGCTCGATGGAGTGCAGATCGTCGGGTTCACAATGGGAAGCGTAGGATCCCACGCGTGCGCTCTGGCTGACGACGGACGCGTCTTCTGCTGGGGAAACAACCAGCGAGGTCAAGTGGGAACCGGAGAGATCTCGGACGAGCTTTCCGCGTGGAAGGTGACCGAGCCGAGCGAGGTGGTCGGTCTGTCCGAGCCGATCGTCTCGGTCTCTGCCGGAACCGCCCACACCTGCGCGGTCGGCGCCTCGGGCGCGGTCTACTGCTGGGGGAAAAACTCGGACGGCCAGCTCGGCAACGGGCGGGACAGGTCGGCCTGCGAGTCCGACGACGACTCCTGCCAGCTCGTCGAATGGACGACCGACAAAAGCGCCTGCTACTGCCCGAGCCCGGTGCGCGTGGTCGGCCTCGGCCCCGAGCCCGACGGCGGCTGGCCCGAGTCGATCAAGGATGGCTATTAGGTGGCGCGATGGCGGTGCGCCTACCTGCCGAGACGGGTCTACGTGGCGGTGCGCCAGTGCGGAGCGGATTGCTCGGTTGAGCCCTGGCTTGCATGCCTCCTTTCTTTGGAGGATTATCGCCCGCGAGGAGATGAGCTTTTTTCACACAGCGATCGCGGCGGCGCTGGCGGCGGCTCTGCTGGCGGCGGCCGGCTGCGACGACGACGGCGGGGTCGATGATCCTGTGCTCGTCTACTGCGCCGACCTGATCAACGACTACCGCCTCGATCACGGGCTGCAGCCGCTGGAGCGCTCGGCCGAGCTGGAGCGCTGCGCGAGCGACGGCGCCTTCGAGGACTCGCAAAGCGGCGATCCCCACGGTCACTTCATCGAGACCTCGGGCTGCCAGGGCGCCGCGGACGCGGAAAACGAGATCCCGGGCTGGCCGCTGGGCAGCTACGAGTCGGTGGAGAGCATCATCGAGGCCGGCACCGAGATGATGATGAACGAGGGGCCGGGCGGGGGCCACTTCGAGAACATCCTGGGCGATCACGGCTCGGTCGGCTGCGGCTACCACGTCACCGAGGACGACGCGGTCTGGGTGGTGCAGGACTTCAAGTAGAAAACCGAAGGAGGGCGTCGCGCCGCGGCCCCGCTTTTGCTATGTTCGCTCCGTTTTTCGGACGAGGTGAGACAGATGGAAGGTGAGATTCGAGAACGGATAGAAAAACGTGCGGCCGTGCTGCAAACGATCAAGGAAGATCTGATCACCCGCTTGAACCTGCCCTACCAGCCCGAGGATCTGCACGAGGACATCTCGCTTCTGGGCTCGGGGCTGGGGCTCGACTCGCTGGACGCGCTGGAGGTGATCCTGGGCATCGAGCACGCCTTCGGCGTCAAGGTCGAGGAGGACAACATCGCGATCCTGCGCTCGATCAACTCGATCGCCGACTACGTGCTCGAGCAGCGCGAAAAGGGGGAGGTGCGGGCATGAGGACCTCTCCGATTCGCGAGCTGCTCGCCGAGCGCGGCGCCACCTTCGGCCAGTGGGCCGGGCGCGAGGTGCCGCTCGAGCTAGAGGGAGCCGAGGCCGAGTACCGCGCGGTGCGCGAGGCAGTCGGGCTGACCGACTTCTCCTTCACCGCGCGCCACCGCGTGCCGGAGGAAGGCCTGGACGCGCTGGAGGCCTACGCCGCCGGGGCGGTGGCCAGCATCCGCTTCGGACGCGTGCTGCACACGCTGGCGACCGACGAGAAGGGCGAGATAGAGACCGATCTCTACGTGGCCAACGACGACGAAAACCTGGTGCTGATCGGCGAGAGCCTGGTCGACGACGGAGCGATCTCAGCGGCGCTCGACAAGATCGGAATCGTCGAGGCCGGCTGCGAGGATCTCGCCGAGTCCACCGCGCTGTTCGGAATCGACGGTTACTCGGCCTGGGCCGTGGTCCGCGACCTGTTCGGCCCGGACGTGCTGGGCCTGCCCTACCTCTCGATCGAGGTCTACGAGCTGGCCGGCGAGGAGGTGCGGCTGATCCGGGCGGGCAAGACGTCGGAGTTCGGCTACCTGCTGCTCGTGCCCGCCTCGATCGCCTCCGAGGCCTGGCTGCGGCTGGAGAGCGCCGGCGAGCGGTACGGCGCCAGGCCGGTCGGAATGCGCGCCCACTCGATGCTGAGGCTCGACGGACGCTTCTTCAACGTCCACGAGGAGGGCGCCGCGATCCGCGACCCGCTGCCGCTCGGCCTGCAGTGGATGATCGACTGGGAGGGCGAGGACTTTCGCGGGCGGGAGGCGCTCGTCGAGCGTCGCGCGGCCGGCCTGAAGCGCAAGATCATCGGCGTGATGCCGGAGGATTCGAGCGCCGAGCTGGCCGCCGGTGACGAGATCGATCACCTGGGCGAGAGCGTCGCCGAGGTGGTCACCGCGGTGCGCTCGCCGACGCTGGGCGGCTCGATCGGCCTGGCCCTGTTCGACGTCGACTACGCCTACAGCGGGCTGCTGCTCCGCTGCGAGGACGGACGCCGGATCCGCACGGTCAGCATGCCGCCCTTCACCGCCAAGAGCCTGACCGTCAAGCTCGACGAGATGTAGGTCGGGGCAGTCGTGAGCAGGATCGTCACCCGCCGCGTCAGGATCGAGGTCGAGTTCCACCACGTGGACATGATGCGGGTCGCGCACAACGCCCAGTACCTGCGCTGGTTCGAGAAGGGGCGGATGGCCGTTCTCGAGGAGATCTTCCCGCTCGACTGGGCGATCGAAGAGCGGATCGGCACGCCCGTGGTGCTCAACCACTGCGAGTACCTCTGGCCCGCGGTCTACGGCGACGAGCTGGTCGTCACCACCCGGCACCGCAAGCTGGACAGCTACGAGGGGCGGATGACGTTCGACCACTCGATCTCCCACGCGCGGCGCAAGCTGGAGCTGGCGCGGGGACGGACCGCGATCACCGCGATAGACATGGCGGGCGGGCGTCCGCTGCGGCGGATCCCGGAAGAAGCCTGGCGGCGCTACCGGGAGCTGGAGTAGCGGCTATTCCCGGCCGGAGGCCGCGTTGCGCGCCAGCAGGGGAGCGGCGGCGATCGCCAGCGCGTAGATGGCGGTCGCGCCGATCAGGGTCGCGAAGAAGCCCCACGCCATCGAGGAGTAGATCGCCAGCGGCGTGGCCACCGCGCCGAAACCGCCGTTGATCCCGAAGATCACCGTGGCGTGGCGCGGAGCCGCCTCGAGCTTGACCAGCTCGATCGCGAACGGCAGCGGCACCCCCATCGCGAACGAGAGCGGGAAGAGGATCACCACCGCGAACAGCGCGCGCAGGAAGAACGGCAGCCCCTGGGTCACCTCCAGCAGCGCCGGCAGCGCCAGGGCCAGCAGCGCGAGCAGCGGCAGAATCGCCAGCATCGCCTTGATTCGCCCCCGTTGCGAGAGGGTTCCCGACCAGATCCCGCCGATTCCGGAGGCGATCAGCATCGTGGGCAGGACCAGGATCAGGCTGCGCCCCGGGGAGCCCAGGTACTTGGAGAGCCACTCGATGAAGACGATCTCCACCAGGATGTACGCCAGCCCGACCGCGCCGGCGAAGATCGCCAGCGCGGCGACCGAGCCGGGAACGCGACCGCGGCGCCCCCTCCAGGCGGCGCCCAGGATCAGCGGAATCAGCACCATGATCCCGGCCGCGATCAGCACGACCCGGATCATGCGCCGCACCTCCTCCCGCTCCGGGTAGACGTCGTAGGGGAAGGGTCGATCGTCGGTGGGCACCGAGGCCAGCACCGCGCCGCTGCCCTCCATCACCTCGGCCGGATCGTCGCCGCGGATGATGCGCGAGAAGACGTGGGGCGTCGGCGCGCCCGGCAGGTGGCGGATCATCAAGGTGCGCCTGCCCCGACTGGTGACCCGGTCGTCCCGCGCCCACTTAACGAACTTCTCCACGTCCCGCGCGGTGAAAGGCGTGGGCCGCACCATCGCCATGAAGTACAAAGAGCCGCGCCTGCCTTTCTTCTTGCCCGGGTAGAACTCGTAGACGACGACGCAGTCCTCGGGGTTCTCCTGCCCCCGCTCGAGGAGCGCCCGGCGCACGGTCAGAAGCCAGCGGGCGATTCCGGCCTGGGCCAGGTCGTTGATGTTGCGCTCCTCCACGGCCAGGTAGCCGCTCGGCTTCAGGTGGTCGAGCAGCACCTCGGTCGCCTCCAGGGTGTGCAGGTAGTCGGGAGGACCGATGTGCCCCAGGGTGCGGATGCGGTGGGTGTTGGCCATCGTGATCAGATCGAACTTCTCGTCGCTGCGGGCGAAGTAGGTGCGCGCGTCCAGCACGTGCAGGTCGAAGCCGTCGTAGAACCTCCTGCCGAACTTGTGGATCCTCGTGTCGAGCACCACGTCTACGATCGCCGGGTTGATCTCGAGCCCCACCAGGTCCCCGCCCTCGGATTCCATCTCGCCGCCTTTGGAGATCGCGTGGGCGGCCTTGGTCACCCCCTCGGCGGCGGTGCCGATCACCAGCGCGTCGGCCTTGTCGCCGGTCCAGCAGTTGGGAACGCGGATGTCCCAGTAGTGGGACTCGATCGACTGGCGCGAAACGTGGTCGTTGAACAGGCCGTTGTAGGCCACGATGTACCAGTTGAGGCGCTTGTTCCTGAAAACGTCGATCCTCTCCACCAGGCTGCCGCGCGAGTACTTGAGCGGGGTGAGGTGGAACTTCTCGGGACGCTCGGCGTGCCTGATCTCCCGGCGGGTGTTGACCGTGTGCACCTTGGCCGGGTAGCGCTCGCTGTCCAGCCCCAGCGTGACCAGGTTGAACGGATCGGCGGCGAGCTGGACCACGAACAGGGCCAGCGCCGCGCAGGCGAGCGCTCCGTTGGCTATCTTGAGCCTTCGCCGCGCCTTTTCGTCCTCGCTCTTCGCCGCCAGCCAGAACGCCGCTGCCTGGACCAGCACGGCGACCAGAAAGACGCTGCCCTCCTCGCGAATCAGCGGAACGAAGATCGCCGCGGCAAGGGCGCCGAGCCCGGCTCCGGTCAGGTCCGCGAAGTAGATCAGGTGCACGCGGCGCCGGGCGAAGACCGAGGAGATGATCAGCGAGCCGAGCACGAACGGCGGCGTGACCGACAGCACGTGCGCCACCTGGTCGTCGATCAGGTAGGCTGCTCCGCCCAGCCCCGCGATCGCCGAGGCGGGCAGCAGGAGCATCGCCACGTCGACGACCCTGGGACCCAGTCGCGCCAGGAAGAAGGCCAGGATTCCGCCCAGGCTGATCCCCAATAGCGCGCAGGAGATGACCAGGTTGGAATCGAGGTAGGAGGTCAGGAACTGCAAGGCGTGGTAGTACGATATCTCCAGGAACAAGACGGCGAACGACGAGATCATCGCCGCCAGGATCGCCCTGCGGTCCGCCCGGTCGGTCTCCTTCAGTTCGGAAACGACGCGCGAGATCAGCTTGACTCTCTCGAGCTTGCCGATGATGTTTTTTGCAGACGTAGAAGCAGCCAAATCACACCCCGATCATTTGTCCAGACAAGATTCGAGCACCTGATCTGATTGCACCTGCGCCGAAAAGTCAAGGTAACCGAGGTCATCGCAGCCCGGCCCGGCCCGTCCAGACCGGCTGCTCGTTCCGAATAGTTGTTGACAATCCGTCTTTTAGGTGGCATCTTTTCCGCACTATGTTCGTGACGCGCCAGCATCATCGGCATGCTCCCTGAGGGGCCGGCGCTGGTGTAGCTCGTCGCAGACGACACCCGAAACGCCGGCCGCCTCGGCCGGCGTTTTTCGTTTCACAGACAGCGAGACGCCGCGCCGACGCAAGCCGGAAAGGAGCGGCGGAAAATGAGCGAGTCAGAGAGCGACGCCGGGATTCGACTGGCCCTGCCCAAGGGCCGGATGCAGGAGGGCGTGCTGCGCCTGCTCGAGGATGCGGGAATCCGCGTCTCGGCGGCCTCGCGCGGCTACCGGCCGGCGGTGTCGGTTGCCGGGATCGAGGCCAAGATCCTCAAGCCCCAGAGCATCGTGGAGATGCTGGCGGCCGGCTCGCGCGACGCCGGTTTCGCCGGCGCGGACTGGGTGTCCGAGCTGGGCTCCGACGCGGTGGAGCTGCTCGACACGGGGCTCGACCCGGTGCGGGTGGTGGCCGCGGCGCCGGCCGGTCTGCCGGACGAGGCGGGACGGCTGCCGCGGCGGCGGCTCGTGGTCGCCTCCGAGTACGAACGACTGACCCGGCGCTGGATCGAGCAGCGCGGGATCGAGGCGGTCTTCGTGCGCTCCTACGGCGCGACCGAGGTCTTCCCCCCCGAGGACGCCGACCTGATCGTGGACAACGCGGCCAGCGGCGAGACCCTGCGCGCCAACAAGCTGGCCGTGATCGACGAGCTGATGCTCTCCTCCACCAGGCTCTACGCCAGCCGCGCGGCGCTGGAGGAGCCGGCCAGGCGCGAGCGGCTCGAGAGGCTGGTCGTCCTGCTCGAGGCCGTGCTCGAAGCCAGGCGCCGCGTGATGGTGGAGGTCAACGTCCCGGCCGAGCTGCTCGAGGACGTGATCGAGGCCCTGCCCTGCATGCGCGAGCCCACGCTGGCCTCGCTGCACGGCGGGCTGGGATACGCGGTCAAGGCGGCCGTGCCCCGCGAGCGGCTGCCGCAGGTGATTCCCGAGATCAAGCGGCGCGGCGGCACCGACGTGGTGGTCACGAACCTGGCCCAGATAGTGCCGTGAGGAGGTGCGAGCCATGAGCGAGCAAACCGGAGCGGGCCCGAGCCGATCGCCGCTCTTGTCCGGAGTCGAGCGCTACGATCCGCCGCGCCACCCCGCGCCCGTGGATCTGAGGCTGGACGGCAACGAGGGGGCCGCTCCCTCGAGCGCGGCGCTGGAGGCGATCGCCGCGTCCGGAACGGAGCTGCTGAGGCGCTACCCGAACGCGCGCGGCCTGGAGGCCAAGATCGCCGCTCGGATCGGGGTGGAGCCGCGGCGCGTGCTGGTCACGGCCGGGGCGGACGACGCGCTGGAGCGCGCGATCCGCTCGGTGCTGGGACCGGGGCGCGAGCTGCTGCTGCCGGTCCCGACCTTCGAGATGATCGAGCGCTACGCCCACCTGACCGGCTGCGAGCTGCGAGCCGTGCCCTGGCTCGGCGGCCCCTTTCCGATCGAGGAGATGCTGGGCGCGATCTCCGGGCGCACCGCGATGATCGCGGTGGTGACGCCCAACAGCCCCAGCGGGCTGGTCGCCGGTGAGGAAGATCTGCGCCGCCTGGCCGCGGCCGCTCCGCGGGCGCTGCTGCTGGTCGACCTGGCCTACGTGGAGTTCGCCGACAGCGACCCGACCGCCGCGGTGCTGGAGCTGCCCAACGCGGTGGCAGTGCGCTCGATGTCCAAGGCCTGGGGCCTGGCCGGAGCCCGGGTGGGCTGGGCCGCGGGACCGCGGGAGCTGATCGACTGGCTGCGCGCGGCCGGCCACCCCTACGCCGTCTCCGGTCCCTCGCTGGCCGCGGCCGAAGCGCGACTCGAGCAGGAGCGCGAGGTGCGCGCCTTCGTCTCCCGCGTGCGCGAGCAGCGCGAGATGCTGGGCGAGCTGCTGCGCGAGCTGGGCGCCGATCCGCTGCCCTCCCAGGCCAACTTCGCGCTGGCCGGCTTCGAGGACGCCAGCTGGGTCCGCGACGCGCTGGCCGGGCTGGGCATCGCGGTGCGCGCCTTTGCCGGGCGGAACGATCTGCGCGATCGGCTGCGGATCACCGTGCCCGGCGATCCGAGCGGCTGGGAGCGCCTCGAGCACGGCCTGCGCACCGCGCTCGATCCCGAGGCGATCCTGTTCGACGTGGACGACACCCTGGCCGACGTGGGAGGCTCCTACCGCGCCGCGACGATCGCGACCGCCGAGTCGTTCGGCGCGCGGATCACGCCGGAGCAGATCACCGCGGCCAAGGCCGCGGGCAACGCCAACGACGACTGGGAGCTGACCTGGCGGCTGCTCGAGGAGGCCGGCCGCGAGACCGCACTGGAGGAGGTGACCGCCCGCTTCGAGCAGCTCTACCAGGGCGCGCCCGGGCGGCCCGGTCTGAGGGATCGCGAGACCGCGCTGGTCGACAGATCGACGCTGGAGCGGCTCGCCGCGCGGGTGCGGCTGGGGGTGGTCACCGGCAGGCCGCGCAGGGACGCCGAGCAGTTTCTGCGCGAGCAGGGAATCGAGGACCTGTTCGGCGCGGTGGTGACGATGGACGACGCGCCGCTCAAGCCCGACCCGGCGCCGGTGCGGCTGGCGCTGAAACGGCTCGGCGTCGAGCGGGCCTGGCTGATCGGAGACACGCCGGACGACGTGCGCGCCGCGCGGAGCGCCGGCGTCGTGCCGCTGGGGACGATCGCGCCGGCCGACGATCCGGCCGTGGCCCGGCGCGCCCTGTTCGCGGCCGGAGCGGCCCGGGTGCTGGCCAACGCCGGCCAGATCGAGGAGGTGATATCGTGAAACCGAGAAGCGCGAAGATCGAGCGTTGCACCGCCGAGACCGATATCAGGCTCGAGCTGTGCCTCGACGGAGAGGGCGGCTGCGAGGCGAGCACCAAGATAGGCTTTCTGGACCACCTGCTGACCGCGCTGGCGCGCCACGCCGGCTTCGATTTGGAGCTGAGCTGCGACGGCGACCTGGAGGTGGACGACCACCACAGCGTCGAGGACTGCGCGCTGGCGCTGGGCGCCGCGATCGACGAGGCGCTCGGCGAGCGCCGCGGGATCGCCAGGTTCGGCTGGGCGCTGGCGCCGCTGGACGAGGCGCTGGCGCGGGCGGTCGTCGATCTCTCGAGCCGGCCCTGGGCCGAGGTCTCGCTGGAGCTGGAGCGCGAGCGCCTGGGCGGCCTCTCGACCGAGAACGTCGACCACTTCGTGCGCTCGCTGGCGATCGCGGCGCGCGCCTCGATCCACCTCGACGTGCTGCGCGGCCGCAACGATCACCACCGGGCCGAGGCGGCGTTCAAGGCGCTGGCCCTGGCGCTCAGGCAGGCCGTCGCCCGCGGCGGAGGCGCTCGCGTTCCGAGCACCAAGGAGAGCCTCTGATGTCCGGGCCGGAGGTGGTGGTGACGCGGACCGGCACGGCCAACCTGGCCTCGGTGACCGCGGCGCTGGCTCGCCTCGGAGCCAGGCCGAGGATCAGCGGCGAGCTGGTCGACGTGCGGCGCGCCGGGCTGCTGGTCGTGCCGGGGGTAGGCACGCTGGCCGCGGCGATGGAGAGCCTGCAAGAAAACGGCCGCGACCGCGCGCTGAGATCGCGAATCGACGAGGGCCGCCCCACGCTGGCGATCTGCCTGGGCATGCAGCTACTCGGCGCGGGCAGCGAGGAGAGCCCCGGGTCCGCGGGGCTGGGCGCGCTGGACGCGAGCGCCGAGCCGTTCCCTCCCGGAGTCGCCTCGCCGCAGCTGGGCTGGAACCGGATCGAGGTCGATCCCGGCTGCGAGCTGCTCGAGGCGGGGTACGTCTACTTCGCCAACTCCTACCGCTTCGCGCGCGAGCCGGAGGGCTGGCTGGCGGCGAGCGCGGATCACGGCGGGCGGTTCGTCGCCGCCCTGGAGCGCGGCGCCGTGCTGGCCTGCCAGTTCCACCCGGAGCTGAGCGGCGAGCTGGGGCTCGGGATCCTGCGGCGCTGGATCGGGGCCGGCGCCGCGGCCGGAGTAGGTGCACGATGCTGACGGTACGAGTCATTCCCTGCCTCGACGTGCGCGGCGGACGGGTCGTCAAGGGCGTGCGCTTCCAGGCCCTGCGCGACGCCGGCTCTCCGGCCGAGCTGGCCGGCGAGTACGGGCGCCAGGGAGCCGACGAGATCACCTTGCTGGACGTCTCGGCCACTCCGGAGGGACGCGCCACGCGGACCGATACCGTGGCCGAGGTCCGCAGGCGGATCGCGCTGCCGCTGACCGTGGGCGGGGGCGTGCGCAGCGTCGAGGACGCGGCGGCGCTGCTCGAGGCCGGGGCGGACAAGGTGGGAGTCAACACCGCGGCGGTGGAACGGCCGGGTCTGCTCGACGAGCTGGCCGGGCGCTACGGGCGCCAGTGCACGGTGCTGGCCGTGGACGCAGCGGCGCGGGACGACGCGACGTGGGAGGTCGTGACCCTCTCGGGAAAGAACCGCACCGGTCGCGACGCGGTGGAGTGGTGCGGCGAGGCGGCGGCCAGGGGCGCGGGCGAGATCCTGCTCACCTCCTGGGACCGCGACGGCACGCGCCGGGGCTACGACACGGATCTGATCGAAAGGGTGGCCGCCCGGGTCGACGTTCCGATCGTGGCCTCGGGCGGCGCCTCGAGCGCGGCCCACATGGCCGCCGCGGTCCAGGCCGGCGCCGCGGCGGTGCTGGCCGCCTCGATCTTCCACTACCGCCGGACAACGGTCGAACGGCTCAAGCTGGAGCTTGCCGAGCTGGGCGTGGAGGTGAGGAGATGATCGTTCCTTCGATCGACTTGATGGACGGCCGCGCGGTGCAGCTGGTGGGCGGCCGGCGGCGGGAGATCGACGCCGGCGACCCGCTGCCGATCGCCGAGCGCTTCGCCCTGGCCGGAGAGATCGCCGTGATCGACCTGGACGCGGCCGCCGGGCGCGGAGACAACGGCGGCGCGATCCTGGAGCTGGTGCGGCGCTTCCCCTGCCGGGTCGGCGGCGGTATCCGCAACTACGAGACCGCGGCGCGCTGGCTCGACGCCGGGGCGCGGAGCGTGATCATCGGCACGGCCGCCGAGCCGGAGCTGCTCTCGCGTCTGCCCCGCGAGCGGGTCGTCGCCGCGGTCGACGCCGAGCGCGGAGAGGTGGTCGTCGAGGGCTGGCGGACCGGCACCGGGCGCGAGCTGCTGGAGCGGATCCGCGAGCTGCGCGACTTCACCGGCGGCTTTCTGGTCACCTTCGTCGAGCGCGAAGGGCGGATGCAGGGGATCGAGCTGGAGCGCGTGCGGGCGGTGGTCGAGGCCGCTGGCGAGGCGCGCGTGACCGTGGCCGGCGGCGTGACCGCGGCCGAGGAGGTCGCCGCGATCGACGCGCTCGGAGCCGACGCTCAGGTGGGGATGGCGCTCTACAGCGGGCGTCTCGAACTGGCCGACGCGCTGGTCGCGCCGCTGCGCTCGGACCGGCCCGACGGGCTGTGGCCGACCGTGGTCGCGGACGAGACCGGGCGCGCGCTGGGGCTGGCCTACTCCGACGCGGCGAGCGTGCGCGAGGCGCTGCGCCGCGGGCGCGGCGTCTACCGCTCGCGCAGCCGCGGCCTGTGGGTCAAGGGCGCCTCGTCGGGCGCGACCCAGCAGCTGCTGGGCGTGGACCTGGACTGCGACCGCGACGCGCTGCGCTTTCGGGTGCGCCAGGCCGAGCCCGGTTTCTGCCACCTGGGGAGGCGCAGCTGCTTCGGAGACGATCGCGGGCTGCCCGGCCTGCTGCGCACGCTGGAAAGCCGCGCGCGAGAGGCGCCGGCCGGATCCTACACCCGCCGCCTGCTCGACGAGCCCGCGTTGCTGCGCGCCAAGCTGCTCGAGGAGGCCGAGGAGCTGGCCGAGGCGGGGAATCGCGACGAGGCGATCTGCGAAGCGGCGGACGTCGTCTACTTCGCCGCGGTGGCGATGGCCCGCGCCGGGGTGGGCTGGGACGACGTCGAGGCCGAGCTCGATCGCAGGGCGCTGCGGATCACGCGCAGGCCGGGAGAGGCCAAGCCCGGCCGGGGGCGGAGATGAGCGGCGCGCTGCTGGAGAGGATCGACCCGCGCCGGGCCGCGGAGCGCGTTTGGAGCCGCGCAGCCGTAGACCCCGAGACGCTGGCCGCCGCGGCGCGGATCGTGGAGGACGTACGGCGCGACGGCCAGCGGGCGCTGCGCGCGCACTCCGAGCGGCTGGGCGACCTGCGCCCCGGCGAGGCGCTGGCAATCGAGCCGGCCCGGATGAAGGAGGCTCTGGCCGGGCTGGAACCAGAGCTGCGCGGCGCGCTGGAGCGATCCGCCGCGCGGATCCGGCGCTTCGCCGAGGCGCAGCTGGGCAGCCTCTCCGAGATCGAGGTCGCCGTCCCGGGCGGGGCCGCTGGCCACACCGTGCTGCCGGTGGAGCGCGCCGGCTGCTACGCGCCGGGCGGACGCTTCCCACTGCCCTCCTCGGTGCTGATGACCGTCATTCCCGCGCGCGTCGCCGGCGTGGAGAGCGCCTGGGTCGCCTCGCCGCGGCCGGCACCGGTCACGCTGGCGGCCGCGGCCGTCGCCGGAGCGGACGGCCTGCTGGTCGCGGGCGGAGCCCAGGCGATCGCCGCGCTGGCGTTCGGGACCGGGCCGGCGCCGGCCTGCGACGTGGTGGTCGGTCCCGGGAACCGCTGGGTCACGGCCGCCAAGCAGCTCGTCTCCGGCCGGGTCGGAATCGACATGCTGGCCGGTCCCTCCGAGCTGGCCGTGCTGGCGGATCGGGACGCCGACCCGGAGCTGGTCGCCGCCGACCTGCTGGCCCAGGCCGAGCACGACTGCGACGCGGTCGCGATCCTGGTCACCGACTCGCCCGCGCTGGCCGACGCGGTCGAAAAGGAGCTGTTGGCGCAGCTGGCGGAGCTGCCCACCGCCGCGGCGGCGCGCGAGTCGCTGTCGCGCAACGGAGCGGCGATGATTGCGGCCGACCCGCGCGAGGCGGTCGCGATCTGCGATCTGCTGGCTCCCGAGCACCTGGCGCTGCACGCCGCGGACGCCGGCGCGCTCTCGCGCCGCCTGCGGCACTGCGGAGCGGTGTTCGTCGGCGCCGGCGCGGCCGAGGTGCTGGGCGACTACGGCGCAGGGCCCAACCACACCCTGCCGACCGGGGGCACGGCGCGCTTCGGCGCCGGGCTGTCGGTGCTGACCTTTCTCAGGGTCCGCAGCTGGCTGCGCGTCGACGACCCGAAAGCGGCGGCGCCGCTGGCCGAGGACGCCGCCGTCCTGGCGCGCGCCGAGGGCCTGGAGGCCCACGCCCGCTCGGCGGCGCTGCGGGCCTCGAGGAGAATCGGCTCGGAGCGCTGAGAGGGTCGAGCAAAAATGGCGAGATAGCTTGTTGCGTCCGCCCGAGGTCTCGCGCATAATCGTCGATGAACGTGAAATGGAAGCCGTCATGGTTCTCGGGGCGAACGCTCCGGGGACGATTGCGCGCCGGCCGGCGCGAGGAGGGGATATTATGAAAAAGCTGGTAGTCGCCACGACGTTTGTTTTCTTCGGAGCGCTGATCGTTTCGTGCCTGCCCAAGGCCAGCGAGCAGGAGCTGGAGGCGATGTGCAAGAACCTGGTCCAGCTCCGTGGCGAAGTCGATCTGACGCCGGTCGCAGAACGCCTCGAGGAGATCGAAAAGGACTTCGCCGAGCGCAAGGCCGAGCTGACGAAGAAGAAGGCCGACCAGGAGAAGGCTCTCGCCGAGGAGCTGAAGAGCAAGATCGCCGAGCTGGGCGAGGAGCCCGAAGAAGAGAAGGTGAAAGAGATCGAAAAGGCCCACGCCGAGCACGAGGCCGAGCTGATCAAGAAGATCGACGAGCAGATCGCCGCGCTGGAGCCGGAGAAGACAGAGGCGATCGAAAAGGCCAAGCAGGCCTTCGCCGAGGCCGAGGCCGAGGCGGCCGAGGCGGTCGAGCAGTGCGTGGCCCAGGCCAAGCAGGAGGACGTGCCCCAGAAGGTCGCCAAGTGCCGCGCCGAGGCCGAGAGCACCGACGCCTACTGGAACCAGTGCCGCTAGCGGCTGCGTTTGACTCGCCGCCGGGCGCGTAGCACAAACGGTGCATGAGCGAGCGGAGGATCCTCGTTCTCGATCGCATCGTCGCCGACCAGATCGCGGCCGGAGAGGTCGTGGAGCGTCCCGGCTCGGCGATCAAGGAGCTTGTCGAGAACAGTCTCGACGCCGGGGCCACGCGCGTCCGCGTCGAGATCGAGGCCGGGGGCGCGGCCCGGATGCGGGTGCTGGACAACGGATCGGGCATCGCGTCCGAGGACGTCGAGGCCGCCTTCTTCCGCCACGCGACCAGCAAGATCTCGCGCCTCGACGACATCGCGCGGGCCGGGACCTACGGGTTTCGCGGAGAGGCTCTGCCCTCGATCGCCTCGGTCTCGCGGATCACGGTCCACACCCGCACCGAGGAGACGGTGGCCGGCACCCGCCTCGAGCTCGAGGCCGGCGAGGTGCTCTCCCGGCGCGAGGCCGGCTGCCCGGTCGGGGCCGACATCGAGGTGCGGGACCTGTTCTTCAACACCCCGGCGCGGCTCAAGTTCCTCAAGCGCGAAAGCACCGAGAGCGGCCACTGCGTCGAGGCGGTGATGCGCCTCGCGCTGGTGCGCCCCGAGGTGGCTTTCAGCGTGGTGATCGGGGGTCGCACCTCCAAGGAGCTGCCGCGCGCCGAGCGGATCGAGGAGCGGATCCGGGAGCTCTTCTCCGACGAGCGGCTGGCGCGCTCCGAGGCGAAGACCGACGGCGTGGAGGTGCTGGCCGTGCTGGGCCCGCCGGAGCGAGCCCGCGCCGGCGCCGGCTCGCTGTACACCTTCGTCAACCGGCGCTTCGTGCGCGACCGGGCGCTGCTCAAGGCCGTGCACCAGGCGTTCGGCGGCACGCTGGAGAAGGGGCGCTACCCGGCCGGCGCTCTCGCCGTCGAGATGCCGAGCGAGGGGATCGACGTCAACGTCCATCCCCAGAAGACCGAGGTGCGCTTCGCCGATCCGCGCGCCGTCTACCGCGCGGTGAGCCGCACGGTGGGGGAGATGGTCTCCCGCTCGGCCTGGTCGCTGGGCGAGCCGGCCCGGCCCGCGCCGCCGGACGCCGGGGCGGAGTCGATCGCCGAGACGGACGCCGCCTACCGCTCCGGCTCGGATCGCCTGGTCCCGCCGCCCTCGTTCCCGGCTCCGCGATCCGGCCGCGAGAGACCGCGCCCCGGCAGCGCCGTCGCTCCCGGAGGCCGCGCCGAGCGGCCCGCTCCCGGACCGGGCGGCCCGATTCGTCCCGAGCCGCGCCGGCTCGTGACCACCGACGGGGACAGGCCCTTCTCCTCGCTGCGCTTCGTCGGCCAGGCGCGGGGAATGTTCCTGCTGCTAGAGGACGAGGACGACCTGGTGATCCTGGATCAGCACGCGGCCCACGAGCGGGTCACCTTCGAGCGGCTGCGCAAGCAGCTGGCCGAAGGGCGCGTCTTTTCGCAGCGGCTGCTGGTCCCTCACGCCGTCGACCTCGGTCCGGCCGAGGCGGAGCGGATCGAAGGGCTGTCCGAGGCGCTGGAGCGTCTGGGCCTGGAGATCCAGCGCAGCGGCCCGGAGCGCGTCTCGGTGCGGTCCGTACCGGCCGAGCTGGCCGGAGCCTCGCCGGACAGGCTGCTGGCCGAGATGGTGCTGGCGCTCGAGGAGTCGCGCGACGGATCGCGCGGCGAGAGCGACGATCATGCGCTGGCCACGATCGCCTGCCACGGATCGATCCGCGGCGGGCGCGAGCTGGGACGCGAAGAGGCGACCGCGCTACTCGAGGAGATGGATCGGATCGAGATGGCCGGCCACTGCCCCCACGGCAGGCCGGTGCTGGCCCGGATCCCGTGGCGCGAGATCCGGCGGCGCGTGGGCCGGGACTAGGAAGTGCCGAGCGCGCGCCCCACGGCTCCCGTGCCGCTGTTCGTGGTCGCCGGCCCCACGGCGAGCGGCAAGACCGAGATCGCGGTGAAAATCGCCAAGCGGCTGGACGGCGAGATCGTCGGCGCCGACTCGATGCAGGTCTACCGCGGGATGCGGATCGGCACCGCCGCGCCGAGTTCCGAAGAGCTGGACGGCGTGCCCCACCACATGATCGGAATCGTCGATCCGGACCGGCCGTACGACGCGGTCGTCTATGCGCGGGACGCCGACCGCGTGATCGAAGGAATCGCCGCGCGCAGCCGGCGCGCGATCGTGGCCGGCGGAACCGGGCTCTACATCCGCGTGCTGCTGCGCGGCCTGCAGGGCGGACCGCCCCCGGATCCCCGGCTGCGGGAGCGGATCTCGCAGCGGGCCGAGCGCGACGGCTGGCCGGCGCTGCACCGCGAGCTGGCCGCGATCGACCCGCCCACGGCCGAGCGCCTGCACCCCAACGACGGCGTCCGCATCCTGCGCGCGCTGGAGGTCGCCGAGCAAAGCGGAGTTGCGCTCTCCGAGTGGCAGCGGCGACACCGCTTCGGCGAGCGGCGCTACCCGGCCCGCATCTGCGCCGTGGATCGCGAGCGCGAGGACCTCGATCGACGCATCGCGCGGCGAGTCGAGCTGATGATGGAGCGCGGCTTTCTCGACGAGGTGCGCGGCCTGCTGGCCCGCGGATACGATCCGTCGCTCAAGCCGCTCCAGGGGCTGGGCTACCGCCGCATCTGCCAGCACCTGGCCGGAGAGCTGAGCCTCGCCGAAGCAGTGGAAAAAACCCGCGTGGACACGCGCCGGCTGGCCCGGCGCCAGCGGACCTGGCTGCGCGGCGAGAGCGGCGTGGAGTGGATAGCTCCCGACGAGGCGGAATGGATCCGGCGCGCGCGCAGTTTTTTCGAAAGCGAAAGTGAACCGCCGCGTTGAACCGGGCGGAGGAACGGTGGTACCATTTTGCCCCTTGCCAGCGCGGAGGAGGACGACGAGCGATGGCCGAAAAACGATACGACAGCCCCAACCGGCTCACGGAGCGGATGGTCCGCAACGAGGATATCTTCTGCAGCCTGCTTTTCGATCACTCCAACAGCACGATCCGCGTGGTGGACTTCCGCGGAGGCAACTTCCAGACCAAGCACGCCTACCTGGAGGGCGTGCTGCGCAAGGAGGGGATGCGCAAGCTGTTCACGCTGATCGAGCGGGACGACATGAACGGCTGGCAGCGGGTCGGCTACGCCAGGGAGGGAACGATCCCGGGCTACTACAAGCGCTCCGACGCCTACGTGATGAGCCGGCTCTACGAAGAGGACGCGCCCAGGGTCTCCGCGGCCGAGGACGCCTCGGAGAAAAAGGAGCTCGTCGCCGAGATCAAGGAGTTCGCCGCCCAGATCTCGGGACAGAAGGGCAGCGGGATCAAGACCGAGCCGGTCGACGACAGCGAAGTGGTCGACCTGATCAGGCACGAGCAGAAGGCCGCCGCTCAACGGGCCGGCAAGGGCAAGAAGACCGGCCGCGGCAAGAAAGGCAGGAAGGGCCGAGCCGCGTCCAAGATCGAGCTGCCGGTCTTTTCGCAGTTCAGCCGGGAGGTGGAGCGCTACTACTTCGCCTCGCACAACCGCCGCACCAAGCAGAGCAACGTCTTCGGCGCGGAGTACCAGGACTGCTTCGGCAACGCCAAGGTCGACGTCTTCTTCTCGCCGACCAATCGCTCGGAGCGCTCGCTGGCCCGCTTCGGGCTGAACGCCTTCGTCGAATGGCTGGGCGAGCTGGGAGCGGTCGCGACGTTCTCGCTGGTGCGCGGCGACGACCTGGAGATGAACGCGGTCTACGCCGGCGCCGGCTTCCGCAACAGCGGCCTGCTCAGGCACCACTTCCTGAGCGACGACGGACCGCTGGACGCGCTGCTCTGGACCCGCAAGCTCAACTGATCCGATGTCGGATCGGGTGATCGATACTGCAGCGCGCTTCTCCGAGGCGATGCAGTCGATCGCGCCGGTCTGGAGCGAGCGGCAACGCCCGGCGCGGCGGCTGATCTCCTCGGGGGACCCGTTCGATCGGCTGGTTCCCGGCCGCCTCTTGAACGAGGCGGTGGGCCGCGTGCTGGACCGCGCGCCGTCCTCGGAGCAGCCGATCGCGATCTTCATCGATCGGCTGGGCGGCGGCGACGGCGCGCGCGCCGCCGCGGCGCTGATCGAGGTTCTGGCCGAGCGCTGGCCGGGCGTCTCGCTGATCCACGTCGCGTTCTCCACCCCGTCCAGGGGCGCGGGCGCGCTGGTGCGCACCACCCTGAGCAGCGCGGGCGCGGCCGCGGGAGTGATGGTCGACGTGGTGGCCCACAACCGGCCGTTCGAGGGGCTGCGCCTCTCCCGGGCCGACGCCGACTACCTGCTCGGAGACGCCGACATGGTGGTCAGCTACGCTCCGGGAGCCGCGGGCAGCCTGAGCGCGGACTGGGAGGCGATCCGGCGCCCCGATCCGCTGCTGGCCCGCTCCCACGCGGCGCTGGTCTCCTTTCTCGATCCCGAGTCGCTGGTGGCCTCGCTGCCCGGGGCGGGCGAGGCGATCAAAGGCGAGCCGGGGCTCGACGCGGTGCGCTATCGGCTCGAGGTGGAGGTGGAAGGAGAGATGACCGAGCTGGGACGGGCCGAGCTGGGCGGCGAGAAGAACGACGCCGGGAATCGCCTCTGGGTGCTGCTGGACAACGCCAAGCGCCGCAGGTACCGGGCGATCGCCGAGCCGCTCAACCGCGGCGAGAGCGCCGGGCTGCCGGTCGTCTGCCCCTGCCGCGCGCTGCTGGCCGAGTCGCTGCGCGGCGAGCTGGCCGTGGAGCGGATCGTGCCGGCCGGAGCCCAGCTGATCGCGGTCGGCCGCGGCCGCTCGACGCTGTGCTGAGCGCGAAAAAATCTGGTTGGGCTGGACGAGCGCTTCGCGGTTGGGGTAGCCTGATGGCGACGCTTGCCACCCGGGAGGATTCTTCGATGAGGATTCGGTATCTAGCGCTGTTGGCGCTGGCGGCCTGGCTCGGAGCGGCCGCCTGCGGGGACGACGACGAACGAACCTCGACGACCGAGCAGACGGGCGAGGAAGCCTCGGCCGGCGACGAGAAAAAATCGGCTCCGGCCGCGCAGCCCGCCGCCGGGCAGGCCGAGCAGCCGGCCTCCGGCTCGACCGCCGCCGAGGCGCCGAGCGGGAGCGATCCGGAGCGCGAGTGGGAGATCCAAAAGCACTGCGAGAAATACTGCCAGGCCGAATGCGCCGCCGAGCAGCACGATCGCGGCGCCTACTACCAGGCCAAGAAGGCCGCGATCGCCACCGCGCCGTTCGAGGTGAAAATCGAGCGCCTCTACCTGGACGGGGAGTGCGGCGAGGGCGACAAGCCGGAGAAGCGCAAGGACGCCGACGGGATCAGGGCGATCGTGGAGGGAGAGCTGACCTACACCGGCGAGGACATGCTCTACCGCGCGGCCTGGGACGGCTCGCTCTACCTGCGCTTCGGCGAGGATCGCTACGCCGAGGTCGGCCCCAGGATGCGCGAGCACCGGCGCTACGGCCGGACCAAGGTCGTGTCCGAGATCGAGCGCGAGGTGCGCGGCGAGGATCCGTGGGTCTCGGGGCAGACGCGCGAGTTCCACTGGGAGTCCCACGAGCTGAGCCCGGCCTTCTGCGAGGTGCTGCCCGACGAGGCCGAGGTCTACCTGGAGCTGGTCACGCGCGGGATCACCGAGGGACGCCGGCGCCACGCGCTCTCGTTCGTTCCGGTCTACTGGGACGAGGTGGTGGGAATGGCGGTACGCAAGCAGGTCCAGGTCGAGGTCGGACGCAAGGAGCCGGAGCTGGAGCCGGCCGACGCGATCTACGCCAAGCTCGACCGGATCCTCGTCACCCGGCTGACCGGCGACACCGAGTGGTTCGATCGCGACTCGGTGATCCAGCCCGACGACTACGGGCGCGGCCCGGCGGCCGCTTTCCCGGTCGAGTCGACGACCAGCGAATGGAGCGTCGAGGTCAGCGCCGTCTCGGACGCGCGGGAGTTCGGCGGCTACGCGCCGGACGGGGAGGACGAGTTCCTGGCGCTGGTCGACCTGGAGATCGGCTACCGGGGCGAGGAGGAGGGCGGCTCGCTGAGCAAGCTCTCGGCGCGGCTCGAGACGGCGCCCAGGCACTGGGAGCACCCCTCGAAGAAGGCGATGGGGCAGATCGATCTGACAGGAGAGGTGCAAAGCGGAGGATCGGTCTCGGGCAAGCTGGCCTTCCCCAGGCAGCGCTTCGAGCGGCCCTTCAGGCTCGAGGTCGACACCCCTGACGGAGAGACCGTCTACCTGGACGTGTTCAGCTACGGAATAGGCCCAAAGCGGGCCCCGGCCGGAGCCGGCGGAGAGTGAGCGCCCCTCCTCGCTCAGCGGCGTCGATCTCCCTAGTGCCTCGTCAACCTCTCCCGTTCGGGTGAAAGCGGCCCCTGGCCACGATCCCGGCGTCACTCCTCCTCGAATTGGCACCGCCAGTCCTTCGTCGTCGTTCCTTGGCCTCGCCGATGATCTCTCGCCCCGTACCCGAAATCGTCGGGTTGACGAGGCACTAGACGTGCCCGCTCCAGTACCGGCCCTCGGGCCTGTAGGGCTCGATGATCGGCGGCCTGAACGTCCCCACCGGAAACTCGCGCCAGTAGTCCCCGGCCAGGTAGTCGCGCGACGCCTCCCGGTGCTCCCGCTCTGTCTCCCTGATCCGCTCCTCGCGCAGCTTCTTCAGCTCCGGGTCCGAGGCCAGCACCCGCGGGATCGGCCCGCTCTTTTCC
>JAWOBP010000012.1:0-34096 GCA_046484285.1 Polyangia bacterium
CGGGCGTCACCTCCCCGATCAGCAGATCGAACAGCTTCCACGCGTCGTTCGTGTAGCGCGTCGTGTCGTAGACTCCGGTCGCGGCGATCCCTCGCTCGTGATCGATCAGCACCGCCACCTCGCCGAACGACTCCGAGCTGTAGTAGACCGAGCGCACGCCGTCTTCACGGTGACATCGTGGCCCAGGTCGAGAAGGTGCGACTCGATCTCGTCCTCCTGCTGGTACCAGCCGCCGGCGACGAACAGCACGCTCTTTTCACCTCTCGCATCGTCGCCTCCCTCTTGATTGGTGCCGCATCCCCCGCGGATGGACGACTGATTACCAACAGAATAGCTTTGCGACCGATGGGCTCGCAAGCGTTTTCTCGCGCCGGGCGGGCAGAAAGACGAGATCGTTTACCGTGTCGGCTGCAAGATCAGTCCGTGCGGCGGACCTCGCTGAAAAAGCTACAGCGCGGATTGCTCTTTTGCAACCTAGCGAGCACGTTTCATCCAGAAGGTCTATACTCTGGCACCATGAAGAGGGGATCACCTGTAAGAATAATCGGGGCCTGCCTGCTGCTGGCGTCCGCCTGCGCCAAATCGGACGTACAGGGCAGCTACCAGCCTCCGGTCGAGCCGCAGCCGCAGACCGAGATCTGCGACGGGACCGACAACGACCTGGACGGCGAGGTGGACGAGGACTTCCGCGACGAAAGCGGCGCCTACGTCCACGACGACCACTGCGGGGCCTGCGAGAACCGCTGCCTCCCGGACGACAACAGCGCGGCCGCGGCCTGCCTCGTCGGCGAGCACGGCCCCCAGTGCGGCGCCACGGCCTGCGAGCCCGGCTACGTTCTCGCAAATAGCGACGAGTGCGTGCCGTGGGGCGAGCGGCTCTGCCGCAGCTGCATGGAGGACGAGGAGTGCGGCGACTTTTCCGGGGCGCGCTGCGTCGAGCTGGACGGCGAGCAGCGCTGCGTCGTCGAGTGCGTCGCCGGCGAGTGCCCCGAGGGCTTCGAGTGCGGCGACGACGATCTCTGCCGTCCGCCCTCTGGCAGCTGCTCCTGCCTGCCCGGAGAAAGCTACCAGGCCTTTTGCGAGATCCCGATCGACGAGGACGAGGTCTGCACCGGCACGATGGCGTGCGACGACGGCCAGCTCTCGGAGTGCACGGGCTCGGACGAGGTCTGCGACGGAGTGGACAACGACTGCAACGGCGTGGTCGACGACCCGTTCGTCAACCAGCACGGCGCCTACGCGATCGACATCCACAACTGCGGCGCCTGCGGCGTGGACTGCACGGACAACCCCCTCTCCGAGGAGGATCTGATCTGCGGGGGAACGCCCACCGACCCGCACTGCGCGGTCGCCTGCGTCGACGCCGACGACGGCGTGCAGATCGGCGATCAGCTCGACGCCGACGGTCTGATATCGACCGGCTGCGAGTGCACGGTCAGCACGCTCGACGACGAGCCCGGACCGTACCTCGCTTCGGGCCAGGATCTCGACACCAACTGCGACGGCGCCGACGGAGTGGTCGGCGAGAGCATCTACGTCTCGCCGAACGGCGACGACTCGTGGATCGGCTCTCCGGGCAAGCCGCTGCTGACGATCGCGGCGGCGGTCGCCGCTGCGCTGGAGTCGCTGGAGACCGACGCGCCGCGTCCCCACGTCTTCGTCGCGGCGGGATCGTACGCCGAGGTGCTGCGCCCGGTCGACGGCGTGATGATCCACGGCGGCTACGCCCCCGGCTTCGACTCGCTGGATCCGAGCGCCTACGCGGTCGAGGTCCACCCGCAGTCGTGGGACGACGCGGCCGGCGGCGCGGCGCTGGAGGGCGACCAGGTCGGGCTGGAGGGCGAGGCGAGTGTCGAGGGGATCACGCTGCTCGGCGCGGCGGCCCCCTCCAGCGGGCTGCCCGCCTTCGGCGCTCACCTGCGCAACTGCGGCCAGGGCCTGAGGCTGGAGCGCCTGATGGTGCACGCCGGCGACGGCGTTGACGGCGACGGCGGGAGCGACGGACAGGCCGGCGGCGTGGCCTCGGGAACCGGCGCCGCGGGCGAGGATCCGCGCGGGGCGGTGGAGAGCCTCCAGCACAAATGCGTCTCTTCGCAGGAGAACGTGGTGCAGGGGGGAGAGGGACTCGACTTTTCCTGCGGCTCGGTCGACGTCAGCGGCGGCCGCGGCGGCGATTCGATCTGTCCAGGAGATCCCACCACCTATCAGGAGAGCGGCGATTCCGGCAGCAGCGCGCCATTCGCGGCTGGAGGCGGCGGCGGAGCCGGCGGCTGGAACGCGCGCGGTCCGATGTACTACCAGGACGGCTGTCCCGAGAGCGTCTGCTGCGGGCTGGCGCACTTCCTCGTGGACACCGCCTACTCGCTGGCGGGGGACGGCGAGCCCGGGCAACAGGGGCAGGACGGCGAGCCCGGCGCGGGCTGCCAGGACTCGCTCGGCAGCGTGTGGCTCGGCTCCTGGAGCGGCGACATCGGAACCGCGGGCACGGCCGGAGGTCCGGGCTCGGGCGGAGGAGGCGGCGGCGCGGGGGGCGGTGCCCTGATCTTCTGGGAGCCCGGCGACTGCGAGTTCGCCGACGGGCTCGGTGGCGGTGGTGGTGGCGGCGGCGCCGGCGGTTGCGGCGGCGCCGGCGGACAGCCGGGCTCTGCGGGCAGCCCCTCGGTCGGTGTCGCCGTGATCTACGACCTGTTCCTGCCCGGCGGAGTCGACGGCCCGCCGCTGCTGGACAACCTGGTGATCATCACGGGAGACGGCGGCGTCGGCGGGGACGGCGGCGTCGGCGGGGACGGCGGCTCGGGAGCTCCGGGAGGCCCGGGCGGAGCGCTGGAGTCGGAGGAGAAGACGACTCCCACGCTGGCCGGACCGTCCTCCGGTGGTCACGGCGGTCACGGCGGCGGAGGCGGACACGGAGGAGGAGGAGGGGGAGGCTGCGGCGGATCGACCGTCGGGATCTGGCTGGAGTTCGGCTCCTGGAGCTTCCCGGGCGCGGCCGCCAGCTACGAGCAGGACAACTGGTTCGCCGTGGGCGAGCCCGGCGCCGGCGGCCAGGGCGGCGGCGGCAGCGCCGCGGGAGGCGGCGGAGCGGACGGGGAGGCGATCGATGTGTTTGTCGACTGATTTTTCTACAGGGGCCAAGCTGGCGGCTTTCGCGGCGGTGGCGCTGCTGGCCGCGGCCTGCAACCGCGGAGACGGCGGCTCGCCCGAGGTCTGCAACCATTTCGACGACGACATGGACGGGGTGACCGACGATCCTTTCATCGACGCGGACGGAATCTACGACACGGTCGAGCACTGCGGCGATTGCGGGATCGATTGCGCGGCGGTGTTCCCCAGCGCGGAGTCGGTGACCTGCGTCGTCGAGGGTGGCTCCGCGCGCTGCGCGATCACGGCCTGCCCCGAGGGGCATCACCTGATCGGCGACTCCTACTGCGCCGCCGACCAGTCGGTCCTGTGCCTGCCCTGCGAAAACGACGCCGACTGCGCGCAGATCGATCCCAGCGCGCTGTGCCTGACATTGCCGGGTGGCGACACCCGCTGCGGCGCGGCCTGCGATCCAGAGGCGGAGACGTCGGGCTGCCCGCAGGGCTTCTGGTGCGGATCGCAGGGGGTGGGCGGGCAGTGCACGCCGCTGAGCGGAAGCTGCGCCTGCATTCCCGAAAACGCGGGCCAGCAGCTCGGCTGCTGGGTGGAGAGCCCGAACGGCGAGTCGCTCTGTCCCGGTCTGCAGCTCTGCGACGGAGAGCAGCTGACCGAGTGCGAGCCGATCCTCGAGGAGATCTGCGACCTCGAGGACAACGACTGCGACGGGCAGACCGACGAAGGTTTCGTGCAGGACGGCTACTACGTCTCGGACGATCACTGCGGAGCCTGCAACCACCCCTGCTTCTCGCCGGCGGAGAACACACAGGCCCATTGCGAGCTATCGGCCGACGGCCCGATCTGCGAGTACGAGTGCATGCCGGGCTTCGCCGACATCGACGGCCTGGCGCTCAACGGCTGCGAGTGCGAGATGTTCGCCGCGCAGTGGCCGCCGGGGGCGCTGGGCGTGGACGGCAACTGCGACGGCGAGATCGACGACACCAGCGAGTTCGTTTTCGTCTCCAAGGACGGTGACGACGCCGACCCCGGCACGCTCGAGGCGCCGCTGCTGACGATCGCCAGAGGAGTCGAGATCGCCGAGCCGTGGGGCAAGACGGTGCTCGTCTCCCAGGGGACCTACGACGAGCAGGTCGCGATCGCTTCCGGCGTCTCGATCTTCGGCGGCTATCGCTCGGACTTCCTCGAGCGCGACGCCGTCCTGTTCGAGGTGCGGATCGAGCACGGCGACGCGCCGGGAATGCCGGTCCTGATTGCCGAGGACGTGCACCAGGATACCAAGTTGGGAGGGCTGACGATCGCGGGCGGCGACGGCGTGTCTCCCGGAGACGGCACGACCGCGGTGCGGCTGGTCGACTGCGGCCCGGAGCTGGAGCTGAGCGAGATGATCGTGGAGGCCGGGGCCGGGGCGGACGGAACCGCCGGCGCCTGCTCGTCCGAGATCCTGGCCGCTCTGGGCGCGCCCTCGCCCTCGCTGCTCGACGGCGCGGCCGGCGGATCGGGCCAGGCGGGTCAGAGCGCCTGGAACATCTGGTGCAGCGGGCTGCTCGGCGACGGAGGAAGCGGCGGCGACAAGCTGTGCCCGGTCGACCAGGTCGACGTCGGTGGCGGAGACGGAGGCGACGCCTCCTGCCCGGCGACCGGCTGCACGATCGGCGAGCCGTGCGGCAACGCGGGCTGCACCGACTTCACCGTGGGCGACGAGTGCGACTTCGAGGCAGTCTACGAGGCGGCGGTTCCCAACCCGCCGGCCGAGGACGGCCACGGCCCCGGCGGGGGCGAGGCCGGCGAGTTGACCTACGACGCGCCGACCACGATGGCGGGGCTCAGCTTCTGCGACGACAACCCCACGCTGCGCCGCGAGGGCGACGACGGCCATGACGGCCAGCCCGGCTCTTCGGGCCTCGGAGGCGAGGGAGCCGCGGCGCCCGAGGCGCAGATCGATGTGATCACGGGGCTCTGGTCGGCCGGGGACGGAGGCGACGGCGGAAACGGGAGTCACGGCGGCGGGGGAGGCGGCGGCACCCAGGGCAACGGCTACGACGCGCTGCCCGGCGGCGGCGGATCCGCGGACCACCTCGGCGGCGCGGGCGGCGGAGGAGGATCGGGAGGCTGCGGAGCGCCGGGAGCCGCGGGCGGCGGCGGCGGCGGCGGATCGATCGGCGTGCTGATCGAGCTGGAGTCAGCCAGCTCGGGTCCGACTCTGTACGACGTGCGCGTCGTGCCCGGGCCGGCCGGAGACGGCGGAGACGGCGGCGTGGGCCTGGCCGGAGGAGATCCCGGTCCCGGCGGACTGGGAGGAGAGGGCAACTTCTGGTGCGCGCGGCGCGGCGGCAGGGGCGGCGACGGAGGTCACGGCGGCTCCGGCGGCGGGGGCGGCGGAGGCGGAGGGGGGTCGATCTCGGGCTTCCACGTGCTGGCGCCGTTCCTCTCCGGCGACTACCTGGAGGCCCTCGAGGAGAGCAACAGCGTCGACGCCCTGCCCGCGCCCGGAGACGGAGGAGACGGGGGCTTCTCGCCCGGCGACTCGGGGGGAAACGGAGCCGACGGGACGACCCAGGCGTTCCGCGTGCAGCTGGTCCAGTAGGCCGAAGCGCGGCCGCAGCCGTTTTCGGCGCTGTTCGTTCTTGCGCCCCAAGTGGGATGATCCATATTTTGATTTCATGCAGAAAAACGGTTGTGCGGCTGCGAGAAAACAGGATTCCGAGATAGTCGGAGGGAGGACGCAAGATGAATCAGCAGAATCGCAGACAGTTCTTGAAACGGATCGCGGCCGCCACCGGCGGCGTCGCACTGGCTCCGTACGCCGTGTCGTGCGGGTCAAAGGCGCCGCAGTCAGCCTCCGCGGCGGGATCGGCTCGGGCCGGCGCGCCGGCGGACGACCAGGCGGTGGTGGACGCCAGTAGCGCGCCCCCGGCCCCGTGCGCTCCGCCGGCCGGGTTCGATCCGATCGCGTTCAACAAGGATCGGGGCAACGCCGGCGCTGTTCCCGAGTCGTACCTGGACGACATCAACGGCCCGGACGGCGAGAGCAAGCACCTGGGCAAGCACCTGCCCTACGTTCCAGAAATCGATCCGTCGCTCGTCCCGGAAGGATATCTGGCGATCATGTGGGGCGATCCTGACGAGGGCCACACGCGGCACCCCAGCTCGCCCGAAGGCGACCCGTCCTACCCGCGCGGTCACTGGTACAACTGGGTACGGCTGCGCAAGGCCGTCGAGGGTGATGCCGAGGAGGTGGAGAGCACCTTCGACGCCTGGCCGGCCGACCCGGATGGCGGGTTCGTCGCGCTGGGAGGAGGCGAGCTGACCGCGGACGGCGGCAAGAACACCGTCTACCTGGTAAAGCTTCCCTCCGACGTCGAGCCCGGCGACGAGATCCGAGTCTACGGCCACTGCCTCTACCACGGCGAGTACGTCGATTTTCTGATCCTGTAGCACTACCCCGCCGAGGTCCAATCGCTCAGAACGCCGAGCCGATCGAGATCGCCCAGGCGAAGCGGTCCTCGTGGGGGCGGCGGTCGAGGTTGACCCCCACGTCGAAGGCGACCGGTCCCAGCGGGGTCATGTAGCGCAGCCCTCCTCCGGCGACCGGCCGCAGGCTGAGCGGATCCATGTTGCGTTGCACGCGCCAGATGTTGCCCGCCTCGAAAAAGCCGGCTCCGTGAAAGCCCTTGGCCAGCGGGTAGCGCAGCTCGCTGCGCAGCAGCAGCATCGACTCTCCGCCGGGCTGCTCCAGCAGCCGGTCCGCCTTCTCGCTGTAGGCTCCCAGCTTTCTCTTCCAGAGGCGGTAGACGTCCTCGGGGATCAGCGATTCCTCGGTGAAACCGCGCAGGGTGCCGACGCCCCCCATGTAGAAGTAGCGGTCCGGCCAGGTCGTGGAGTCGTCCTGCAGGTGGAAGATCGTGCCGGCCGAGGCCGAGAGGGCCAGCACTATCTCGGTGCCCACCAGCGGGATGTAGCCCGAGACCGTGGCCTTGGTGCGCACCAGGTTGGAGACGCGGTCGATCACGCTGGTCTCTCCGCTGGCCGGGTCCTCTCGGATCTGCGGGGCGAAGCCGGCCAGCGAGCGCACCAGGTCGGCCCCGATCGAGACGAACACCCCGCGGCTGGGATTGAACGGATCGTCGCGGAAGTCGAGCGACAATTTCAGACCCGAGACCCAGAAGGTGGAGACGCCTTCGGGCACGCGCGCCCACTTGGCGAAGGCCGGGTTGGCCTGCAGGTTCCCGATGTCCCCGGCGAGGGTGATGTCGCTGTGCTCCACGCCGGTGTGCAGCTCGGCCAGCAGCCAGCGCAGGTAGCTGGACTTGAGCCTGAAGAAGGAGGCGGTGCGGTCCGCGCTGAAGGGCGGCACGTTGATCCGCTCGTTGATCCCGTCGATCCCGGCGCCGACCAGCCCGCGCGTACCCGGCAGGTGCCTGGTGTTGATCCCGAGCAGCAGGTGGCGCTCGATCTGGTCGATCAGCAGCATCTGGTAGTAGCGCCGCCGGAAGGACTCCTGCACGTCGCTGGTGCCGAGGAACAGCACGCGGTAGTTGGCTCGCGCCCTGAGCCTGGCGTTGAGTCCGGTGCCGCCCAGGTTGCGGTAGCCGTACTCGAATCCGCCGCGCAGACCATCCACCGAGGCCATTCCGCCCCGCAGCTCCAGGTACTGGGGCTTGGACTCCGCCACCTGCACCACGATCGTCTTGACCGGATCGGGGGTGGAGGGATCGGCCATCTGCACGGTCGCGCCGCCGAAAAAGCCCAGCTCCATCAAGCGCTGCTCGGACTCCGAGAGCGCGCCCGGGGTGACCAGGTCGCCCTTCTCGATGTCGAGCCGCTCCCGGATCAGCCAGCCGCCGGTGGAGATATTGCCCCGCACCACGATCCGACCGGCCCGCACCACCGGCCCCTCGCGGATTTCGAAGCTGATCCGCGCGCTGCGCCGATCGGGCGAGAGGGACTTGGACCAGCTCACCTCGGCGAACATCCTGCCCAACGACTGGTAGTGCGACTTGATATCGCGCGCGGCCTCGCGCAGTCGCAACTTGTTGTACGGCTGCCCGATCTTCAGCCGGCCGATTTCGAGCAGCCGCGCGCTGGCCAGCGTGCTGTTGCCCGCAAACTCGATCTCATCGAGCGAGGTCTGCGGGCCCTCCTCGACGTGCACGACCGCGACCAGCTGTCTGCGCTCGCCGTTGACGAACAGGCAGGGAGTCTCTCCGCGCTCGTCCTCGCCCGAGCCCATCTCGGACTCGCGCTCGATCAACAGCGGGTCGAAGAGCATGCCCTTGGTGCGCAGCGGCTCGCGTTCGGCCGGACGGCAGGTGTCGCTCACCTCTACCGCGAGGTAACCCTGCTCGCGGTAGAGCTCGGCGAGGTGCTCGGTCGCTTCGGCGAACAGCCGCGGGACGTAGATCCGATCCGGGTCGGAGACCGGCGCCAACGCGCCGCGCGAACGGCCGAGCCTTCCGGGGCGCGGATCAGAGATACCGATCGCATCCACGGTGCGCGTGTTGATCGTCTGGAAGGTCTCGTCGGGCGCGTTGTTCTCCAGCAGGAAGGCACGCACCTCCCGACCCAACCGCTCGTCGTCGAAGCGCTCGTTGCCCTCGAATCTGAGAGCCGCGATCTCGACCGGCGGTCCCTCGACGATCAAAAACGCGACGCGCTGAGAGCGAGCGGTGTCCGCGCAGGTCCGGCTGGCCTGCCTGCGGTGGGGACGCTTCGATGCGTCGACGCAGATCCGCTCCGCGTGCACGCGGGCGTGGAACATACCCCTGCGGCGGTACAGCTCGCGCAGCGCGCGGCAGGCGGACTGCAAGGAGTCCGGGTCGCTGCGCAGCGAGCGTTGCTCGGCGAGGTGATCGCGCAGCTCGTCTTTCCGCAGGCGGCGGTTGCCGAGAAAATCGAACTCGGTACGCAAACCGGGATCGACCGGCAGCTCGAGGCGCAACGAGCGGCGCCCCAGCCTGCTCTCGCGCGGCTCCGCTACTTGCGCGTCGGGATATCCGAACTCGGCCAGCCGCTCGGCGAGCCTGTCCACGACGCGCTCTACACGATCGCGGTCGCGGACGGTACCGGGATCGATTCCGATCCGGCGCTTCATCAGCGCCTCCGGTATCTCCTCGGGCAGTCCGGGAATTCTGATCTGCTCGTACCTCTGCGGCTTGCCTTCCTCGATCTGGACCAGCAGCGCCGCCACCCCGGGCTCCTCGGTGGTTTCCAGCCGCAGGGTAGCCCCGGCCTCGGGGTAGCCCCGCTCGGCGTACAACGCCAGCAGATCGCGTTTCATCTCGACCAGCGTCCGCGAGCTGGGAAGAATCGTGCGGTCCGCTGCGTACCCCAGCGCCTCGGAGATCTCGTCCTCGTCCAGGGCGCGGTTGCCCTCCACCTCCAAACGGCGCAGCCGCATCATCGGCTCGACCGCGATCAGCAGCTCCACCCCGCCTGGCACCGCGCGGCCCCTGATCTCTATCTCACGGTAATTGCCGGTCGCCCATAGCCGCGAGACAGCGCGGCGCACCACCGAACGATCCAGCTCGATCCCGAGCGGAATCTCCGCCTCGTCGACCGGCTGGAAGCCCGAGGGCGGATCGTGGGCCACGACCCGCACGACGGTTTCGCCGACCAGCTCGGCTTCGGCCGGCGACGGCGACGGCCGGCCGCCTTCGCCCGGCATCCGGACCCGCAGCAGGTGATCGAGCTCAAAGAACGGATCCTCCCTCGCCGGCTGCTCTTCGACTCCCTCGTCCTGAGCGCGCGCCGCGCTCGCCGCGATCAGCAGCGACAACCAGCAGGCCGGCAGCGGTGAGCGAGAGATCACAGCGGGAACTCCAATCTGTACTTGAGGTCCACGCCGATGTTGCCCACGGCATTCTCCCGAGTGTTCTCGTAGTCCGCCGACAACGAGAAATGCTCGTCGATCTTGTACTCGAGGTCGGCCTTGACGTCGCGCTCCTGGCCGACGCTGGAGGAGACGGAGATCCAGACGTCCTCCATGCCGGGCAGAGAACGACCCAGCGAGAGGCGGGTCGTGTCGGTCCCGGCCCGCTCCGAGTATTCGGTGTAGATGCCCAGCTCGAGCGGAATCAGCTCGCCGCCGGGACCGATCTGGTCCAGCAGCGGCGCGCCGAGGCCGCCCAGCCCGGTGCTGCCGTAGCGCCTGTGCTCAGCTCGCGTCATGCCGGTCAACAGCAGGAATACCAGATCCTCGTCCGAGAGGAACGGCTGTGAGGAAAGCCGGATCTCGTACTCCTCGACGCAGCCGACCGCGGTGATCGCAACCTTCCAGTCGCGCACCTGCCCGTCGGCGGTGACGCGGAAATCGGGATTGGTCAGTTGCAACGGGTCCGTCCAGCTTACCGCTCCGTAGCGCAGGTCGAAGCGCTTGCCCGCGAAGCGCACCTGCCCGCGCGTGGCCAGCACGCGCCCGCGGAAGCCGAAGATCTGGTTGGACCCGATCAGGCGCAACGGGTTTTCGACATCGTCGATGCGCAGATCGGCGTCGATCAGGTTGTTGCGCACCCTCAGGTCATGCGAGCCGTGGAGCCTGATCTCGAAGGCGAACAGGTCGTTCTTCTCCTCGTAGACGCGCGGAGTCGAGGGGCTGGTGCGCTTGCCCGCCAGCCGGTCGATGTTGAGGTCGGAGATCTCGATCATGCGGATGTCCTGGGTGTAATCCAGATCCGAGATCTCGACGTCGCCGGTGATGGTCGGCAGCTTGCGCTCCGGTTCGCCTCCGAGCGAGACCTCGTTGCTGGGACGCAGCAGCAGCCCCTCGCGCACGGTGGACGCTTCGAAGCGCAGGTCGGGAAGCGGCGCCAGGTCGAGACCGTCGAGGCGACAGCGGAAGCGGTAGTCGTCGACCTCCAGGCGGTCCAGCGTCAGACTGCCGGCGATCTCGATGCCGCCGCCCGCCGATCTGGCGCTGAAGTCCTCGAAGCGGAAGACCTTGGCTCCCAGCTCTACGCGTCCCGTTATCTCCTCGATACGGTGCGGGAAGCCGCGCACGTTCAGTGAGCCGTCCTCGAGGGAGGCGTGGCCCCTGAAGCGCGGGTTGGTCCAGCGGCCCGAGACGTGAGCGTCGATTCGCAAGCGGCCCTCGGCGGAGTGGATCGGATCGAACAGCTCGTCCAGGATCCGCAGATCCGCCAGCCCGTCGATGTCGAGATCGACCTTGGACAGGCCGGCCTTGCCCCTCAGGTCGAAGGCCAGGCGCGGTCCGACGAAGCGGGTGCGCGGAAGGTGAAAACGACCGCGCCTCACATCGATCTCGATCGGCAGCTTGTTGCGGATCCGGTACTCGCCGATCGCCAGCTCGATGCGCTGCACGCCGATTCTGCCCGCCAGCCCGATTCTGCCCGCCAGGCGTCCGGAGAGCACCAGCTCGCCGGTGATCTCGGCGGCCACCTTTTTTGAGCCGGTGTCGATGTCGAACGCCTCGATCAGGTCGAGGTCGTAGGCGAACCCCTCGACCATGAAGGTCTCGTCCTCTAGGTCGATGTCCAGATGCTCGAGGGTCAGCATCTCTCCGGCCAGCTTGCCCCGGCCGGTAATCCGCGTCCCGTCCAGCTCCAGCTCGATGTGCGTCGGCCCGTAGCTCAAACCGTGCATCTCGGTCTCGCCGAGGCGCGCCTCGGCCCAGCCGGTGGGATGGTCGAGCGTTCCCCCGATCACGGCGAACATCTGCGCGTCGGCTCGCAGCTCCAGATCGCGCAGCGCCGAATGCTCGAAGGAGGAGAGATCGACCTCGCTGGCGACTCCGACGAAGTTGAGCGAGCGGTCGGGCATCATCGCCCCGGTGACCGATATCGTGCCTTTGCCCTTGGTCAGCCCCAGCTCCGAGACGGTCAGCTGCTCGTTATTCCAGTCGAGGCGCACCGCGTCCGGTCCGAAGGGCTCGCCGAAGATCGTCATTCCTTTGTGGGCCGCGTCGACCTCGACACCGAGATCGTCGGAACGCAGGCGGTAGTCGATCGCGGCCCGGCCCGAGAGAACTCCGCGCGGCGAGCCCCACCGCGAGGTGTCGACGCGGAAGATGCGCGCCAAATCCTGCACGGCGACGCGCTCGGCCATCAGGCGCGTCTCGAGCCGCAGCTGGTCGCGTCCACCGAAGGTGATTCTCAGCTCCGGGGCGTTGTAGAGGCTGCTGCCGCTGTGCGCCTCGAGCCCCTCGAAGACGAGGTCGTCGCCGGAGAAGAGCACGCCGCTGGCCACGTGTCCCAGCCGGTAGTCGTCGATCACCAGCTCGTCGAACGCCACCGAGCCGGAGATGCGGGGATCTCCGTAGGACGGATCGCGAATCTGGCAGTTGACCGGCCCGTGCCCGCTGACCGGCAGCCCCGCGATCGATCCGATGTCGCCGAGCTCGAGGTCGGCGGAGCTGGCCCGCAGGCTCCAGCCCCGCCGCATATCGTAGGCGAACCGCATCTCGACCAGCAAGCGGGAACGGGGCAGCCGCACGTCGACTTCGCGGGCCGAGAAGGAGCTCTCGCCGATGTGCACCTTGCCCTGCACGCTCCCGCGCGGGATGTGCAGCACGACCTCGCTGCGGCCGGAGCGGAACGGTCCGTCGCGAGTCGTGTGGTCGCTCACGTCGATGTCGATTCTGCCGTCGAGGCGCAGCGGCGACAGTGTGCCCCGCAGGCCGGCGGTTCCGTTCATGCGCTGGGTGACGTAGGAGCCCGGCGCGGTCAGGCTCTCCAGCAGGCGCCCCAGCTCGATCTCGTGCAGGTTGGCGTCGAGCCGCGCGGTCAGCTTCTCGTCTAGCTCGACGTTGCCCTCCAGGCGCAGCCTGCCGTCGGCGGTGTGCAGGTCGGTCTCGGAGAACGCCACGCCGCGCGGCCCGATTGATACCAGGCCCTCCAGGTCGCCAAGGCGGAACTCGTCGACCACCGCCTTTTTCAGCTCGACCCGGCCGCGACCCGTGACGCCGATCTCGCCGCCCTCCCCGCGCCGCAGCGAGACCTGTCCCTGAAAGCCGGCAGTGCCGCTCATCTCGGGCAGCTCCAGCGGCAGCCGGTCGAGCAGCGGCAGCGGGATCTCGATCGCGAAGTCGGCGACGTCGGGACCGCGCGGCCAGAGCGGGAACGGCACGTGGCCGTCGCGCAGCCGCAGATCCGCGCCGGCGACGTCGGCCAGCAGGTGGCGGACGTCGATCGAATCCGGGCAGACCGCGGCGCGGAACTTCAGCGAGCGCAGCGTCTCGTCGACCGAGTCCTCTCCGCTCTTCCAGCTGCCGTCGATGCGCTCCACCAGTCCGCGGATCTCCATGCCGGCGGGCGTGCCGGTCACGTCCAACCCGAGGCCGGAGATCTCGGCGTCGATCTTCCCGAGGCCTTCGGCGTCGTCGATCTCGACGTCCAGGTGGCCGTCGCTCAGCGCGAAGACCTCGAACTCGGGAATCACCGAGAGGTCGAGGCGCCCCTCGTCACCGGGTTTCGCGCTCGCGAGGCGTTCTCGGATCGCGTTTGCGTCTTCGCTATCGAGGCGGATTCGACAGCGCGGCGATCCGAGGTAGAGTTCGTCGATCACCAGCTCGCCGGCGAACAGGGAGAGCGGGTCGGGAGCCAGCTCGGCCTCGGCGACCTCGCAGTAGACGCGGCCTTCGGGCTCTTCGGCCGCGATCTCCCTGAGCGCCAGGCGCGGCGGAAAGAACTCTATGTCGATGCCGCGAAAGGAGACCTCGGCGCCGGTCTGGCGCTGGATCGCTTCTCGAACGCGGGAGCTGATGAAGGACGAGCCGCTCTCGGAGGTGGCCCACGCCAGCAGACCGCCGGTGATCGCGCCCAGCGCGGCGAGCAGGACGAACAGCACCTTGCCCAGTCGCTTAAGCACGATCCGACCTCTCGTTCGTCGTCAGGACGGTCTGGTCCCTTTCGAACTTCATCTTCGAAATTATAGTACGAATTACCTAACATGTTGAAATTCTTTGATAAATTAGATGTCAAACGTATAACGAACAAGTGCTGTATCCGGTTGGAATCGTTGAGGAAATGTAGGATTTAAGATTACATGTAGGTTTATGTAATCAGAGGGTCAGATATCCACGCCGAGCATGATCAAGACGGCGTTCGCGTCTCGCTGGGACTCTGGAATCGAATCGAGGTCGTCGCAGCCGGTCGACTCCAGGTAGCCGCGGCACATCGCGTCGTCGCTTTCCCAGCGATCGTAGACGTAATTGATTCGCACCTGCGAGCTCAGGCCCTCGATGAAGAGCTGGGGACCGGCGGTCAAGCGCAGCTGGCCGTCGCCCGAGCCGGCGTCCGAAGGCTCCCACCACTCGGCGCGCGCGATCAGCTGCAGCCAGTCGCCGGCGACCAGGTAGCCGACGTGTCCCAGCGCGCCCCAGGCCCGGTAGTCCTCGCGCACGTCTTCCTCGTGGCGGGTGACGAAGTCGGCCGCGCCGCCGAGCATCAGGTCCAGGCCGAAGTCGCGCCAGCGCGCTTCGAGCACCGGCTGGATGTGCGTCTCGGAGCCCATCTCGATTTCGCTGCCGTCCTCGCGCAGAGCGCCGCGCGCCTCGGGAAAGCCGAACAGCGACGAGGCGCGAATGTCCAGGCCCGGCGCCGGCTCGACCAGCAGACCGGCCAGGAAGTCCTTGCGGTCGTTGTCGTCGTCCAGCCCGCCGGGCGCTCCGTTGAAAACGCCGGCCTCGAAGGTCAGCGCGTCGAGCACCTCGACCGAGGCGGCGATCCCCAGGTCGCGAAAGCGCCCCAGCGATCCGCTCGCGCCGTGCACGTAGAGCGGGTAGTGGATCGCGCCGATTCGAGTGGGGCGCGCGGGCATGGTCAATCCCCAGGCCGGAACGAAGCGACCCGCGCTGATGCGCAGCCCGACCAGCGGGATGTACCAGCTCATCGAGGCGTCGAGCAGAAACGGCGTCGCACCGGCGTTCTCGCCGCCCGGACCGTGCCGTCGGCCAGCGTACAGCGGGCCGGCCAGCGCGTCTCCCGAGAGGTGGTAGGTCAGGTTCTCCGAGAGCAGGTGACCGTCGATGTGGATCCGCGCCCGCGAGGCGGTGAACCCGTTGCGCTCGCCCTCCTCGGCGTCGGGCAGGAACTCGAAGCCGAGCTGCGCGACGATGCCGATCTCCAAAGATCCCACCCCGGCGTGAGCCTCGGGCAGCAGCTCCGGATCGCCGCAGGCCGTGCCGCACAGATCCTCCGCCGCCGAGCGCCCGGCGGCGAGGCCGAGCAGTCCCAGAACAGAGGTGAAGACAAGCAGTCGCATCGTCGCTTTCCCGGTCGAGCGGCCAGTATCCCGCGTCCCCCCCGCGCTGGCAACCGCCGCTGGCCGCAGCGATCAGGAACAAAGATCGGGCTCGACCATCTTGTCGACGAAGGCACGGGGGGACAGCACGCGCAAGCCGCGGCGCAGGTCGCGGGGATAGTGCCTGGAGTTGCCGGTCACCAGGCAGTCGGCCTCGGCCGAGATAGCGACCTCCAGGAACTTGTCGTCGTCCGGGTCGGGCAGCGAGCGGGCCAGGGGAGTGGAGCCGCAAGCCTGCGAGGCGTGCTCGATGTAGCTGATCAATGCGTCGGCGCGATCGGGATCGATCCGGAACCGCGGGCGTTTCAGCACCTGCTCGTACTCGAACAAAATCCTCGAATCGACGCACGGCTCCATCGCGTCCGAGGTGAGCATCCGGACAATTCCGCCGCAGACTCCCAGCGGCGTCAGCAGACCGGAGACCAGCACGTTGGTGTCGAGCACGACTTTCATCTCGAGCGTTTTCTGCGTCGCGACCGGGCCTTTTTGATCTCGGAATCGATCTCTTCCATCGAGATGTCGTCGGTCCCCTGCCGCATCGAGTCGCGCTGGATCGAGTCCACGGCCTGCGCGGCCCGGATCCTCCTCCACGCCTCGAGGGCCTCCTCCACGCTGTTCTCGTCCACGGAGGTCATCACGGCGATGGGGCGGCCGCTCCTGGTGATCACCAGCTCCCCCTCGCGCGCCAGATCGCGCCACACCTCGGCCGACCGTCCGCGCAGATCGCGTATGCTCAGAAATTTCATCGTAGACCCCTTTGTCACTCAATGGTGTACACAAAAGTAGCACGAAATCAAGCGCGACACGCCTGTCACATCAGCGAAGATAGTTTCTTTGCGTGGTCCAAGGCTCGACGACCCGGGCCGGTCGCCCGGCTCAGATATCGCTCTTCGGGCTCTCCAGCTCGGCCAGGGCGTTGCGTTGCTGCTCGGTCTCGGCCAGC
The DNA here is from genome assembly GCA_046484285.1 of Polyangia bacterium. Classification (GTDB taxonomy): domain Bacteria; phylum Myxococcota_A; class Polyangia; order JAAYKL01; family JAAYKL01; genus CAZHCG01. The sequence goes on from JAWOBP010000012.1 coordinate 16,298, forward strand.
TCGACGGCGCGCGCCAGGCAGCGCTCTATCACCACGGGATCTCCCCCGCTGTTCTTTATTAGGCGCGCGGCCTGGAGGTTGTAGAGGAAGTGGTTCTTGGCGTCGTGGCCCACGGCCAGGTGGCGGTACAGGTCCGCGGCGCGCTCCGGCTCGCCTCGCTTCTCGTAGAGGCCGGCCAGGGCCACGGTCGCGGCGGGGTCGAAGCGCTCGTGCTCTCCGCGCGAGGCCTGGTGCTCGATCACCGAGTAGAGGTGCTCCTCGGCCTCGCGGTCGTTGCCCAGCTCCAGGTGGGTGAAGCCCAGCTCGCGCAGCACGCGGAAGTCGGGGTGCAGCTGGCCCATCCGCTCCAGCGCTCCGTTCAGCGCCTCGAGCGCGGCCTCGCCCTCGCCCCGCGAGCGGAGGTAGACCCCCAGGTTGAGCAGCGGCATGTGGTCGTCGGGTGCCGCGGCGACCGCCTCGCGCAGCGCCCGCTCGGCCTCTTCGTGGCGCTCCAGCCCGGCCAGCGAGCCGCCCAGCAGCGAAAGCGCGGCCAGCCTCACCTCGAGATCCACCTCGCGACCCTCGGCGCGCCTGCGGAACTCCTCGAGCGCCTCCACCGCGGCCTCGTCCCGGCCGGCCGCGGACAGCTCGCGGCCCAGCTCGAAGCGGGCGTAGATCGCCTCGGCGCCCTCGGAGGTCTCCTCGATAACGCGGCGGATCCGCCTTGCGGCCTCGTCGTGGTCCCCGTCGTGCGAGACGAGCAGCGCCTCGTGGAACTCCTCGGGCAGGCCGGCGTACTCGTCCGCCTGGGACTCGCTCCAGGTACCGGCGATCACGGCCAGCAGCTCGTCCTCGCTCATCTCGCCGGCGTCCTCCACCAGCCGTCGAGCCTCCCGTGCCTCGTAGCGGCGCTTGCGCTCCGCCGCGCCCGCGGCGATCTCGCCTTCGTCGCAGACCTCGAGCGCTTCTTCCAGCGTCTCGACCGCCAGCTCCGGCTCTCCGTCCTCGGACAGCCGGTCGGCCTCTCGCAGCCGGGCCCGCGCCAGCTCCAGGCGGCAGCCGGCGATCCGCTCGCGGATCGCCTCCAGCTCGGCCGGCTCCGCGCGCTTGCCCTTGCGCAGCGCGCGCTCGAACGCCAGCCGGGCCTCGCCCCAGGAACCCTCGGCCAGCAGCTCCTCGGCCTCGGCCCTGCACTCCTCGAAGCTGCCGCCGAGCAGTCTACTGAATATGGACATTCGCGCCTCCGCTGTGCCCCCACCAAACGAAAAAGCGTTCCGACGTCTACAACTGCCCGAAAACACGCGATTTGTCACCCCGCCTCGTCGGTGTTGATTTTTTTGAAGCTATTGCTAACATCCGCGTCCACTGACTCGAAGATTTGATTCGCAATCGGCAGGCGAGACGCGCGGTCGCAAGACGGCGCCGCGGGTAACGAGGTTTTTTTTGAAGCGCTCCTGGAAAGGGCGCTGAGCAAAACGAGCGCGCTTGTCGCGCTCACAGCGAGGACGGCGAGCGAGCCGTCGAACGAGGAGGAGTCTCATGGCCGTACTGTCATTGATTTTGGGTATTCTGTCCCTGGTCGTCTTCTGCTGGCTCGGTCCGACCATCGGCGGCATCACCGGCGCGCCTTCGATGGACCAGATGATGTCGGGCAACGCCGAGTTCTCCACCGGCGCCGTCTGGGGCTGGGGAATCGCGATCGGCGTTGTCCTGCCGCTGCTGGCCGTGGTGTTCGGCATCATCGGCATCAAGACCAAGAAGGGACTGGCGCTCGCCGGGATCATCATGGGCGCGATCGGCGCGATCGTCGGGATCGTGATCACCTGGACCACGGCCTCCGGGCTGGGCGCCGCCGGCGACCTGGCGACCCAGGGCATGCAGGGCATGCAGGATCCGGACATCCAGCAGCAGCTCCAGCAGGGGCTCGACCAGGCCGCGCAGCAGGGGGTCGGCGAGGCGATGCAGCAGGCCCAGGAGGCGATGCAGCAGGCCCAGGAAGAGGCCCAGCAAGGGCAGTAGGCTCTCTTCTCCCCATGAACCGCCAATTCGACCGCCGCGCATCTAAGCACGGCGGTCGGTCCTTTTTCGCGCAACCGATTTCGACGGGGAGATGACGGATGGCTGTGCTCTCTCTCGTGCTCGGCATTTTGGCGATCGCCCTCTTTTCCTGGGGCGGGCCGCTGCTGGGCTTCTATCTCGCCGAGGGCGGGCTGGAAGGGAGCGCGGCCGTGCACGCGCTGGGCTGGTCGCTGGGCGTCGCAGCGCCGCTGATCGCGGTCGCGCTGGGAGTAGTCGGTCTCAGGCGCGGTGAGCGGCGCGTCGTCTCGGCGGTCGGAGTGGCGCTGGGCGGGCTCGGCGCGCTCGCCGGCGTGCTGGCCACCCTGACCGCGCTGTCGATGAGCGCCTCGATCGAGGAGCTGCGAGAGGCGACGCCCCGGCCGGCGCCGCTCGACTTGTCGGGCGGCTTCGACGCCGGCGCGCTCGAGCAGCAGCTGGACGAGGATCTGGGACGCGCGCTGCTGGAGGCCGAGCGCGATCTCTGAATCTGACGGACGACGGGGGCGACGGGGTCTTCCTCTGCTAGTGCCTCGTCAATCGAAAACGTTCGGGTAGAGCGAGCAACTGTCCGCGAGGCCAAGAAACGAGGTCGGTTTCTACTTCCAGTGCGAGGTGATGAACTCCTCGGTCTCGGGCAGGCCGCCTTGCAGAATCAGGTAGCCGTTGTGCGGCTCGCGCTCTGTGATCTCGTGATTGACCGGGTCGCGCATCAGGCGCATCACCTCGTCGTGGTCGTCGGTCTGGCCCAGCACCCACCCCAGCTTCATCAGCGCGGTCTCGGGCAGCATGTTGTCCAGCGGGACCACCCCGATGTCGAGCAGGTCGCGGCCGGTGTCGTAGACGTACATCTGGGCATAGCCCCACAGCGTCTGCACGGTCATCACCACGTGCACACCCTGCTCGATCGCCTTTTTCAGCGCGGGGTAGAGCGGCTTGTTCACGTGGCCCAGCCCGGTGCCGGCGATCACGATCCCCCTGTAGCCCTTCTCCACCAGCGCGTCGACCAGGTCGGGCGACATTCCCGGGTAGTAGTAGAGGATTGTGGTCCTGTCGTCGTAGACCGGCAGGATCTCGGGCTCGCGGCTCGGATCGCGGCGCTCGAAGTCGTCGTTCAGGTAGTCGAAGCGATCGCGCCGCACCGTGCACAGCGGCACGTCGCCGATCGTGCGGAAGGTGCTGCGGTACGAGCTGTGCATCTTGCGGCAGCGGGTGCCGCGGTGCAGCAGGCCGTAGCGGTCCGAGGTGGGGCCGAACATGCAGATCTGGACCTCGGCGATATCCCCGTAGGCCGCGGCGCGCACCGCGTGGATCAGGTTCAACGCCGCGTCGCTGCTGGGCCGGTCCGAGCTGCGCTGGCTGCCGACCAGCACGATCGGCACCGGGCTGTTCTGCACCATGAAGCTCAGCACCGCGGCGGTGTGTCCCATCGTGTCGGTGCCGTGGCCGATCACGATCCCGTCCACTCCGCCCGCGATCTCCTTTCCGATCGCCTCGGCCAGCGCGATGTACTGCTCGCGACCCATGTTCTCGGAGAAGACTCCGAACAGCTTGTTGGTGGTCAGGTTGCAGATGTCGGCCAGCTCGGGTACGGCGCCGTACAGCTCGCCCGGGGTGAAGGCCGGGATCACCGCGCCGGTTCGGTAGTCGAGACGCGAGGCGATCGTGCCTCCGGTGCCCAGCAACGTCACGTTGGGCAGCTTTTCGTCGAAGGGGAACTCTTGTTCGGGGATCTTGTAGACCGCCTTCTTGTAGCCCAGCTCCTCTATTTTGCGCACGCGGTCCACGTTGACCCCGATGTTGTAGCCGTTGCGCATCTTGACCACGATGTGCAGGTCGTCGAACGTCCCGCTGCGCGGCAGGATCGCGCCCTCGAAGACGCTGCCGGCGTCGTTCTCCACGCGCACGTCGCTCCAGACGCGCACGCTCCACTCCTCGAGCTTGGCGCGCGCCCGCCCCTTGTATCCCTCGAAATCGTCCTTGGATTCGCTCATCTCGCGTCCTTTTTTCACTGGCCGAGCGGGCGTCTTCCGTCTTCAGATGCCCGCGGCCACGGCGCGGCTCACCTCGCGGCCGGGAACGCGACCGCGCAGCGAGCTCATCGCCCGCCCCATGTAGAACCGCTGGCGCTTGACCGCGCTGCCGTCGTCGTGATCCGGCCGCCCGCCGGACAGCGCGCGCTCGACCGTCTTCTTCCAGTCTGCGGGTGCGTCGCCCAGCTCGAGGCGCCGCACCGTCTCTGCGACCGGGGTCTGCGGCGCGGCGGCGATCGCCGTCGTTATCTCGCGCCACGCCTCCCAGAGGACCGGCCGGCGGCCGCACAGCTCGAACAACTCGCGCCAGCGCTCGCGTCCCACCTCGTCGACCGGGACACCGGCGCGGCGCAGGCCCTTGAGCTGCTCTCCGAAGAACAGGCAGGCGCGCTTCGGATCCGCGCCGCTGTTCTCCACCACGTCGTCGACCAGCTCGGCGCCGATCCGCGTGCGGCGGATCAGGAAACGAACGGTCTGGCGCTGCACCCCGGCGGCCTCCCACTTCTTCTCGCGAACCCAGGGCGGAGGCGGCAGCGGGGCGCGCAGCCGCTCGACGCGGTCGCGGGTCATGCGGGTCGGCGGGCTGTCGGTGTCCGGGTACATGCGGTCCGGACCGGGCAGGATCCGCTCGAAGTCGGTGCTGCCGTCCGGGAACGGCTGGCGCGTCTCGTTGGGGATCCCGTCCAGCGCGTCGCAGTAGCGCAGCCGGATCTCGTCGGCGGCGGTGATCGTATCCTCCCGCGGTCCCCAGACGATCACCAGCGAGTCGTTCGATCCGCAGTCGAGCGCGCGGCGCAGCTTGCGCAGCTCGCGGCGCGAGCCGGCGTAGTCGGGCCACTTCTCGCTGTGCAAGAGGATCGGCTGCTGGTCGAGACCGGCGACGACCCGCACCCGGCCGGCCAGCTCGTGGGAGAAGGTGTGCTCGGGCTGGGTCGGCCAGGAGAGCGTGCCCTTCAGCCCGATCAGCCGCACCGCGCGCACCTCGAACTCGCCTGCGCCGATCTCGAAGCCCGGACGGCGTCCTCCCTCGCGAACGAAGCGCTCCCAGCTGTCGGCGCGCAGCAGGTCGAGCGCGCTGTCGGCGACCAGCCCGGTCACCGCGCGATGCTCGATACACAGGTCGTCCTCTCCCTGGAAACCGCGCCGGTTCAGCTCGTCGCGCAGCTTCAGCAGGTTGGTCTGGCGGACCGCCTCGCCGTGGACCAGCCCGCGCGCCCAGCTCGCCTGCGGCACGCCCTTGATCTCCACGCGACGACCACCGCGCACGGAAACGTTGACGTCCTGGCGGCTGGCGCCCATCCCGACCCGCACGTGCCCGGTCGAGCGGCAGACGCGGCCGACGAGCAGAATCGCCTCGACCACCTCGTCGGGCGTGCGCAGGTCCGGGCCGGTCACGGTCTCGATCAGCGGCATTCCGAGCCGATCGGTGCGCCACACGATCAGGTGGCCCTCGTCGGAGACCTCGCGGCAGGAGTCCTCCTCGACGCTGACCTGGGTGATGCTCAGCTCGCGATTCATGAACGGCAGCTTGCCGTTGACGCCCACGATCGCGGTGCGCTGGAACCCGGTCGGGATCGAGCCGTCCAGGTACTGCTTGCGCGCCACGTGAACCTCGTCGACGATGTCGCAGCCGAGCATCAGGCACTGCTCCACCGCGGTGTCGAGCGCCTCGGGGTTCATCAGAAACGGAGGAGTGTCGTCCATCTCGTAGGTGCAGACGTTTTTCTGGTTGAGCAGGTAGATGATGTTCTTCCTGGTCTTGAACTCCATCAGCGCCGTGCCGTCGTACTCGCCCAGCTCCGAGAGCGTGGGCCGCATGTGGCGCAGCATCTCTCCGTCGTGGTCCTCGGTGTACACTCCGGCGGGACAGCGGCAGAACAGCTTGTGATCGGTCAGCAGCTGCTGGTGGACCTCCAGCCCGGCGATCAGCCCCACTTCCTCGTAATCGATTCGATCTTCCACTTGCATCTCCACGGTCAGAGTCGAGCCGCACGAGCGGCAACGCGCCATGTTGCGCTGGACGCGACCGTTTCGCAAGACCCTTCGACAACTGTGTAAAACGTTGAAAAGATCCCGCGTTTCGGGAGACAATCACCGGGTGAGCGAACAGAAGGACAACGCGGGGCGCTCCGCCTCCGGCAGCGGCGACGGGCGGCCGTTTCTGCTGGTGGGCAACCCGGCCTCGCGGCAGGGGCGCGGCGCGGAAAGCATCGAGTTGGCCGGCGAGCTGATGTCGCAGCGGGGCCTGGCTCACGAGCTGAGACCCACGGTTCCCGAGGGCGGCACCGCCGCGATGGTCGCCGCCGCGATCGCCGACGAGGGCTTCGAGACCGTGGTCTGTCTCGGCGGCGACGGCACTTTCAACCAGGTGGCCAAGGGCGTCTGCCTCTCGGGCGCGAGCGAGCGGGTTCGGATCGGCCTGCTGCCCGCGGGCACGGCCAACGACCAGGGCAAGTCGTTCGGGCTCTCGGCCAAGCCCAGGGAGCTGGAGCGCAACGTCGAGGTGCTGGCCGAGGGGCACGAGACGCGCCTGGACGTGGGCGAGGTCGAGGCGCGCGCCGACAACGGGACCGTGCTGAGGCGCGACCTGTTCTTCGACTCGCTGGGCTGGGGACTGTCCGCGGCCATCTTGCAGTTCCGCAACCGCGAGCTGGACGTCGTGAAGAACATCCCGGTCTGGCGCGAAATGTACCGCGACCACATGGTCTACATCCGAGCCGCGATGCACGAGCTGGCGCTCAACTGGGTTACGCGCGATCACTTCACGGCCGAGATAGAGATCGACGGCGAGGTCCACGTGCTCGGCGATCTGACCGACATTGTGGTCAGCAACACGCTGCTGTACGGCGGCGAGTGGATGATCGATCCCGAGGCGCGCCACGACGACGGCAAGCTCGAGATCGCCCCGTTTTGCGGCACGCGCGACTGGACGAGCAAGCTGATCGTCTCGCACAAGCGCGTCCCGCTCACCGAGGAGATGCTCAACCGGATCGGCGTCAGCCACTCCTCGATCCTGAAAGGGAGCTCGATCAAGGTCCAGATCCTGCGCCCCAACGTCGACAAGCGGCTTCCCTCCCAGATCGACGGCGAGGAGTTCGTGGAGGCCGACAACTTCGAGATTTCTGTCCACGAACGACTGCTGCGGCTGATAGTTCCCCGGGAGTTTCACTGGATTTGAGCCGCGGCCCGGACCATAATACTCGCCCGAGGAAGGTGCGATGAGCTCCACGAGCGAAAGGCGAACCAAGTACCGACGCTTTTCCGACCGGCGCGTGGCCGTGATGCTGGCGGTGCACGAGCTGCTGTTCGATCTCCCGCCCGGACCGGAACGAGACGAGAAGATCCTGGGGGTGCTGCGCGACGACTTCGGCAGCGACCGCGCCGCGCTGGTAGCGCCGGTCGACGGCACCGCGCCCGGGCTGGTGGTCAACGCGGCCAGCGGCGCCTGGAGCGAGGGGCCGCGCGGCCGCCGGCTGACCGGGCGCGGGCTCGAGCACCTCCTGGAGGTGCATCGGCTAGCCGCGGGCGCGGTGACCTTGACCTACATCCGCCGCCCTGCGGCGTTCGACAGCGACGGTTGGGAGGACCTCTTCAACCGCGATCTGCTCGAGCCCACCTCGGCTCTGCTCAGCGTGGAGCTGCTCCCGGACAGCGCCCCGCGATCGTTTCTCTGGCTGCAGCAAGAGATCGGATCGCGGGAGTGGAGCAGCAACGACCGGGAGCTGGCCGAGGAGGTCGCCCGACTGCTGGCGCGCGCGGCGGACAGGGCGATCGGAGAGGCGTGAAAAACCTCGCGGCCGGCGCTCTGCTCTGCGCAACCGCGGCGACCGCCGGCGTTTCCTGCCGAGTCCCGCCGCCGCGGGAGCCCGAGGTGCAGGGCGTGCTCGACCCGGTCCACGTGACCGCCTCCCGCGACGACGGCCGCCTCTCGATCGACGCCTACGACGCCGGTGAGCTGTTCCACCGCGCAGCGGTCGCGCTGCGAAAAGGAAGCTGCGGCGAGGCGGTCGCGATCTACGAGCGACTGGCCGCGGAGTTCCCCGACTCGGAGCTGGTCGAGCCGGCGCTCTACAACACCGGGCTGTGCCTCGATCAGCTCGGCCAGCACCGCCGCGCGGCCGCGGCCTACCGCGAGATGATCGAGCGCTTCGGCGACTCGCGCGACGTGACCGACGCGCTGTTCAGGCTGGCCGGCTCCTACGAGGAGCTGGAGGCCTGGAGCGAGGCGGTCGAGGTGTTCGATACGCTCCTTGTGGAAAGGCCCGACCTCGAGCCGATCGAGCGGATCGAGGCGCTGGCGCGCAAGGGCTCGGCTTTGCTGGCCGCGGGCCGGACGGACGAGGCCAGGTCGGCGCTGGAGCAGGCGACGCGCCGCTACCGGCTGGGGCGCGGAATTTCTCCTACCGATTCGGTCTTCCACTACTCGATGGCGCAGTTCAAACTCGGCGAGATCCTCCACCGGCGGATGCGCGAGGTGGAGCTCCCGCCCGGCGAGCGTTTGCTCGAGCAGAAGCTGGAGGAGAAAGCTCGGCTGCTGCTCGACGCGCAGCGGCTCTACACCAAGGTGATCCGGATCGGCCACCCGCACTGGGCCGCGGCCGCGGCCTACCGGATCGGCGCGCTCTACCACCACCTCTGGGTCGACATCCTCTCGGCCGAGCCGCCCCCGGAGCTGAGCGAGGAGGAGCGCGAGGTCTACGAGGAGATCCTGCGCGAGCGTATCCGAGTGCTGCTGGAAAAGGCGCTGACCCAGTGGGAGCGCACGCTCGAGCTGGCGATCCGGCTGGGGCTGGAGAACGAGTGGGTGGAGAAGACCAACGACGACATCGATCGAATCCGCGATATTCTGGTCGAGGAGCGGCCTGCGGAAGAAGAGGACGAGCCGACTTCGAAGTGAGGCGTCGATCGCGGGTGGCGCAAACGGCGATCGGGATCTATGATTCTGGTTCATCCATCGAAAAACCAAACGGAGGAGGAAGACATGTACACGAAGGGAGCGAGCGCTCGGGCCGCATTGATCGCAATCGCCGCCGCGCTGACGCTGGGGGGCTGCTGCAAGGACTACAAGCAGGAGATCGCCTCTCAGAAAGACGAGATGGGCAAGCTGCGAATCGACATGGACGAGCTGCGGGAGCAACGCGACGATCTCGAAGCCCGCGTGGTGGATCTGACCGCGGACAAGAAACGGCTCGACGAGAAGGTCACCAGCTACGACGCCCGCATCCGGGCGCTGGTCGAGTACCAGCAGGAGCTGGAGAAGGAGCTGGAAAAGCTGGGCGGCGACAAGACCGAGATGGCCGCGCGTTACAAGGAGGCGATGGCCGAGCAGCAACGGCTGATCGACGAGATGAAAAAGCGGCAGGCGCGCGCCGAGAAACGGATGGAGACGCTGCGCGGAATGCTGTCCAAGTTCAAGTCGCTGATCGAGGGCGGCAAGCTCAACGTGCGGATCCGCGACGGCAAGCTGATGCTGGAGCTGCCCAGCGCGGTGCTGTTCCCCTCGGGCAAGGCCGAGATCAGCGAGGACGGGATGGAGACGCTCGGCCAGGTGGCCGAGGTGCTCTCCCAGATCGAGGACCGCGAGTTCCAGATCGCGGGCCACACCGACAACGTGCCGATCACCTCCGGCCGCTTCGAGGACAACTGGGAGCTGAGCACCGCGCGCTCGGTCTCGGTGGTGCGCGCCTTGCAGGAGATGGGGGTCGATCCCACCTCGCTGGCCGCCTCGGGCTACTCCAAGTACCAGCCGACCGTACCCAACGACAGCAAGAAGAACCGGCGCCTCAACCGCCGGATCGAGATCGTGCTGATGCCCAACCTCGACGAGCTGCCCGACCTTAGCGAGCTGGAGAGCGAGCTGAAGAAGGACTGATCCCGAGCCCGCGAACCCGGGCCGAGGCCCCGGTTTTCGCACTGTCCGACACTTGCAAACGTTGGCGACGTTAGCTATGCTAACGTCATGAACGTTAAGACTGTCAACGAGCACCTCTTCCGCGGGGAAATCGATGTTTCGGGGCTCTTCCCGCACCTCGAGCAGCTGAAGCGCCAGCCGTTGGTCTTCGGGTTCGACTTCGGCCTCGATCACCTGCCCGAGGAGCCGGGCATCCTGATCATTCGCGGCGCCCGGCAGTACGGCAAGAGCACGTGGATCGAGGCGAGGCTTCGCGACAGCGTGGAACGCTTCGGACCGGCGAGCGCGTTCTACCTCAACGGCGACGAGATATCTGACTCCGACTCGCTGGCCGAGTCGATTCTCGAGCTCGTGCGCTCGTATCCGCCCCGTGCCCCGGTACGGAGGCTGTTCATCGACGAGATCACGGCGGTCGACGACTGGCAGCGCGCGCTCAAGAGGCTCGTGGACCGGGGAGAGCTGCGCGACGTGCTGGTGGTGACCACGGGCTCCAAGGCCACCGATTTGCGCCGCGGCGCAGAGCTTCTGCCGGGGCGGAAGGGAAGGCTGGCGCGGACCTTCTATCTCTTCACTCCGATTTCCTACTTCGAGTTCAGGCGAGTCTGCGGTGAAGATCTGAAGGAGAGGACCCTGCCGGCCTATCTGCTCGCGGGCGGCTGCCCGGTGGCGTGCGCCGAGATAGCGGCTCACGGATCGTTGCCCGAGTACGTACCCACCATGGTACGGGACTGGATCCGCGGAGAGTTCGCGGCCTCCGGCCGGCAGCGCTCCTCCCTGCTGGTGGTAATGGAGAAGCTCCACTCGTTCGGGGGCACGCCGCTGGGACAGGCCAAGCTGGCGCGGGAGAGCGGTCTGGCCAACAACACGGTTGCGGCCGGCTACGTGGAGCTGCTGGCTGACCTGATGTGCGTGGGTATTGCGAGCGCCTGGGACGAGTCGCGCAGAGTGACGCTGACGCGCAGGCCCGCCAAGTACCACCTGATCAACCTGCTGGCCGCTGCGGCCTGGGATCCGTCGAGCCCGCGTTCGGTGGACGATTTCGAGGCGCTGCCGTCGACGGTTCGGGGCAGGTGGTGGGAGTGGCTCGCGGCTCAGGAGATCTGGCGCCGAGCCGCGATTGCGGGAGACGAGACCCCGGAGCGGATGGCCTACTGGAAAAGTCGCTCGCACGAGCTCGACTTCGTGCTGGATGCGGGGCGGTTCGTCGAGATCAAGAGCGGCCGTACCTCGCCGCTGGAGCTCGGCTGGTTCGCGGAGAGCTTTCCCCGGGGCCGCCTGACGGTAGTGGGGCGCGATCGCTTCGAGACCGAGCGGATTCGAGGGGTGACGATGGAGGATTTCCTGCTCGAGGAATGGTAGAGAACCGGACAGCGCCAACTCGGCGATCCGCCACTTTCGGTAGAACCGAACTGCGACGGGAACCCCAACGGCGCAAAAAACGCGCCGAGATGAAACGCGGCCTGTCAGGCCCGGGTATCAGACACCAAGCCTCAGTGTGTCTGACACCGCGCTTCAGTGTGTCGATGACACCCGATTTGCGGTCTGACACCCGATTTGCGCGCCCATCGAGACGCCACCCGCCGCGCGACCCCTCGAAAGCGCCGATCCGCCTCGTCCTGTCTCGAGGACGCCCGGGGCTGCCCGCCGGTGCGACTCGGCGCCTCTCAGAAAACCCTACAGCGCGGATTGCTCGCGGGGGGTCAGAGCTGCGCGGCGACGAAGTCCCAGTTGACGATCCCCCAGATCTTCTCGAGGTACCTGGGGCGCGCGTTGCGATAATCGATGTAGTAGGCATGCTCCCACACGTCGACTGTGAGCAGCGGCGCGAGCCCGTCGGTGAGCGGGGTGCCGGCGTTCGAGGTGTTGTGCACGCGGAGCTTTCCGGCCCCGTCCCTCACGAGCCACGTCCAGCCCGAGCCGAAGTTGCCCGCCGCGCTCTCGTTGAATTTCTCGACAAGGGCGTCGAACGACCCGAAGTCGCGATCGATCGCCGCGCGCAGCTCGCCGTCGGGCTCTCCGCCACCGTCGGGCGACAGGCAGCTCCAGTAGAAGGTATGGTTGAACACCTGGGCGGCGTTGTTGAACAATCCACCGGCCGGCGCCCTGCGGATGATCTCCTCGAGCGGCATCTCGGAGAACTCGGTGCCCTCGATCAGGCCGTTGAGCTTGTCCACGTAGGCCCGGTGGTGCTTGCCGTGGTGGTAATCGAGCGTCTCGGCCGAGATCGTCGGCGCCAGCGCGTCCTGGGCATACGGCAGCTTTGGCAACTCGTGTTTCATCGTTTTCCTCCCTCTCGTCTGTCGGCCAGTTCCGGGGCGTCGGATCGCCCCCACGAAAACGATAGCGGCTTTGTGACCCTTGTCGAGCGGGCGGGAGAAAAAGACGCCGGAGCAATCGCTCCGATCCGGCGTGGACCGGGCGGGTGCGGGAGAGTATAAGGGCCTTCATGAACCCGAGCCTCACCATCTTCGACGGGGTCGAGCTACCGTCCTACTTCACGATGGTGACGATCGGCTTTCTGGTCGGTCTGGTGCTGGCCTGGCGCTGGGCGCGGCGCCACCGACTCGACCACCGCCTGATGGTCGACTTCGTGATCTGGATGGCGCTGTGGGGGATCATCGGCTCGCGGCTTTTGCACGTCGTGGCCGACGGCCACTTCTGGGACTACGTCCACCTCTGCAGCGACCCGTCGCAGGTCGACTGGAAGGTGGACGTCCACGAGTGCGCCGCGCTGGAGGGTCGCTGGGACGAGTCGACCGGCCTCTGTCACCCCACCGAGCGCAACTGCTGGGCCTGGGCCGACATCACCGCCGGGGGCTTCGCCTACTACGGCGGGCTGATCGCCGCGGCGTTGTTCGCCTGGTGGTTCATCCGCCGCCACCGCCTGCCGGTGGGCAAGATGCTCGACCTGGGCGGCTTCGCGATCACGCTGGGCGTGGCCTGGGGACGGATGGGCTGCCTGCTGGCCTCCTGCTGCTTCGGCGCGCGCTGGGACGGCCCGCTGGCGGTCCGCTTTCCCCCTGGCTCGAGCCCCTCGCGCCACCACTGGGAGCTGGGACTGCTCGACAGCTACAGGATCGAGTCGCTGGCGGTCCACCCCACCCAGGCCTACGAGTCGCTGGGCTGCCTGCTGCTGGCGGCCGGGGTCTACTTCCTGCTCAGGCCGCGCAAGCGCTTCGACGGCCAGGTCTTCGTCGTGGCGATGATCGGCTACGCCGTGCTGCGCTTCGCGCTGGAGTTCATCCGGCGCGACGAGCGGGGCGGGATCGGGCCGCTGAGCACCAGCCAGCTTGTCGCCCTGCTGGCGGTCGCGATCTGCGCGGCTCTCTGGATCGTCCTGTCGCGCCGCACCCGGCGCGCCTTGGAGAGCACGGACGGCTGATGGAGAGCCTGCCCTACCTGGGAGAGACGCTCTCGGTGAGCGCCGCCCTGTGCTGGGCGGTCGGGGTGATCCTGTTCAAGAAGAGCGGCGAGTGGATGCCGGCGATGTCGCTCAACATGTTCAAGAACCTGCTGGCGGTGGCGCTGCTGACGCCCACGATTCCGCTGCTGGGCGGCACGCTGACGCCGGACAACACCTTGCTCGACTGGGGGCTGCTGGGCATTTCCGGTTTTCTGGGCATCGCGCTGGCCGACACGCTCTTTTTCATGTCGCTGTCGCGGCTGGGCGCCGGTCTGACTGCGGTGGTCGACACGTCGTACATGCCGATCATGCTGGCGCTGTCCTTCGTCTTCCTCGGCGAGCGGGTGGGGCTGCACGTGCTGTTCGGCGCGGCGTTGATAATGGGGGCGCTGCTGGTCGGATCGCTGAGCCGGCCCGAGCCGGGCAAACGGCGGGTCGACATCGTGGCCGGGGTGCTGATCGGCATCTCGGGAATCGCGTTGATGGCGGCCAGCATCGTGATGATCAAGCACGTGCTGGTCCGCTCGCCGATGCTGTGGTCGACCTGGGTGCGCCTGCTGGCCGGCGTGATCGGGCTGGTACCGCTGATGTTGATCGACCCGCGGCGGCGCAAGCTGCTGGCCGCGTTGCGCCCGGGACGACACTGGCGTCACGCGGCGCCCGGCGCGGCGGTGGGGACCTACCTGGCGATGATCGCCTGGATCGGCGGGATGAAGCACACCGAGGTCTCGCGCGCCGCGCTGCTCAACCAGCTCTCGACGATCTTCATCTTCGTCCTGGCGGTGCTGTTTTTACGCGAGCCGCTGACCAGGCGGCGCCTGCTGGCGATCGGCCTGGCCGTGCCCGGCGCGTTTCTCGTGATCATCTAGGCCGCGAGTCGCGCAGCATCGACTCGCGGCATGCGTCGCAGATCGGTCCGCCCGGTCGGCCGCACATGGAGCACACGTCGAGCTTCGGCTTGGCGTAGCCGTCGGGAAGCCGCTCCGGGATATCGTCCAGCCCGGTCCCGGTCCGCTTGGCCAAGACGCGGTGGCGCAACGAGGAGAGGCGATCGTCCAGCGCGTCGGCCAGCGGACGCAGCAGCGGAAAGTAGAGCAGCACCAAAGCCAGGGCTGCGGTGACGCCGGCGCAGATCCAGGGCGCCATGCCCTCGAACACCTCCGCGACTTCCCGGTGCACGAGAAATCCGGCCGCCGCGGCGGCCGCCAGGGATATCAATCTGGCCAAGTGTCGCATCTACAGCTCCGCGGAAACAGAATAACCCATGAGTCGACCACGGATAAGCCCCGCGATGTTTTTCCCACGGCCGGCTGTCATTTTCCAGTTCATGGATTACGATCGGAGTGACACGCTTTTAGGATCAGCGCAGGAGAGATCCCATGCTTGGACGCGCAATCGCGATCAGCGCGGCTCTGGTTCTGGCGGGCTGCCACCACGTGAACGACCTCTTCACCGTCGACGGAGGAGACGCCGGTTCGGATACGGAGACGCAGGGCCCGCCGCCGGTCTTCCCCGCGGTGGACATGCTGGTGGTGGTCGACGACTCGTCCTCGATGTCCGAGGAGCAGTCGATGCTGTCCACCGCCGTCTTCCAGCTGTTCAGCGCTTTCGTCGATCCGGGCGGAGGACAGCTGGAGATCGACGATTTGCGTCTGGCCGTGACCAGCAGCGACCTGGGGATGTCCTGGGGAGGCAACCCCTACCAGCCGGGCGACGGCTGGCCGGAGGACAACATTCCGTGCACCGTGGCCGGAGACGACGGCGAGCTGCAGAAGTACGCCGACGGCATGCAGGTGGATCTGGCCTCCGGGGCGATTCCCTGCCAGGCCGGATACGGTCAATGTCCCCCGGGCTGGTCCTGTCAGCTGAGCGAGGGGATCGACGGAGTCTGCGTCGCGCCGGACGGAGACGGATCGAACCAGAGCTGTCCGCCCCTCGACGATCCGCTGGTGGAGAGCGCGGACGTCTCCAGCGGCGCGGAGGTGGCGATCCAGGTCGCCTGCCTGGTCCAGCTGGGCACCTCCGGCTGCGGGTTCGAGCAGCAGCTCCAGGCCGCGACGCGCGCCCTGACCCGGGAGGACCACGAGGGCTTCGTGCGTTCCGACGCCCTGCTGACGGTGCTGGTCGTCACCGACGAGGGCGACTGCTCGATGCGCGACGGGCCGGCGCTGTTCGCCGAGGACGAGATCCAGGACCCGGAGAGCAACGAGATCAACCTGGCCTGCGGCAACCACCCCGAGCATCTCTACGCGCCGTCCCACTACAAGGAGCGGCTGGCGGAGCTCAAGGGCGGCGACCCGCGCGCGGTGGTGTTCGCCGCGATCACTGGCGTGCCGATTGACGACGTCTGCCAGGGGCCCGGAGACCAGCTCGGCGGCTGCCTCTCCCACGAGAAGATGAAGCTGGTTCCCGAGATGGAGAGCTCCCGGTCGGGGTCGTTCTGGACCTTCAGGCCGGCCTGCGAGCGCGTCGAGGACTCGGAGCTGGTCACTCGCGCGAGACCGGGGCGCCGCTTCGTGGAGCTGGCGATGGAGTTCGGCGCCGGGGGCTACGTGGCGTCGATCTGCAACGAAAACTGGCAAAGCGCGATGGCCGATTTGGCGGCGCTGATCGAGGAGCGGGTCGAGGATTGACCACCGGTTGGGCGCCGCGACTTCTCCACGACCAAGCCGATTGCCCAACGCGAAAGACGAGGTGAGCGACAATGCGATTCGTGATCATCGGAGCGGACGCCGCGGGAATGAGCGCGGCCAGCAGGGGAGGGAGATTGCAGCCCGACGCGGAGATCGTCGTCTTCGAGCAGAGCGGGGACGTCTCGTACAGCGCCTGCGGAATGCCTTACAACATCGCCGATCCGGGCTCGCCGATCGAGGATCTGGTGGTGCGCGGCGCCGAGGTCTTTCGCGAGAAGCAGGGCATCGACCTGCGCACCGGCCACCGCGTGACCGCGATCGACAGGGAGAATAGGTCGGTCGGCGGCGAGACCGCCGCCGGCGAGAGGTTCGAATGCGACTACGACCGCTTGCTGATCGCCACCGGCGCCTCGTCGATCATCCCCGACGTTCCCGGCGTGGACAACGACGGCGTGCTGACGCTCAAGACGCTGAGCGACGGCCGCGCCTTGAAGAGCTACCTGGCGCGCAACGAGGTCTCGCGCGCGGTGATTGTGGGGATGGGCTACATCGCGCTGGAGATGGCCGAGTCTTTGCGCAACCGCGGAATCGAAGTGGCGATGGTCAAGCCGCGCCGGCGGCTGTTGCCCTGGCTCAACGAGCAGCTCGCAGACGCGGTGCGCGCGGAGCTCGAGGAGAACGGCGTCGCGCTGCACTCCGGACACGCGGTCGAGGCGATCGAGAAAACCGGCGCCGGTCTGACGGTCCACTGCGAGGGGCTGGAGCTGGAGTGCCAGCTGGTCCTGCCCGCGGTGGGCGTCGAGCCCAACAGCCGGCTCGCGGTCGAGGCCGGGCTCGAGACCGGCGCGGACGGAGCGATCGCGGTCGATCGTCGCTGCCGCACGAGCGATCCGAGCATCTACGCGGCCGGAGACTGCGCCGACGCGTACGACGTGATCACCGGCGAGAAGACCTGGGTGCCGCTGGCCGTGCGGGCCAACCGGGCCGGACGGGCGGTCGCGGAGAACCTCTTCGGCGACGGCCTGGAGCTGGATGGGATCGCGGGCTCGGCGGTCTTCAAGGTCTTCGGGCTGCAAGTGGCGCGCAGCGGGCTCGGGCCCCGCGAGGCAGAGCAGCACGGCTTCGATCCGGTCGAGATGGTGATCCGGTCGCGCAGCCGCGCCCACGCTCACCCGGGCAACACGCCGATCCACGTGGCGATGGTGGGAGACGCGAAGAGCGGCCGCCTGCTCGGCGCGCAGATGGTGGGCAGGGAGGGCGCGGCGCATCGCATCCACGCCGTGGCGGTCGCGCTGCACAACCGGATGAAGGTCTCCGACTTCTGGCAGAGCGACCTGCCCTACGCCCCGCCGTTCAGCCCCACCTGGGATCCGCTGCTGACCGCGGCCAACCAGCTGCAGAAGAAGCTGCAATAGTGCCTCGTCAACCCCTCCCGTTCGGGTGAGAGCGGTTCCTGCCCACGATCCCGGCGTCAGACACCAAGGCCCGGGTGTCAGACACCAAGAACAAACAACGGCGGCATTCGCCGGCCGAAGCATATCCGGCCGGGCTGCCGCCTGACATCTCGGCTGTCCGCGCCCCGAATCGGCCGCCGGCGGCCGGTTCTCGCCCCGGCTCGCCCCCCGATCTCGTCCGTTTTCTTCTGGAAACCGAGCTTCGGGCGCACCCCGGCGCCCGGCGCCGTCTTGCGCGGCGTCACTCCCCCCTTCGCCCCTGACGAATCAGCCCGGCCCGGCTAGACGTACCCGCTCCAGTACCGGTGCTTGGGCCTGTAGGGCTCGATGA
>JAWOBP010000019.1:0-4536 GCA_046484285.1 Polyangia bacterium
CGGATGCACCCCGCGAGCCGGGGCGTGTTCACCGACCTGCTGCGCCGCATCGGGGTGGCGACCAAGGTCGTCTCGGCCAAGGTGCAGAAGGCCGGATTGCTCAACGTGCTCGGCCGGCACGGCAGGGAGAACGTGCAGGGCGAGCAGCAGATGAAGCTCGACGTGATCGCCAACGACATCATGAAGGCGACCTTCCACTGGATGCCCCCGGTCGCCGGGATCGCGACCGAGGAGGAGGAGGAGTACACGGTCTTCCCCGCCCCGGCCGAGTCGCAGGGCGATCGCTACATGATTCTGTTCGATCCGTTGGACGGCTCGTCCAACATCGACGCCAACGTGTCGGTGGGCACGATCTTCTCGATCCACCGGCTGCCGGCCGGACGCGAGCCCACGCTCGACGATTTCCTCAAGCCCGGTCGCCAGCAGGAGGCCGCCGGTTACGTGATCTACGGTTCGAGCACCATGTTCGTCTACACCACCGGCCACGGGGTGCACGGCTTCACGCTCGACCCGGAGGTCGGCGAGTACGTGCTCAGCCACCCGGGGATCCAGATTCCCGACCGCTGCAAGTGCTTCTCGGCCAACGAGGCCAACTACGACAAGTGGGACGAGCCGACGCAGAAGTTCGCCGACGCGGTTCGCTACGGAGACGACGAGCGATACGTCAAGACATCGTCGCGCTACATCGGCTCGCTGGTCGCCGACTTCCACCGCAACCTGCTCTACGGCGGAGTGTTCATGTACCCGGCGAACAGGAAGACCGGCAAGGGCAAGCTGCGCCTGCTCTACGAGTGCGCGCCGATGGCGATGCTCGCCGAGCAGGCGGGCGGCGGCGCCACCACCGGAAAAGAGCGGGTCCTGGACGTCCAGCCCACCGAGCTGCACCAGCGCGTTCCGATCGTGATCGGCAACAAGCGCGAGGTCGAGATGTACGAAAAAATGGTGCGCGAACAGGGTAGCGGCGAATGAGCCCGGCCGAAATTCTCGGCGGCACCGAGGTCTTCTCCTCTCTGCCGGCACAGCACATCGAGCAGATCTCCTCGCGGCTGGAGCGCCGCGAGATCGCCGAGGGCGAGGATCTGGTCGTCCAGGGTCAGCCGGGCGACGCGCTCTACGTCATCGAATCCGGACGCTTCGGCGTCTACGTCCGCGACGAGGACTTCGGGCTGGCGATCGAGGTCGCCCAGCTCGGACCGGGCGACTGCCTGGGCGAGCTGGCACTGCTGACCGGCGCGCCGCGCAGCGCCACCTGCACGGCGCTGGTCGACTCGGTGGTCCACCGCCTCGACCGGGCAGTGTTCGACGCGGTGACCAAGCAGTCGCTCGGCGTGCTGGTGGATCTGACCAGGGTGCTGGCCAAGCGGCTGGGCGCCACGGGAGCCAAGCAGGGAATCCCGTTCGTCTCGCTGGCCCGCTTCGAGCCCGACCCCGGGCTGACCGCGCTGGTGCCGGAGCAGCTGATCCGTCGCCACGAGGTGCTGCCGGTCGCGTTCGAGAACGGCGCGGTGACGCTGGCGTCCGCCGATCCCTCGAACGTCGCCGCGATCGACGAGATGCGCCGCCACCTGCACGGAGTGCGCGTGCGCACGGTCGCGGTCGCTCGCGAGGATCTGCAGCGCTTCGCCGAGCGGCTGGGCGTCTCGACCCGCAAGCCGAGCGCGCCGCGCGCCGCCGAGCAGCAGATCCGCTTCATCACCGAGGTCGACGACTCGGAGCGGCCGGCCCAGATCAGCGGTCAGGAGGTGATGAGCCTGGTCAACCGCATCATCGCGACCGGGATCCAGGCCGGAGCCAGCGACATCCACGTGGAGCCCGGACGCGACGGGACCCGCGTGCGCTTCCGCGTCCACGGCCGACTGGAAGAGCGAATCGGCGTCGTACCGAGCGAGGCCCACAAGTCGCTGCTGAGCCGCTTCAAGGTGCTGGCCAGGCTGGACATCACCGAAACGCGCAAGCCCCAGGAGGGTCGCATCTCGCTGGAGGTCGGCGGGCACTCGGTGGATCTGCGCCTCTCGCTGGTCCCGACCAAGCTGGGCCAGAAGCTGGTGATGCGAATCCTCGACTCGGCGACGGCGCTGGTCGACCTGGAGAAGATCGTGCTGGCCGAGAAGGTGCGCCAGGCGATCCGCAAGATGTTCTACGCGCCGCACGGCGTGGTGCTGATCACCGGCCCGACCGGCTCGGGCAAGACGACCACCCTCTACTCCGGCCTGCTGGAACGCCGCAATCCCGAGATCAACATCGTCACGGTCGAGGATCCGGTCGAGTTCCATCTCGACGGCCTGGCCCAGGTGGAGGTGGGAGCGACTCCGGGCCTCGGCTTCTCCGGCGTGCTGCGCTCCTTTCTGCGACAGGACCCGGACGTGATCCTGGTCGGCGAGACCCGCGACGCCGAGACCGCCAGGCTGGCGCTGCAGGCCGGGATGAGCGGACGGCTGGTCTTCACCAGCTTCCACACCAACGACTGCGCCAGCGCGGTGATGCGGCTGTTCGAGATGGGAATGGAGCCGTTCGCGATGGCCGGCTCGCTGGTTGGGGTCGTGCACCAGCGGCTGGTGGGACGCCTCTGCCCCCACTGCAGGACGCCGTTCGAGTTCTATCCGCAGATACTCGAGAACATGCGCCTGGCCGGAGTGATCGGAGACGAGCCGCCGACTCTCTACCGCGCCGAGGGCTGCGAGCGCTGCGAGGGAAAAGGCTACCTGGGCCGCGTGGCCGCCTTCGAGATCCTGGTGGGCGGCGACGAGGTGCGCGCCGCGATCGCGCGCCAGGCTTCCGCCGAGGAGATCATAGCGGCGGGCTCGCGCTGCGGGGGATTCGTGCCGCTCTCGCGCTACCTGGGCTTCTTGATCCAGCACGGCATCACCACCCCCGGCGAGGCGCTCTCGGTCCTGCCGCGGCGTGCATCCTGAGCTTCGGAAGGACGCGATGAGGGAAATCGAGTTCGAGTTCGACGAAAGCGGCGCCGGCGAGTTCAAGCCCGCCGGAAACGTGATCGGCGCGATCACCGCTCACCTGCAGAAGAGCGAGGTCGATCGCGCGGCCTCGCTGCTGGCCGCCTCGGGTCCCGAGGTCGGCGACGACCTGATCGCCGAGGCCGAGAGCGGGGCCAGCCGCGAGCTGTGGCGCCGCCTGGCCGCGCTGTTCGGCGAGGCGCGCGACGTGGGCCGCGCTGCCAGGTGCGCCGAGGCGATCGAGGACCACGAGCTGGCCGCCGGCTACCTGGAGGCCGCCTACGAGTGGGAGCGGGCCGCCGACGCCTACGCTCGCGCCGGCAACCTGCGCAAGGCCGCCGAGATGTACGAGCGCGGGCTGATTTTCGACAAGGCGGCGGCCGCGTACATGAAGTGCGGCGATCACCTGCGCGCCGCCGAGTGCTTCGCCCGCGCCGGCGCCTACTACCACGCGGGTCAGCTCTACATGCGGCTGGGCCGCTACGAGCAGGCGGTCGAGGTCTTGCAGCGCGTGGAGCGGATGCAGCGCTGGTACGTCGAATCCACCGAGCTGCTGGGCAGGTTCTTCGAGCGGACCGGCAACGCCCGCATGGCGATGCAGCGTTACGCCGAGCTGGTTCGCAGCCGACCGCTGGACGAGAGCACCCTGGAGGTGCACCACCGGCTGGCGATCCTGCTCTCCCAGGGCGGCCATTCCGACAAGGCGCACCAGCTCTGGTCGGGAGTGATCGGGCTCGATCCCGAACACGAGGGCGCACGGGCCGGTATCAAGATGTTGACCGCGGGCGGCTCCGCCCCGCCCGCATCCCCACGGCCCGAGGCGACCGATCCGCCGCCGGCTCGGCCGCAACCGCAAGGCTCGGCCGCTGCGCCGGCCGCGCGTCCCGCGCAGACCGCGGAGGTGGCGCCGCTGGTGCTGCCCGGCGAGGAGGAGCGGCCCGCGGCCGCCGGGAGCCAGGGCGGTGTGGTCGCGGTGCGCGGCGACTTCGACGTGCTGCGCGGCCTGCCGATCTTCGGCGAGCTGAGCCTGGACGAGCTGCGCGAGATGCACACCCTGGCCGACCGCCGCACCTTTGCTCCGGGTGAGGTTCTGATCGGGCAGGACCGGCCTGGGGAGAATCTCTTCGTCCTGGTCTCGGGTCTCGTGGTGGTCGAGATCGCGGGCGAGGGCGCTTCGGTGGAGGTCGCCCGCCTCGGCACCGGCGCTTCGATCGGAGAGATGGCTATGGTCGACAGCGCCCCGGCCTCGGCGCGGGTCACCGCGATCGAGGAGACCGTCGCGTTCGCCTTTCCCATCGAGAGGCTGGCCTCGCACCTCGCCGCGGATCCGCGCGTGGGGTTCAAGGTGATGAAGGTGCTGGGCAGAATCCTTTCCTCGCGGCTGAGAGAAGCCAACCGCAAGCTGTCGACCTAGACAGCTTGGAAGAAACGGCTCATCCGGATCCAGCCGTTTTCGTCTCGGCGTCCTTGTCGCCGCGCCCTGATCAGGGCGCGGTCAGGATGACCTTTGTTCCTTCGGTGCATCTGACGCCGCCGGCCAAGCCCCGGGGGCTGACGACCAGCACCGCCACCACCAGCTGTC
>JAWOBP010000035.1:0-7259 GCA_046484285.1 Polyangia bacterium
CCCCCGAAAGCTCGCCCAGATCCGCCAGATCCGCCGGGATCTTCTCCATGAAATCCACGGACGCCATGTTGCTGGCGTCGATCGACTCGACCGCCGCCGCGAACGGATCCACGCTCAGCAGCACCAGCTCCAGCGACGTTACCACCGCTTCCAGCGTTGTACCCGTACCCATGAAGATCTCACACGGGTAAACCGCTCGGGGCCTTTTTTTCCCAAAAGGCCTCTTCAGCACCCCAACGCGAATTCGGTCCTGTCGTTTTTTCGAGACCCTCCGATATCCAGCGCGAATTCCGCCCCCCACGCCCCAGGCAACAATCACCAATCAAGCCTTGCTTTTGGCCCGGTCTCGGAAGCGTGCCGCGGAGTCGAGGGCGCAGATCAGCCCCCGAAGCTGCGCATCGGATTTCTTGCCTCGGCTCCCCTCCAGGCCAATATAGTTTTGCCGAACGATCTGAATCTATTCCAACGGGTTCACCGTTGTCAAGCGAAAAAATCGTGGCCCTGCCAAACCGGCGAGGATATATGATTATTCGCCGATTGTTCGCCGCTCTACTGGCAGGAGTAGCGGTAGACCCCGTTTGCCCTCGCCCGGGCAGTCCTCGTCCGCGCAGCACTCCCCGGCCAGGCAGCAGCACAGCGCCGCCAGCACCAGGGCCCGCACCGCGAACGCCCTCCAATGGCTCTGCTCGCCCATTTTCGAATCGCCCCCTGTCGTCGAGATGGCAACCGGCGAAGGAACAAGGGGATCACACCGCCGGGTCAAGCTCCGATGCCAGCCTGCGCACGCACGAGCACGACGGTGATGCCCTCCCCTTCGAGCCGCTTCACGTCTTTCCAGCTCTTCGGGCAAGACGCCGGAGTGCGCGTCGAACCCCGGCGCTTTCGATCGAGGCTGGTCAAGCGGAGCGGATTCCCGTACAGATCGGTTCGTGCCGCGCCGGCTGGGGTGCGGCTCTCACTGCTCGGGAGGACGAGATGAACGACAGGCGGTTGGCGCTGCTGAGCGTCTCCGACAAGCGGGGGATCGAGATCTTCGGACGCGGGCTGACGGACCTGGGCTTCGAGCTGCTGTCCACCGGCGGCACGGCGCGGGCGCTGTCCGCCGCCGGCGTTCCGCTGACGCAGGTCGCGGATCACACCGGCGCCCCGGAGATCATGGACGGCCGGGTCAAGACGCTGCACCCGATCATCCACGGCGGGATCCTGGCGCGCGCCACCGAGGCGCACATGGCCGACCTGGCCGACATCCACGGCAGGTGCATCGACCTGGTGGCGGTCAACCTCTACCCCTTCCAGCGCACCGCGGCCGCGGGGGGCACCACGCTGCCCGAGCTGGTGGAGCAGATCGACATCGGCGGCCCCACCCTGCTGCGCGCTGCGGCCAAGAACTTCGAGCGCGTCACCGCCGTGTGCGATCCCGACGACTACGAGGAGGTGCTCTGGCACCTGGCCCACGACGGAGAGGTGCCGGCGCGATTCCGTTTCGAGAAAGCGGTCAAGGCTTTCTCCCACACAGCCGACTACGACGCGGCCATTCGCGAGACGCTGCCCAAGTACGATCCGGCCAGCGGCGAGCTGCGAAGAGGTGAGAAATGAAGGTTCTGGTCGTGGGAGGAGGAGGCCGCGAGCACTCGCTGGTCTGGAAGATCGCCGCCAGCGCCGAGGTCGAGGAGGTGATCGCAGCCCCGGGTAACGGCGGGATCGCCGAGATCGCTCGCTGCGAGCCGGTCGGCGCCGAGGACGTGGCAGGACAGATCGAGCTGGCCCGCCGCAAGGATGTCGACCTGGTGGTGGTCGGTCC
This sequence comes from Polyangia bacterium, assembly GCA_046484285.1. Classification (GTDB taxonomy): domain Bacteria; phylum Myxococcota_A; class Polyangia; order JAAYKL01; family JAAYKL01; genus CAZHCG01. Next base: position 1,802 of record JAWOBP010000035.1, read on the forward strand.
CGAGGCGCCGCTGGTCGCCGGGCTTGCCGACCGCCTGCGCGAGGCGGGAATCCCGGCCTTCGGGCCGTCGGCCTCCGCCGCCCGTCTCGAGGGGAGCAAGGCGTTCGCCAAGGAGTTCATGAGGCGCCACGAGATCCCCACCGCCGGCTTCGCCGTGCACGAAGACACGAGCTCGGCGCTCGCCGACGTGGAGCGGCGCGACGGAAAGTGCGTGATCAAGGCCGACGGCCTGGCCGCGGGCAAGGGCGTGGTGCTGTGCCGCAACGCCTACGAGGCGCGCGAGGCGGTGCGATCCGCGATGGACGAAGGCCGCTTCGGCGAGGCCGGCCGGCGCGTGGTGATCGAGGATTTTCTCCAGGGAGACGAGGTCTCGGTGCTGGCGATCTGCGACGGCGAGCGATTCGCACCATTGATCTCGGCGCAGGATCACAAGGCGGCCTACGAGGGAAGCACCGGTCCCAACACGGGCGGGATGGGCGCCTACGCTCCGGCGCCGTTCGTCACCGACGAGCTGCGAGACGAAATCGTCGAAACGGTACTGCGCCGCACGGTGGAGGGGATGGCCGCGGACGGCTCTCCGTTTCGAGGGGTGCTCTACGCCGGCTTGATGATCTGCGACGGCGGGCCGCGCGTGCTGGAGTTCAACGTGCGCTTCGGCGACCCGGAGTGCCAGCCGCTGATGATGCTACTCGACGAGGACCTCGCGCCGCTGCTGGCCGCCGCTGCCGAGGCCCGGCTGGAAAAAAAAGAGCTGGCCTGGCGCGAGGGCGCGTCGATCTGCGTCGTGCTGGCCTCGGACGGCTACCCGGGCCCCTACGAAAAGGGCAAGCGAATCTCGGGCCTGCGCGACGCGGCGCGGCGCGAGAACGCAGTCGTCTTCCACGCCGGAACGCGCCGCGAAGGCGACTGTCTCGTCACCAGCGGCGGCCGCGTGCTCGGCGTGACCGCGGTCGGCCCCGATCTGAAAACGGCCGCCGCCGAGGCCTACGCGGCTGCCGAAGACATCTCGTGGGAAGGAATGCGGATGCGCCGCGACATCGGCCATCGCGCCCTGTGAGCCGAAAGGACGAAAGATGAGCCGCAAGGTCTTGATCGTGATGGGCAGCGCCAACGACCTGGAACGGGTGCGACCGGTGCTGAAGGTACTCGACGAGCTTGAGATCGAAAGCGAGGTGAAGGTGGCCTCGGCTCACCGCTCTCCCCGGCGGGCCGCGAACATCGCCCGCGAGGCCCGCGAGCGAGGCGTTGGCGCGATCGTGGCCGCGGCCGGCGCCGCTCACCACCTGGGCGGAGCGCTGGCGGCCAACACCACCCTGCCGGTCATCGCCCTGCCGATCGCGGTCGGCACCTTGGGCGGCATCGACTCCCTGCTGTCCGCGGTGCAGATGCCCGGCGGCGTGCCGATCGCGGCGGTGGGCATCGACGGAGCCAAGAACGCGGCCCTGCTCGCGGCGGCGATCCTCGGAGTCGACGACCCCGAGCTGGCCGAGCGGCTCGAGCGTCGTCGCGAGGATCAGCGCCGCGGCGTGGAGGAGGCAGACGCCCGCGTCCAGAGCCGGCTCGCCTCGGGGAGCTGAGTCGATCTCGCGCCGACCGCATTCGTCGTTGCCTCCCGAGTTGCTCGCAGAGGCGGTCCGCGCGGTGCGCGAAGGCGGGGTGATCGCTCTGCCCTTCGAGCGGCTCTTCGGCCTGGCCGCCCACGCTCTCGACGGCAGGGCCGTGGACCGCGCGGCCGCGATCAAGAAGCGCGACGGCGCCTCGAGCCCGATCGCGGTGATCATCCCGCAGCTGGAGTCGCTGTCGCGCGTCGCCTCCGACTTTCCCGCGACGGCCCGCGAGCTGGCCGAGCGCTTCTGGCCCGGCCCTTTGACCCTGCTGCTGCCCGCGATCGACGGCCTGCCCGCGCCGCTGGTCTCCGCCAGCGGCAGGATCGGCGTGCGGCTGCCCGGCGAATGCCCCGCGGCCGAGCTGGCGCGCGCCTCGGAGCTGGTCCTGACCGCCACCAGCGCCAACCCCAGCGGCGGCCCGGATGCCCGCACCGATTCCGATCTGGCCGCCCTAGAAGGCGTGGATCTGCTCGTGCCCGGCGCGGTGCCGGGTCCGCCCGGCTCGACCGTGGTCGACGCCGCTGGACCGCATCCGGTCGTGATCAGGCCCGGAGTCGTGGATATCTCGGCGAGGCGTCCATGAGCATGAACCTCGAATCGATCGCGATCCTGGGCGTGGTGATCTTCGCGATCATCGCGCTGGCACACGGGATCAACACGGCGCGCTCGATCCGCAAGCTGACCCGCGATCGCTCCGCCGGGCGACCGCGGCGTCTCATTGCCGGAGAGGCGGCGGCCAGGCAGCTTGCCGTGGCCATCGTGCGCGAGGTGGCGGCCGAGCACGAGAACGCCGCGGCCAGGGCCCGCGCCGGCGACGGACTTCCGGCCGAGCTGGAAGAGGCGCTCGAAAAGGCCCGCGACTACTACTGCGACCGGGTCGAGAGGCGCCACCGCGCCCTGTTCCACCGCGCCGTCGACTCGGTGCTGCTCGATCGCTAGTGCCGAGTCAATCGAAAACGTTCGGGTAGAGCGAGCAACTGTCCGCGAGGCCAAGGAAGGACGACGAAGGCGTGGCAGCGCCACGTCGAGGAGGAGTGACGCCGGGATCGTGGGCAGGGGCCGCTCTCACCCGAACGGGAGAGGTTGACTCGGCACTAGCCCGAATAGCAATCCGGGATATACAAGCAAAACGACAGCGTGTATTAATGACGAATCGATGAAGTCGAAGCGTTGAACATGGAGGATGAAGTCATGAACTATAGAGTTTGGATTGCATTGCTGGCGTTGCTGCTCGCGGTCGGCTCGGCGGCGGCCTGCTCGGACGACGACGACGACGGAGCGGCCGGCGACGCGGACACGGACTCCGACGCAGATGCCGACGCGGACACGGACTCCGACGCAGATGCCGACACGGACACGGACTCCGACACGGACACGGACACGGACACGGACTCCGATACGGATTCGGATACCGATACCGATACCGATACCGACACCGACACCGACAGCTCGGAAGACCAGGGGCTGGGCTCGAGCTGCGAGTGCACGGACAGCGGCTGCGAGACTCTCGGCGTCCCGGTGCCCAACGGCGGCACGATCGTCGGCTGTGACGACGTGACCGTTCCCTGGACCGGCGCCGAGCTGGTCTGCCTGCGCAGCTACGAGGGCGGAATGGGAACCAACACCTACTTTGCCAACGGCTACTGCAGCCTGATGGCCACCAACTGCACCGGCGACAGCATGATCTGCGACAACGGCGTGTTCGGGGACTTCGACGGCATGAGCGAATGCCCCAGCGGCTCGGTGCTGATCGAGAGCTGCCAGGACGTGAGCGTGATCACTTGGGAGGCCAACGTCTGCAACAAGACCTGCGCGGCCCCCTGCGAGACCAGCGAGGACTGCCGGGTCGGCGAGCACGACGACGTGCTGGACGAGACGACCCAGTACGACTGCATAGACAAGGACGGGGTCAAGTTCTGCTACGACCCCCGCAACCTGGCCGACACCTACACCGCCACCCAGTTCTGAGCGACCCGCCGGCGGGCTTGCGCCGGCCCGGCGGCGATCGCGTGGATCGCCCCTTGGAGAGAAGAGATGCCAGCAAACGAGACGAGCCCGGAGGCCGCCCCCCGCGCGAAGTTCCCTCGCAGCTTCTGGACGGCCAACGTCACCGAGCTGTTCGAGCGCGGCGCGTACTACGCGATGGCCAGCTTCGTGGTCCAGTACCTCGGCGAGCTCGGCTTCGGCGAGTACTGGCCCAGCTTCTTCAACAGCACGCTGCTGTGGGGGCTGATCTACTTTCTGCCCGTGCTGTCCGGCACGATCGCCGACCAGATCGGGTTCAAGAAGACCCTGCTGGCCGCGTTCGTGATGCTGGCGGCCGGCTACTTCCTGATGGGCTACCCGGTCTGGCTGGGCGGCGAGCAGCTGGCCAAGGTGATCGAGCCCGAGGTCACCGCGGGCGCCAACGTGGTGCTGCCGGTGCTGCTGGCTATTTTGCTGATTGGGATGGGCGGCTCGGTGATCAAGCCCTGCATCTCGGGCACGGTCCAGAAGACCGCCGGCGTGACCGGCCGGGCCACGCTGGGCTTCGGCATCTTCTACATGGTGATCAACATCGGCTCGCTGTTCGGCCGCGGGATCGCCTACCTGTTCCGCAAGGAGTTCGACCTGAGCTACATTTTCGCCGTGGCCGTCGGCTGCTCGGTGCTGGCCTTCTTCGCGGTGCTGATCTTCTACGTCGATCCCGAAAAGGAGCTGGGCACTGGAGGAGAGAAGAAGCCGCGCAAGTCGGTGCCGCGCATCCTCAAGGACATGGTGCTGGTGCTGCGCAACGGGCGCTTTACGCTGTTCTTGCTGGCCTCGACCGGCTTCTTCTTCCTCTACAACCAGGTCTACAACGTGATTCCCCTCTACTTGAAGCGCGTGGTGGAGCTCGACCCGGCCGTGGATATCATCACGATGGCCAACCCGTTCGTGATCGTCGCCTTCCAGCTTTTGATCACGCGCCTGTTCGGCAAGTGGAAGCCGATCAACTCGATCGTGGTCGGCACGATCATCATCGGGCTCTCGATGGTGGTCAACCTGGTGCCGATCTTCACCGCGGGCGGAGTGCGCGAGCTGACGCTGGGCGAAATCGCTCCGATCGCCTCGGTCTTCGCCGCGCTGACGGTCGGGCTGGTGGCGTTCGGCGAGCTGTTCACCTCGGCGCGCACCTACGAGTACATCGGCGCGCTGGCGCCCCGCGGCCAGGAAGGCCTGTTCCTCGGCTACGCCAATCTGCCGATGGCGCTCGGCGCGATCACCGGCGGGCCGGTCGGCGCGGTGATCTTCAACGAGATCATGTGCCACGGCCACACAGTTCGCCCGGACGGCCTGCTGGAGCTCGATCCGAGCTGGAACGCCGCCGGCTGGGTGTTGCTGATGGGGATCGGGTTCGCCTCGGCGTTCGGCATGTGGCTCTACAACCGCTGGCTGAAAAACACCGCCAAAAAAGAGCAGCCCTCCGAGGGCTGAGCTCCCACCGCCGTCCATTCTCGCCGCTCTTACCTGCAGCTCATCCAGCACGGAGCACCGGTGTCTCCACCACGGCCGAGAACCAGTACCTGCCGGTCGACATCGTGATCATCGATGCGCACATTGTCATGATCTCGGCGACCTACCCGGCCGACGAGGTGATGGGCGTGCCTGTCACCGCGGCCGCCGGCACGGTCCGCAAATCGGGTGTCAGACACGCTGAAGCGCGGCGGGGGTAGATAATCAGTTGATTGGAAAGTTCCGTTCCCGGCGGTTTTTCGCGCAGGGCCAAACTTTTTTGCAACCGAGCGGGGCCAGCGTCCGATGTAAGGAGCATGGGACATCCAATCAGAATCTATCAGCCGGGGATCGTCTACTCGATGATCTCCAACATC
>JAWOBP010000041.1:0-43706 GCA_046484285.1 Polyangia bacterium
CAATGTAACAGCGTCCAAGGTGTGTAGCTCGAGTCGAAACGGAAAGGCTCGAAGCCTGGTGCCGAGTCAATCGATTTCGGGTACGGGGCGAGAGATCATCGGCGAGGCCAAGGAACGACGACGAAGGACTGGCGGTGCCAATTCGAGGAGGAGTGACGCAGGGATCGGGGGGCAAGCCGGGGCGAGAACCGGCCGCCGGCGGCCGCGTCCGGGCGCGGACAGCCGACATGTCCGGCAGCAGCCCGGCCGGTTGTGCTTCGGCCGGCGAACATCGCCGCGGTTTGTTCTTGGTGTCTGACACCCGGGCCTTGGTGTCCGATGCCGGGATACGCAGGCAGGGGCCGCTCTCACCCGAACGGGAGAGGTTGACGAGGCACTAGTGCCTCGTCAACCCCACAATGCCGGGTCGGGCCGGCCCTCATCGACGATCCCTGCGTCACTCCTCCTCGAATTGGCACCGCCAGTTCTTCGTCGTCGTTCCTTGGCCTCGCCGATGATCTCTCGCCCCGTACCCGAAATCGATTGACTCGGCACCAGGCTTCGAGCCTTTCCGTTTCGACTCGAGCTACACACCTTGGACGCTGTTACATTGCCTTTTTCCAGCTGGTATACTGAAGGCTGAAAATCGAGAGGAGGACTCGATGTCACTGAGAACACTACTAGCATGCTCGTTGGCCTTTTCGCTGTTTGCCGCCGGCTGCGGTGCCGACGTCCCAGTGTTCGATCCGGCGGACGCCGGAGCGGACGGTGACGCCGACACGGACTCGGACGCCGACGCCGACACCGACACCGACGCCGACACCGACGCCGACGCCGACACCGACACCGACGCCGACACCGACGCCGACACCGACACCGACGCCGACACCGACACCGACACCGACGCCGACACCGACACCGATGCCGACACCGATACCGACACCGACACGGACACCGACACGGACACCGACACGGACACCGACGCGGACACAGACACGGACACCGACACGGACACCGATACCGTGGTGAATCCCTGCAACGTGAGCTTCTCGGAGAGCTTCGCCGGCGACGACGGCGGTTTCACCGCCACCCCGGCGGACGGAACCTGGGAATGGGGCCTTCCCACCTCGGGGCCGTCCAGCTCGGACGCGGCCAATCTCTGGGCCACCAACCTGTCGGGCGATTACGGGACCTGCGACGACGATTTCCTGACCTCTCCCGAGATCGATCTCTCGGACTGCGCCGACGAGACCTTCGAGCTGACATTCGACATCTGGTACGAGTACGTGGGTGGGTCCAGCTGGGACGGTTTGACCGTCGAGCTGTGGAGCGGCAGCGAGTGGGTCATGATAGCGCCCGACGGCGGCTGGGACACCAACGCCATCAGCGCTCACAACTACTGCGATCTCTCCGACGTCCCCTATGTCGACGGCCTGCCCGGCTTCACCGGCCAGCAGACATCGTGGGTCACCAAGACGATCAGCTTCCTGAACACGAGCGCCCCGTCCGACTTCAAGTTCCGCTTCGCCCACGGCTCGGACGGCGTAGAGCAGCTCGCCGGCGCATACATAAAGAACGTAGCGCTCAGTCTGCAATAGATCCCGGCTCAGATCGAACGATTTTTCGAAATAGGACGAATACTCTTAAATATTCGAGGCTCTGCGCGAATCAAAGTGATGTGCCCCGCGGCTAGCGCGCCGCGCGAAAGGAGCGATGCTGCCATGAGAATAGGAATGAACTCGATAGCAAAGCTGGCGGCGGCCGTGCTGTTGGCGGCCTGCGGCAGCGAAGGCAAGATCTCGCCCGACGCCGGTACCGTCGACGGAGATACAGACACGGACACCGAAACCGAGACGGATACCGAAACCGGCGACAGCGAGGTCGGTTTCGATTTCGAAGATATCCACCTCGACGACTGGGGCGATTGCGAGTCCAACGACTGGGTCTTCGAGCCACCGGTCAGCCAGGCGTTCTCCTTCGAGGACAACGGCTGGACCGCGGTGGAGCTGCACGGCTACCTGCGCAAGCTGGCGCCGTACGTCTATCTCGACGTCCAGACCTGGACCGAGGGAGACGCCGCGTACCCGCTCGATCAGGACATCGATCTCTCTGCCGAGGTGGCCAACATCTTCGAGTGCGAAAGCTGCGTGCTGTTCTTCGAGGCCTGCAACAATCCGAATCCCGGCGAGCAGGAGTGCACCCGCGTCTACTGGGCCGAGCAGGGGACGCTGCGCATCACCGCGCGCGGAACCGCGCTGGGAGAATCTCTAATTGGCTCGTTGACCGACGTCGTTTTTCACGAATCACAAATCAACTACGAAGATGGAACCGTGACTCCGGTGGAAGACGGAGAAGAGATCTGCGTGCATCTCTACGAGTTCGACGAAGAGCTGGTAGAGTACTCGGAGCGTTGACCCCGAGCAGACCCGTCCGCCGCAAGACCGGGAGATCCCCATGTCGCTGATTCGATTCGTCGACGCGCGCGGTGAAAGCTGCGTGGGTTTCGAGCTGTCGGAGGGAACGGCCGACATCGCCGCCGGAGATCCGGCCGGCGGCTACCGGCGCACCGGTCAAACCGCGGAGATACGGCGGCTGCTGGCCCCGGTGGTCCCGACCAATATCTTCGGGGTGGGCCTCAACTACCGTCGTCACGCCAGGGAGACCGGGCAGAGCATTCCGCGCTACCCGATCCTGTTCATGAAGCCCACCTCCGCGCTGCTCGATCCCGGCGATCCGATTCGCGTTCCCGCCTGCGCCACGCACGGCCCCGAGGTCGACTACGAGGCCGAGCTGGCGGTTGTGATCGGGCGAACGGCCCGCGACGTGCCGGCCCGGCGAGCGCTGGAGCACGTTCTGGGCTACACCTGCGGAAACGACGTCTCGGCGCGGCGCTGGCAGAAGCACGCAGGGGGCGGACAGATGACCCGCGGCAAGGGCTTCGACACCTTCTGCCCACTCGGCCCGCGGCTGGTGAGCCCGGACGAGCTGCCGGATCCCCGGTCGTTGGAAATCCGCTCGCTGCTCGACGGCGAGACGATGCAGAGCAGCAACACCTCGGACATGATCCGCTCGGTCGCCGAACTGATATCGTACATCAGCACCGACACGACCTTGCTGCCCGGCACCGTGATCCTGACCGGCACTCCGGAGGGGGTCGGTGTCGCTCGCGAGCCGCCGGTCTTCCTGGAGCCCGGAATGGAAATCTGCGTGGAGATCGAGGGAATCGGCAGGCTCTGCAACCCGGTCTCCGCCGCGAAAGAGTAACAATACTCTAGTTGTTGACTTCTTTTTTTGTCAATCATTTCAACCGCTTGGATGTTTACGCGCCGCCTCATCCGTGATATCCGGAACAGGTAATCGACAAGCGCGTGCTAAGGGAAAAAACACCATCCGGAAAGGAGCGTCGAGATGAACGCCAATCGCGTCCGACTCGCCGTGTTGCTGATCGGTCTGCTTTCGGCCCTGCTGCTGCTCGCTTGCGGTGAGAAGAAGGGCGAGGAGAAGACCGCCGAGGTCGACGAGAGCGCCGCAGCCGCAGACGAGAAGACGGCGGCCGAGAAGGCAGAGGCCGAGAAGAAGGCCGAGTTGGAGAAGAAAGTGGCCGAGGTGAAGAAGATCTTCGCCGACAGCCTGCACGCCACCGGCGCCGGAATGAAGCACTGGTACGACAAGGGCTTCAAGCAGGTGGTGGGCATGGAGTACGAGAAGCTCGACTGCAAGAACTGCCACGTCAAATCCTGCGAGGCCTGCCACGAAAAAGGCGACTACGAGGCCGACGTCTGCAAGGACAACTGCCTCGAGTGCCACTCGCGCTACAAGACGACGGTCGCGATGGACAAGGCGGCCGGAATCGAGGACCCGCACGCGGAGATGGACTGCACCAAGTGCCACCCGATCTCCGACATGCACGGCGACGGCAAGAAGTGGGCCAGCATGCGGGAGCGCGGCTTCGTCAAGGCCGACTGTCTCGACTGTCACCAGGAGGGCAAGGAAGGCGCCAGCAAATACGATCCCTCGATCGACTCGCACTCGGCGCACGGAGACAAGCTGACCTGCGAAGCCTGTCACGTATCGAACACGATCGCCTGTCTCAACTGCCACTTCGACAAATTCCTCGAGACCGGCAGCCGCGCGGGCAACTTCGTGAAGGGCAAGGACTGGCTGCTGCTGGTCAACTACCAGGACAAGGTCACCGCCGGCACGATGATGAGCCTGGTTACCGAGGGCAAGGCCTACGCCACCTTCGCGCCCTACACCTCGCACTCGATCACCGCCGAGGGCCGGCAGTGCGGAGACTGCCACGGCACCGAGACGATGCAGAAGGTGGCCAAGGGCAAGTCGGTTCCGATCGCCGAGTTCGAAGACGGCGGGCTCGAGATGGCCGAGGGCGTGATTCCTCTCGCCGAAGGAAAGATCGACATCGCCTTCATGGACAAGAACGAGAAGGGCGAGTGGATCGAGATGAAGCCGAAAGGCGAGCCCACGATCACGGTCAGCGAGTACGGCGAGTACCTCACCGAAGACCAGCTGAAGAAGCTCGCCGAGAAGATGGACTGACGCAGTCCCGCCCCTTTCTTCAAAGCGCCAAGAGCAGAAGTCCAATCGAGCCGCAGGCCCTCCGGCCGACCGCGGTCGAAGAGCAGCCGGCGTTCGAACCGGAAGACGACCGCGAATCGGCGATATCTTCTTCGGCGATCACCTTGCAGGAATCCGCGCTCTCGTCGCAGTAGGTGAGGTACCCGCTGGGACCGGGGCAATCCCGGATTCCGCCCGGAAGGCACCCGCCCGCCAGACAGGCGTCGTCGACGGTACAGTAGAGTCCGTCCTCGCAGGGAATCCCGTCCGCTGTCGGAATCGTCTCGCACTTGCCTGTTTCGTTGTTGCAGGCCCGCGTGAGGCAGGGGTTGCTCTCGTCCTCCTGCTCGCAGATCACCGGCTCGACGTGCACGCAGTACCCCGCTTCGCAGCGCTCGCTTCCGTTGCAGGGCAAGCCGTCCTCGCATTCGGAGTCGACCGAGCATCTCTCCAGCGAAACGGTGGGATCTCCGTAGAGATTATACTCGAATTTCGTCAGCCAGGAGTAGGCGTCCCCTCCTATTTCCCCGGATTCCTCGTAGGCGCTCCAGCTCATGCCGGGCAGGCCCCACTTGGTGAACGCCAGCGCCTCGCCCGCGGAGTGGCCGGCCTGCACCATGCGCAGGAAGTAGTAGGCGTTGGTGGTGGCGTCGGCCAGATCCGGCATCGGCTCCCATTCCTCGCCCCCGGCGCCGACGGCCACGCGGCTGGCCGAGGCGGTGGCCACCGCGCCGTTGCCCAGCAGGCTGAACCCCAAATTGCCCGGCGCATCGCTCTTGCCGTTGAGGCACGACATCATGTGCACGATCGCCAAAGGAGCGCTGTAGAGATCCTCGACCACCATCATGTCGACGAAAGCCGGCGCGCTCACCTCGCTCGACTCCGCCAGCTCGTTGCCGTTCGAGTCCCAGTCCCAGACCTGCCGGTGGGTGGAGATCGAGGAGCCGTGACCACCCCAGCCGACGGTCGAGGCTCCGCCGAACCACTCGTCCACCAGGGTGTCGGCGTCCAACGGCCGTTCGTGCGGGAGGCTGCTGACCACGATGCCGTCCTCCTCGAAGAGGCGGACCGGATCCACGAGATGGCCCGGAATGTCCTCGGCGGTGCGATGGAGGAAGCCGGCCAGGTCCGAGTCGGAGTGATAGGTGCTCCCGTCGCCCGACGGGCTGGGCTGGCCGCGAAATCCGCCGAACGCTCCGGCGAACAGAGCGCGGTCGCGGTAGCTCTTGTCCGCGGACTGCTCGTAGGCGATCGTCGAAGCGATTATCCCGTCGAGAACCTCGATGTCGCCGTAGTAGGGAATGCGCCCGGTGACGAACTCCGGGCCCCAGTCGCAGCATCCAGATCCCAAATCCTGCGGGTACTCGCCGAAGACTCCGTCGCCGTCGCAGTCCCAGTCCGACTCGACGTCCGCGTAGTAGGCGTCGGTCGGCACGTCCGACATCGATTCGATCATCCACGACGGGTAGTTGCTCAACGCCGGGCCGAGCGGATCGACACGGCGCATCGGCACGCCGCTGGAGGCGCCGGTCGGAGCTCCGATCAGCAACAGGTATCCTCCTCCGTGCTCGGCGTAGATGTCGGCCAGCCAGGCCCGGATTCGAGCCGCTCGATCGTCCAGATCCTTTCCGGTGGAGCGGTTCCAGGCCCACTCGGTACCCACGATCACATCGAAGCCACACGAACGGCGCCAGTTGACCAGCTCCTGGAGCATGGTGCTTTCGGTCACCAACTCGTTGGTCGTGACCACGACCAGCCGCCGCGGAAACACCGGCATGTCGATCTCCTCGGTGGAGATCGGGTCCGGCGAGGGCCGCCTCGGATCGCCGAGAATTGAAACGAGCGGAATCTCGCGGGGCGCCCAGTCCCGCCGACATGTCAGCTCTCGTACGATCGGGCCGATGCGGACCGTCAAGTCCTCGCGGCAGACGCGGAGATCGCCGTCCTCGGGAGCCGCAACAGCGAAATCGCAAGCGAGAAGCACGAGCGACAGAAAGAGCGTCCGAAGAGCAACTCGTTGAATCATGAATAACCTTTCTATTCCAACTGCCCGTTCCGACCCCGCAGGGACTTCCACACCCCTACCCCGAATATCGATTATTGTAGCAAGCGTCGTGCCATTTCGAACATGAATCTCGCCGGTGTGGATTCGTCTTTCAACTCGACTAACGATGGCGGCACGGACATGGTCGTTGTCCTGGCGTCCTGTGGCGTGATATCCTTTGAATACGGATGATGGGGCTAGCGATGTCTCGGTACTGCGAGGATTGATGATTATGAACAAATTCGTATTCACTTCTCTGGTGACTGTCTGGCTCGGCCTCCTGGCCGCGGTGCCCAGACCGGCCGGGGCGGACGACGCGGAGCAGCAGGCCCGCAAGCAGTTCAAGATCGGCCTCGAGCTGTACGAGCAGGGAGACTTCGAAAAGGCGGCGATCGCCTTTACCACCGCCTACGAGCTCAAACCGAGCTACAAGATCCTGTTCAACATCGCGCAGACAGAAAACGAGCTGAAACACTACGCACGGGCGATGGAAGCCTATCGCCGCTACATGGACGAGGGCGGCGCAGAAATACCCCCGAATCGAGCCGCGGACGTGGCACGCGAGATCTCCCGGCTCGAATCGCTGATCGGACAAATCGAGCTTATCTGCCCGATAGAGGCGGCGGTGGTGATGGTGGACGGCGAGCGCCGCGGGCAAACCCCGCTCGACGAGCCGATCACCGTAGACCTGGGCAGGCACGAACTGCTCGTCAAGCGGGGCGCCAGGGAGATCCACCGCGAGCTGGTGCGCGTCGGCGGCGGCCTGACCGTCACGGTCGAGGTCTCCGCCCGCAAGGACGAGGAGCGGACCGATCAGGAACCAGACAGCCCGCCGGTCGACGAAGAGAAAGGCGGTCGCGTCTGGACCTGGGTCGCCCTGGGAGCAGGCGGAGCGGCGGCGGTGGGGGCCGGAATAACCGGCGGCATCGCGACCTCGATCGATTCCGACCTGGAAAAGCAGTGCGACAACGGCGTCTGCGCCGAAGACAGGCGGGACGACATCGAAAAGACTCGATCGCTGGCCACGACGACCGACGTGCTGATCGGCGTCGCCGCGGCCGGAGTCGCGACAGGGGTTCTGCTCTTCTTCCTGGAGCCCGGACCGGAGAAGGACGAAAGCACCCAGGTCTCCGTCGTTCCCGCGGCCACATCCAACAGCGCCGGCCTTGCGGTCGGAGGAAGGTTTTGAAGATGCGCGCGTTTGGACTCGCCTCGGCCGTTGCGCTCGCTTGGGCGATGGGAGGTTGCCACTCGGTGCTCGGTCTCGACGAGTACGAAGTCTCGGGAGAAGGAGACACCGCCACGGACGCGGATACCGACGCCGACACCGACACGGACACCGATACCGACACCGACACCGATACCGACACCGATACCGATACCGATACCGATACCGACACGGACACCGATACCGACACGGACACCGATACCGACACGGACACCGATACCGATACCGACACCGATACCGATACCGATACCGATACCGATACCGATACCGACACCGATACCGATACCGACACCGATACCGATACCGACACCGATACCGACACCGATACCGATACCGACACCGATACCGATACCGACACCGATACCGATACCGATACCGATACCGACACCGATACCGATACCGATACCGATACCGACACGGACACGGACACAGACGCCGATTGCGTGCGGTACGTGGACAAGAACGCTTCGGGACCGTCCCAGGACGGTTTCTCCTGGGAAAGCGCCTACCACCGCGTCCAGCTCGGTATAGAAGCGGCCGCGACCGCGGCGGAAACGATGGGCAGCTGCCAGGTCTGGGTGGCGGCGGATGTCTACTACATCTACGACTCGGACCCGGAACAGAGCGACGATCTGCTCGACACGGTGGCCCTGGCCTCGAACGTGACCCTGCTGGGAGGCTTCGACGGAACGGAGGCCACGGCCGAGGAGCGCGACTGGGTCGACAACGTCACCGTGCTCGACGGGCGCGGCGGACCGTCGAGCTCCGACCATGTCTACCACGTGGTCACCGGCGCGGACCAGGCCACGATCGACGGCTTCACGATCCGCTTCGGAGAGGCTAGGGGGGAGTGGCCGCACAACGCCGGGGCAGGGATGACAAACCAGGGCGTCTCGCCGGTCGTGCGCAACTGCCGCTTCGCGAGCAACCACTCGAATCTCTGGGGCGGCGCGATTTTCAACAACACCGAAAGCTCGCCGCAGATCGAAAGCTCGCTGTTCTTCCAGAACTCCTGCGGCTACAACGGAGGTGCCGTCTTCAGCAACGCCTCCAGCGCTCCGCGGCTGACCAACTGTATCTTCGAGGACAACACCGCCGACGTCGGAGCCGCGGTGTTCAACGAGGACGGCAGCCACACGCGCGTCGAGAGCTGCACCTTTCACGGCAACGAAGCCACCGGCCAGGCCTCGAGCATCTACAATCACGGCAGCGGGTCTGAAACCGAGGTCCTGAACAGCATCCTCTGGAGCTCGGACGGCAACAACCAGATCGTCACCGTCGCCCCGGCCTCCACCGAGGTCCGCTACAGCGACGTCAGGGGCGGCGCTCCACCCGGAGAGGGCAACATCTCGCTCGATCCCGAGTTCGTCGACACGGACGCAGGAGACCTCGGCCTGCAGGGCAGCTCGCCCTGCATCGACAGCGCCGACGACACGACCGCTCCCGAGCTGGATTTCAACGGCTCCGGCCGCGTCGACATGCCCGGCGCGGGAACCCCCGGCACACTGGCCGACATGGGCGCGCTGGAGCGCCAGCACACCTGCCGATTCTACGTGGACGTCTCGCACCAGGGCGGCGTGGCCAACGGATCCAGCTGGACGATGGCTTTCGCCTCGCTCAAATCCGGCATCGCCTGGGCCCAGGGATCACTTTCCAGCAACGACTTCTGCGAGGTCTGGGTCGCCGACGGCACCTACCGCATTTACGAAACCGCGCAGACCGACACCTTGCAGCTGGTGGGCGATATCGCTGTCTACGGGGGGTTCGAGGGCGGCGAGACGATGCGCAATCAGCGCGATCCCGAGGCCTATACGACCGTGCTCCACGGAAAAGAGGAAGGCGGCCCGGACATGGTCCACCACGTCGTGACCGGAGCCGAGGGCGCCCTGATCGACGGCTTCGTCATCCGCTCGGGCCACGCCTCGGGCACGGGGATCGACTCCTACGGCGGAGGACTGCTCGACGATGGGACGTCGACTACGATCCGGCGCTGTTTCTTCCAGGACAACTACGCCAACGAAAACGGGGGCGGGATCTACGTGACCAACGGCTCGTCCCTGGTCGATCGCTGCACTTTCGTCGCCAACGAAGCCGGCAGCGCCGGCGGAGGTATCGACATCCACGACTCCGCCGGTGCTCGGGTGAGCCGCTGCGTTTTCGGCGGAAACACGGCGGACGGCTACGGCGGCGGGATCGGAGTGGACGGCAGCTCCTTCGACGACTCCGAAATCGAAAGCTGCCTGCTCTACGAAAACGAGGCGGGCTTCTCCGGTGGAGGCATCTACTGCTACCAGAGCTCTCCAATCGTTACCAACAGCACGATCGCGGCCAACGTCAACGGCGGTTTGATCTTTTCCGAGCCAGGAGGAAGCCCCGAGGTGATCAACTCGATCGTCTGGGGCAACAGCGGCACGGCCGTCGATCCCGGCAGCTCGAGCCTGTCGGTGAGCTACAGCAACGTGGAAGGCGGCTACGGCGGCGAAGGCAACATCGACGTCGCGCCGTCCTTCGTCGACTCCGCGGGCGGAAACTACCGGCTGGACTACGGGTCGCCGGGGATCGACGCGGCCGACGGAGACTCGGCGCCCTTCTACGATCTGGACGGCAACGAGCGGGTCGACGATCCGGATTCGTCCAACGCCGGCATCGGCTCGCCGCCGTACGTCGACATGGGCGCATACGAGTACCAACCGTAGCCCGTCGCCTCGGCGGCGAACCGCTGGCAAGACAATTGCAGCAGAGCGTGGGAGGGGGGACGATACTGCCCAGCTCGGGCTGTGAAAGGAAAGCGCCATGAAATCGCAGCGGCTTTTCGGAATTCTCGTCGCGCTCTCGCTGGCGGCGTCGCCGGGATGCCACCAGGGCGGCTCCTCCGGCAAGGGAACTGACGGCGGAGACACGGACAGCGAGACCGGCACGGCACCGCAGTCCTGGGACGAGGCGACTCTGCTATCGGCCTCTGCGCCGACCGAGACCGAGGTCGAGCTGAGCTTTGCGGGCTCTCTGCCCCTGGCCGCCGGCGAGGCCGAATCGTACGCGATCTCGTCCGACCTGGGCGAGATCGAGGTGCAGTCCGCCGCTGTCCAGTCGGATTCGACAACGGTGACGCTGACCACCGCCGAGCAGAAGCTGGGCGCCGAGTGTACCGTGCAGGTGGTGGAAGGCGACCAAGCGGTGGAGGGTCTGGAGGCGGGCTTCACGGCCGCCGACACGGCACGCTTCTGGATCGCCGACTTTGCCAGCGCGATCTACGAGAAGTACGAGATCGTGGCCGAGCGGGCCGCCGTGGGCGAAAGCTGCGTCGTCTACATCGAGCAGGGCTGGCAGCACGAAGGCGCGCAGGAGGCGGCGGATCGCTTCGACACGCAGATCTACCCGGTAATGACCGATCTGTTCATCGCCCCTCCGGACCAGGACGGCAACGGCAGAATCACCTTGCTCGGCGTCGACGGCGAGGAGTACTTCGGCGGCTACTTCGACCCCACCGACGCCTACCCGGAAGAACAGACCATGGCGTGGTGGAACATCCACTCCAACGAGATGGAAATCGTCTACATCAACGTGGCGATGGGCTACTTCGACAGCGAGACCGTGGTGCCCCACGAGTTCCAACATCTCCTCTACCACGAGCGCCACGGTTTTCAGGATCCCTACTGGGAGTACCACGACGAGGGCCTCGCCGAGTCGGCGGTGCGCGCCGTGAACGGCTATCATCCCTGGGCGGTCGACTACTACTTCGCCGACTCGCAGGGCCTGATCGGCGCCGGACTCTCGCTGGTGAACTGGACCTACGCCCAGTACGAGAACTACGTGCTGGCCTACCTGTTCTGGAACTACGTGGGCTCGCGGCTCGAGGGCGTCGAAACCTTCGGCGCGGTCTTCGACCTGCCCACCGGCGCGCCGGACGAGGTGGACGCTTTTTTGACCGCACAGCTCGGAGAGGGATTCGGCGGGGTGCAGCGCGACCAGCTCGCGGCGAGCTGGATCCGCGCCGCGCAGGGACGCTACGGCTACGGTGAGATGATCTCCAACTTCCCGGGCGACAAGCCGCCGCGCGTCGAGCCCGGCACCAGCTCGGTGGACCTGGAGCCGTTCGCCGGCACCTTCTTCGAGCTGGAGGTCGACCAGGTCGAGATGCCGACCAGCGCGGGCCAGCACGTGACGTATCTCGGAATCGACGCCGCGGGCGAGGTCGACCTGACCGACCCCTACGATGTCGCCGGCGGAGCGCTGCTGGTCTACAACGCGAACCTGGAGTGGGAGCAGTTCCTCCCCGAGCACTCCGGCCCGGACCTGCCCGCGTCGGGCGGCTGGAAGGGCTCCCCTCCCCTGCTCGGCGAGGTTCCTCCCACCTGGCTCGACCCGCCTCCGTACAACCCGTACGCCCCGGAGCGGATGCAGGCCTGGAAGACGGCCACCGCCGAGCGTCTCTCGGCGCGTTGATAGCACTTGCTGGACGGACCGATGCGGTCCACACTCGCCCCATATCGGAGGAGAGAGATGCGAAGTGCCGTATTGATCGCGTTGACGGCTGCCTCACTGGCAATCGCCTCGTCCGCGCTGGCCCAGCAGACCGACCGCGGGTTCAGCGTGCAGAACTTCCAGTCTGCCCCGGGCCAGGGGAGCTTTCTGACCGTGGAGGGCGCACAGCTGCCCCGGGGCCTGCGCTTCAGCGTGGGCGGGCTGCTCGACTACCAGCACCGGCCGCTCGTGATTCACGGCTGCCGGGAGGTGTCGGGAGGGACCTGCGCGGAGTGGACCGACGACGAGGTCGCGATCGTCGAGCATCATCTCTCGCTGGACGTCACCGGGGCGCTTTCGCTCTATCGCATTTTCGAGATCGGCGTGGTTCTGCCCGCGGTTCTCTACCAGTCGGGCGCGGACGTGGACGGCCCCGGCGGCGAGACGGTGGTGGAGGCTCCCGGCAACGCCGCGGGCCTGGAGGACGCGCGGGTGCATCTCAAGCTCGACCTGCTCCACACCTTCGGTTACGAGGGCGACGCCGTGGGCCTGGCGCTTGTGCCGGTGATCACCTTTCCGCTGGGCAACGCGGTCGCCTCCGACCAGTTCATGGGCGACTCGTTCATCACCGCGCATCCCAAGATCGCCTTCGGCGTCAAGGCGGGACTCGCCCGGCTGGGAATCAACGCCGGCTACCTGTGGCGCGAGAACCGCGAGTTCTACCTGGTCGAGATGGGACCGCGCGTCACCTACGGAGCGGCGCTCGAGATCGGTTTCACCGAGGCGCTGTCCGGAATCCTGGAGGTCTTCGGCCAAAACGGCCTGTCGTCCGACATCGCCTCCTCTCCGCTCGAGGGCGACGCGGCGCTGCGCTGGACGTTCGACAGCGGGCTGGCGCTGACCCTCGGCGGGGGCGCCGGCATCATCGGCGGCGTGGGCAACCCGATGTTCCGCGTGCTGGGCGGGGCGGCCTGGTCTCCGCCCGCGGCGGACGATCGGGACGGAGACGGCATCCTCGACGCGGACGACCAGTGCCCGGACGACCCGGAGGACGACGACGACTTCGAGGACGCCGACGGCTGCCCGGATCCCGACAACGACGGAGACGGCATTCCCGACGTCGACGACCGCTGTCCGGACGAGCCGGAAGACGAGGACGGTTTCGAGGACGCCGACGGCTGCCCGGACCCGGACAACGACGGAGATGGCATTCCCGACGCCGAGGACCGCTGCCCGGACGAGCCCGAGGACGAGGACGGCGACCGGGACGAGGACGGCTGCCCCGAGGAGCCCGGAGACAGAGACGACGACGGCATCGTGGACGGCGAGGACGAGTGTCCCGACGAGCCCGAAGACGAGGACGGCTTCGAGGACGAGGACGGCTGCCCGGACCCGGACAACGACGGAGACGGCATTCCCGACGTCGACGACGAATGCCCGCTGGAAAAAGAGGTGAAAAACGGGTTCGAAGACGAGGACGGCTGCCCGGACGAGGAGCTGGCCAGGATGGAGAAGGAGCGGATAGAGATCACCGAAAAGATCCATTTCAAGACCGACTCCGACGAGATCGTGGAGCAGAGGTCCTTCGACACCCTGGACGCGGTGGCCTCGATCCTGTCCTCACGTCCCGAGATCAGAGTGCGGATCGAGGGGCACACCGACTCCCGGGGAAGCCGCCGCCACAACCTGCAGCTCTCGCGGCGCCGGGCCAGGTCGGTCAAGCGCTACCTGGTCGAGCGCGGGATAGACGCTGAGCGGATAGAGACCGAGGGCCACGGCGAGAAGAAACCGATCGCCAGCAACCAGACCGACGAAGGCCGCGCCGACAACAGGCGGGTCGAGTTCCATATCATCAGGTGAGCGGCGGCGGCACGAAGCGGCGGCACGAAAGAGAACGATGATGTTCGAAAAACGCTATAATCGATCCTGGAACCGGAGACACGACGGGGCGAGGAGAACCGATATGCGCGCAACAGCCGCTCTTGCATTCGCCGCGGCGATGCTGGCCGCCGCCGGCGCCCGCGCCAACTACTGCCCGGCGACTAACCTGGTCACCGGCGAGAGCATCTGCTACGAAAACGGAGCTTTCTCCACGGCGGCCAACCGCGTCGGAGCGACCTACGACCAGGCCGCCTTCCCCTTCGACGGCGTCGAACAGCTCTGCGTTGATCTCGATGTCACCGCCGAGATCGAGCAGCACGGCTGGGACCGGGCCTGGCTGCGCTTCGAGGACGACGCCGGCGGCCTCCAGGAGACCTGCCTGGCCGGCTCCGCGCTGGACACCTGCGACGCCAATCCGAACCAGAACGGAAACGGCTGCCAGGATTCTCCCTCGGCGGTCTACGACATCGCCGGCATCTACTGCTTCGTGCCCGACAGCGGAGCCACGACCGTGGACGTCTATGTCTACGTGGAAACCCTGGATCCGAATTTCCAGTGCACCGACGCCGACCCCTGCCCGCCCGGCGGCACACTGCTGGTCGAGGTAAACTCGGTGGACGCGGTCGGCTGCGACGGCTGTCTGGACGGCAACCTGGACCCGAGCGAGGAGTGCGACGACGGCAACCTGGACAACACGGACGCCTGCCTCGACACCTGCGAGCAGGCCGGCTGCGGAGACGGCTACGTCTGGGACGGTCAGGAGGTCTGCGACGACGGTGTCAACGACGGTTCCTACGGCGGCTGCATGCCGGGCTGCGACGCGCCGGGCCCGTACTGCGGGGACGGCGTGGTCAACGGTCCCGAGATCTGCGACGGAGCCGACCTGGACGGCGCGACCTGCGCCGAGATCGACCCCGACTACAACCTGGGAGAGCCGAGCTGCTCGGCCGGATGCGATGCGCTGCTGGCCGGCAGCTGCTGCACGGACAGCGACGACGACGGCGTCTGCGACGAGGACGACATCTGCGAGGGCGACGACTCGAGCGGCGACAGCGACGACGACGGTCTCTGCGACGAGCTCGAGGAGGAGATCGGCACCGACCCGGACAACGCGGACACCGACAACGACGGCGTGCTCGACGGCGACGAGCCGGACTACGCCGAGGACACCGACGGCGACGGACTGATCAACGCCGCCGATCCGGACAGCGACAACGACGGGATCTACGACGGCACCGAGATGGGCGTTACCGAGGAGGATCTCGACGAGGACACCGACGTGGACGCCGGACACTTCGTGCCCGACGCCGACCCGGACACGACCACCGATCCCCTGCTGGCCGACACCGACGGCGGCGGGGTGCCGGACGGTGCCGAAGACACGAATCTCAACGGTGCGATCGATCCCGGCGAAACCGATCCCGAGGACCCCGCCGACGACAGCGTGCCTCCGCAGGACAGCGACGGCGACGGTCTGCCGGACGAGCTGGAGGAGGAGATCGGCACCGACCCGTTCAACGCGGACTCCGACAACGACGGCGTGCCGGACGGCGACGAGCCCAACTACGCGGACGACACCGACGGCGACGGCCTGATCAACGCCCTGGACCCGGACAGCGACGACGACGGGATCTACGACGGGACCGAGATGGGCGTCACCGAAGAGGATCTGGGAGACGACACCGACGTGAGCGAGGGCAACTTCGTGCCCGACTCTGACCCGCTGACCACCACCAGCCCGGTGATGTCCGATACCGACGGAGGCGGCGTGGACGACGGGCTGGAAGACCTGGACCACGACGGTCAGATCGACGCGGGCGAGACCGACCCGGAGGACCCGGCCGACGACGTGCCGTTGCCGGACGAAGACGGGGACGGAGTGCCCGACGTGGTGGACAACTGCCCCGAGGTGAGCAACCCGCTCCAGATCGACACCGACGACGACGGCCACGGCGACGCCTGCGACAACTGCCCCGAGGTTGCCAACCCCTCCCAGCAGGACTCCGACGACGACGGAATCGGGGACGCCTGCGACTCGAACCAGGACGGGGGACCGGACGCGGACGTGGACGCCGATACCGACTCCGACGCCGACACGGACATCGATACCGATGCCGATACCGACGCCGACGCCGATTCGGATTCAGATTCCGACTCCGACTCCGACTCCGATTCCGATTCGGAGACGGACAGCGACAGCATGTCGGACGGATGGGACACATCGGACTCATCGGACACAGAGCAGGGAACGGACGCGGACGGTCCGGGTCACAGTTACGGGGCCACGGGATCGGGCGCCCTGTTCAGCTGCAGCGCCTCCCGGCCCGGCGCCAAAAACGGCGGCCCATTGATCTCACTGCTCGATCTGCTCTTCTAGCGCTCGCCCGAAAGAGTACCGACCGCGTCGCGGCGGCCCTCTAATCCGATCGATTATCTACCGCCGCGCGGCCGTTTTCTTGAACAGACGGCTCACGCGGTGAAACAATCAAACCGACGAAAAGCGAAAAGCCGTGGAGATGCTTCTTTCCATAGCCGCCGGGGTCGCCGAGCACGCGGCCTGGGCCGGAGGCTGGCTGCTGCTGCTGCTGGGTCCGGCCGCGATCTCGATCGCGCTGGTCACCCTCAGCGCGGCCTTTGCCGAGAAAAGCCTGCTCGGGACGCTGGGCCCCCGACTCCACCTGGCAGCGATCGGCTGGCTGGGCACCGCCGTGCACGAGCTGGGACACGCCCTGTTCTGCCCGCTGTTCGCCCACCGCATCGACGAGATCCGCCTCTTCGATCCCTCGATGAGCCGCGGCTCTCTGGGCTACGTCTCTCACAGCTGGAACAGCAAGAACCCCTGGGCGAAAGTGGGCAACCTCTTGATCGGGCTGGGACCGATTCTGCTGGGAACCGCGCTGATCGCCACGATCTTCGCCACAATCGTCGGCGCTCGGCTCGAGATCGCCCCGGTCGACGCGGTTCGACCGTCCGGCGGCGGACCGCTGGAAAACGCCGCCTTCGTGGCGCGCGCGACCTGGAGCGGCGCCGAGGCGCTGCTGCTCGCCCTGTCCGGATGCGAGGCGACTGCGGACTGGCGGCTCGTCCCGGCCGCCTACCTCTCGATTTCGGTCGGCGCGTCGATGCACCTCAGCGGCGCCGATCTGCGCGGCGCGGTCGCGGGGTTGCTGTTCATCGTCGTGCTCGGCCTGGTCGAAACCTCGATCGCCCGCTGGATGGGATGGTCCGGACAGGCTTTCCTGGCGCTCGCCCTGCCCTGGTACGGAGCGGCATGCGCGCTGGTGGCGCTCGTCGCGGCGACGAATCTGACGATCGGCCTGCTCGGCCTGGCCGCCGGCGCCGCCTTGCGTCGTCATTCCTTCTCGTAGGTGCCGATCAGCTCGCCTCTGGCCAGCACGTGGCCTTCCATCGCCTCGAGCAGCTCTTCCTTGGTCGGCTGCCCCAGCTCTCCGAGCTTCGCGTCCAGCGCGTACAGCTTGTGAAAGTAGCGATGCCTTCCCACCGGCGGACAGGGCCCTCCCCAGCCGGTGCGTTTCCAGTCGTTCTCGCCCCGGCGCGTTCCGGCGGGCAGCTCTTTCACGCCGGCCGGCAGCTCGCGGACATCGGCCGGCATGTCGTACAGCACCCAGTGCACCCAGACGGTCTTCGGCGCCTTCGGATCCGGAGCGTCCGGGTCGTCCACGATCAGCGCGAACGACTCGGTCTCCTCCGGAGCGCCGCTCCACGACAGCGGCACCGAGAGGTCCTGCCCCTGGCAGGTGTGCTTTTTCGGAATCGCTCCTTGGTGCTCGAAGGCGCCGGACTCGACCTCGATCGCGGACTCGACCTCGATCGCCGGCCGCTCATCCTGGCCTTCTTCCGCAGCGCTCGGCGGGGCATTCTCGGCCGGGCTCTTCGCCGCGGGTGACGGCCTGGCCTCTTCTTCCGAAGCCGCGGCCTCGGCTGCGTCGGAGTTGTTGGAGGATCCGCAGGCCGCGACGGCCCAGAGCAGGCAGAGCGCCAACAGGCGACGGCATGCTTGCATGGCTCGCTCCTTTCGTTTTTTTCATTGGACGCGAGGAATCGTAGATCCCGGACCATGTCCCCGCAACCGGGCGCTGGAGAAAACAATACGTTGCATCAATTTGCAAATCCGGGATATTCTCTTTCCACACTGAGCTCGACGGCAAAAACAGCGAAAGGAAAAAGCCGCGATGGGAGGAGAAGCAGAGCGCAGAATCCTGATCGCGGACGACGACGTCCAGGGCCTGCGGCTGATGCGGCGGGTTTTGCGCGGCGTGGCGGACGACGTCGCCGCCGCGGCCAGCGGCGAGGAGGCGCTCGAGCTGTTGCCGCAGATCCGGCCCGACGTGGTGCTGCTCGACATCGTGATGCCCGGGATGGACGGCTACGAGGTCTGCCGCCGCATTCGCGAGGACGAGCGCCACGGGCTGGCCAAGATCCTGCTGATCTCGGGCCGGGGCGAAACACCGGATCGCCTCGAGGGCTACCGGGCCGGCGCCGACGACTTCATCACCAAGCCCTACGACAACGAAGAGCTGCGCGCCAAGGTCTCGGTCTACCTGAGGCTCAAGCGCGCCGAGGAGCTGGACCGAGCGCGCGGCGATCTGCGCACGCTGTTCGCGCACGAGACGCGCACTCCGCTTTCGGGGATCATCGGCCTGGCCGAGATGCTGCACGAGAACGAGGACCTGCCCCGAGAGGTCCGCATGAGCGCGCGGCTGATCCGCGAAAACGGCCTGCGGCTGCTGGAATTCGTGCGCAAGACCGCGCTGCTGGTAGAGCTCGATCACGGCCGGGATCTCGACTTGGAGTCCTCCCCGGTCTCGGGGCACCTCGCCGCCGCGATCGAAGGCCACCGCGAGCACGCCGAGCACCGCGAGGTGAGGATCGAAGTGTCGACCCGGGACGACGAGCGCCTCTTCGCGGACTGGCCGCTGGTCGAAGAGGTGCTCGGCTACCTGCTGGACAACGCGGTCAAGTTCTCGCGCAAGGGCGGGGAGGTCCGGATTGCGGGGCGCTGTACCGAAGGTACGTACAAGATCGAGGTCGCGGACGACGGAGAGGGAATCCCGGCCGAATGGCAGGAGCGCATCTTCGACGAGTTCGCCGTGCGCGACATCGATCACCACAACAAGGGCCAGGGCCTCAGCCTGGCGATCGCGCGGCGCGTGATGGAGCTGCACGACGGCGGAATACGCGTGCGCAGCGCCCCGGATCGGGGAGCGACGTTCACCCTCGAGCTCCCGCTGGCCTCCAGCAAGCGCCCCACCATGGACATCCTACCCCCTTCCTCCGACTGAGAAGGCCGGCGCGTCGGCTCGAAGCGAGATCTGCGCCTCCGGCTTTCGAGGTTTGATTCCGGATCTCCAACTGGAGTAGGCTGGCATGCGTCTTCTCGAGCGGCGAGGTGTCGAGATTGCTCGGAATCAAAGCTCCCAAGGTCTTCTTCCTGCACGTCCCCAAGTGCGGCGGCATCTCCGTGGATACGGCCTTCAGGCGCAAGTACAGGCCGTCCCAGGTGTTCCGTCTCGAGGCGCCGCCGTCGGCCCGGGCCGCCGACGCCTTCTTCGCCGGCCTGGACGTCCCGCGCGATCAGTACTTCCACGTGCTGCGCCTGCGCGAGGCGCTGCTGGCCTATGCGATCGCGCGCAAGCCGACGCGCTACATCTCCGGGCACTTCGCCTTCTCCGAGCGCATCTACGACGAGCTCGGCCGAGGTTGGGCGTTCGTCACCGTGCTGCGCGATCCGGTCTCCAGGTGGCTCTCCCACTACCTCTACAATCGCTACAAGGATCGCCCCGGGCGACATTGCGGCATCGACGACGAGATCGAGGAGGTGCTGGTCTCGGGCCGCGGCCGCTCGTGGGGCAACGAGTACGTCAAGTACTACGGCGGCCTGCGAGAGGACGGCGAGTACCGCAGCGACGAGGCCATCGAAGACGCGGTGGAGAACCTGCGGCGCTTCTCCGCGGTGGGGCGGCTGGAGAAGCTGGACGGATTCGTCGCGCAGGTGCGCGATTCGATCGGTCTTTCGCTGAGCATTCCACGCAAGAACCGCTCGCCGGTCAGCCCCGAGCTAAAAAAAGAAATGGTCACCGAGTCGATCCGATCCAGACTCCGCGAGGTGTGTGCTCCGGACCTGGAGGTCTACCAGTCCGCAGCGAGATAGGAGCACCGGGCCACCGGGGCGCTGGCGGTCCGGCAAGAGAAAACGATGAACGAGAAAAAAACGAAACAAAAAGCAGAAACGGGCAGCGAGGTCGCACTGCTGGCGGGCGGCTGCTTCTGGGGCGTGGAGCATCGCCTGCGCGACCTGCCGGGAGTGCTGGACACCGAGGTCGGCTACTCGGGCGGAACCACGGACAACCCCGGTTACGAGGAGGTGTGCAGCGACGAGACCGGACATGCCGAGACGGTGAGGGTCGTGTTTGATTCAGAACAATTGCCGTACGCCGAGCTGCTGAATCGCTTCTTCGGCATTCACGACCCCACTACCGAGAACCGCCAGGGCCCCGATGTCGGCACACAGTACCGCTCAGCGATATTCTACACCTCGGACACCCAGAAGAAGGTGGCCGAGGAGGTGCGCGACCAGATCGACCGCTCGCGGAGGTGGACCGATCCGGTGGTGACCGAGATATCCGAAGCCGGCCCCTTCTGGCCGGCAGAGGAATACCACCAGGACTACCTGCTGAAAAACCCGCGAGAATAGACTCGCCCGTTTACCTCAGACACACTGAAACTATGCGTTTTTTGATCAGCTGTTGATTGGAATTTTACGTCATCACCGAAACCTGAACTGCCCGTCCAACAAACCACCTATCACGATTCCCTTGTGATCCTCGGGATCTCCAACTCCGAACAGCGGCGTCGCGTACGGCGTGAGGCCCAGCTGGAAATTGAAGCGCTCGTTCGGGCGCGGGAAGTCCATTCCCACGTACCCTCCGATCGTGGGCCCAAGGGCGAAGAACGACGTACTCCTGTCTTGTCCCGACTTGTCTGACTCGAAGTCCGGACCGTAATGCAGCGAGATTCCCAGGCTAGGACCTGCTATCAGGTCCACGCTGTCTCCCCGGGCGGCGCGCAGCTTGAGCGTCGCTGTGGGCTCGAACTGCAGCATGCCGAAGGCTGCGGCGAACATGATCGGCCTGACGAAAGGCAGGTCCACCTCCACGGCGGCTCCATCTCCGACCGGTATTTCGGCGAACAGCGAGACGTCCATCGACGGCCCGCCCTTTACACCCGGCGGCGAGGCGACACACATCCGAACGTCGTCGTAGCGCCCCCCCGCGCGCACCTTGAACCCGAATACATACGCCCCGGGATAGTCCCGCGCCCCGGCCGAGGCGCCGCCCGGCACCAGCATCAAACCGGCCAACGCCACCGCGATCCCACCAACAGCTACCCTCTTCATCGAGCCTCCTTGGAGAAAACGAAATCCGCTTTCCAGATCCAATAGCGCGTTTCGAGGGGCTGTCCAGAATCGAAAGGCCTAGGATCGATCGGCGCAGATGCGGAATATCTCGACGAGCATCTCGACCGCCTTCTCCATGTCGGCGATCGCCACCCGCTCGTTCGTCGCGTGCTCGTTCTGCGCCCCCATCCCCACGACCGCCATCTCGATCCCCTCGTTGTTGTAGATCGAAGCGTCCGTGAAGCCGGTGATGAAAACGGTCTCGGCCTCGATCCCGATCTTGCGCAGCGCCTGCTTGGCGATTCCGACGCTCCAGGCGTCGTCGGGAATCCTGACCGCGCGGCAGAGGTTGTCCACGTTGACCTCGACCCCGGCTCCCACGGCCTCGACCTCCCGCCGAATCTTCTTCTCCATCTCCTCGGCCAACGCCACGCCCTTGTCGTGGTCGGCCGAGCGACATTCGGCCTTGAAGCTGCACGCGTCCGGCACACCGTTGCGAATCATCCCGCCCTCGATGATGCCCACGTTGGCCGTGGTCTGCTCGTCGAGCCGTCCGAGCCGCAGAGCCGCGATCGCCTTGGCCGCCGCCACAATCGCGTTGATCCCCTTTTCCGGCTCGATGCCGGCGTGCGCCGACTTGCCGGAGATCTCGACATCGATCGCGAAGTACGAAGGTCCGCCGATCACGATCGTCTCCAGCGTGTCGTTGTCCAGCAAGAACCCCCGTCTGGCGGTCAGCTTGGAAAAGTCGAGGTTCTTGACTCCCAGCAGGCCGACCTCCTCCTGGCGGCTGATCGCCATCTCGATCGGCGGTCGCACCTCGGCGACGCGCAACGCCTCGAGCGCCTCGGCGATCCCGGCCTTGTCGTCCGCGCCCAGAATCGTGTCCCCCTTGGACGAGATCACACCCTTCTCGAGCACCGGCTCGATCCCCTTGCCCGGCTTGACCGTGTCGGCGTGACAGGAAAGCAGGATGGGCTCGGCGCCCTCGGCGTCCTTGGCCGGAAAACGCGCGACCAGGTTGCCGTAGTCGTCCAGCTCGGCCTCGCCTCCCAGCTCGGGAATCGCCCTTTTCAGGTACGCCATCATCTCGGCCTCCTCGCCGGACTCGGAGTCGATGCGCACCATCTCCATGAACTGATCGATCATCCGCTCGGACATCGCTTGCCTCCTTTTGTGACTCGCCCGATGAAAACGCCGATCCGCCCGCGCGTCAACGCCGCCGGCGATAGGTCGTTCCCCCCTCGCTCTCGTCCTCGACCGCGCGCTCGTGTCGCACCAGGTGCTCGAGGTAGCCCAGCGTCTGCGACATCGCCTGCCAGCGCGAGAAGACCTTGGCGCGGGGCCTGAGCAGTTGCTCGGCGAGGTCGAAGGCGGTGCGCGGCTCGTCGCCCAGGGCGGCCTCCAGCTCCTCCAGCTTGCCGAGATGGTGCTCCACCAGCTGTCGACAGCGTCGCGCCACGTCCCGCACCGGCCGGCCGTGCCCCGGCAGCCCGGTCAGCGGACCGAGGCGCACGACCTTCTCCAGCGAGTCGAGAAAGCATCCGAGCGGATCCGTGCCCTGGGCCTCCTCGCGCATCGAGATGTGGGTCACCTCCCCGCTCAGGACGTGATCCCCGGTCAGGATCAGCCGCCGCTCCCTGGACAGCAGGCAGATGTGACCCGGCGTGTGACCCGGCGTGTGCACGACCTCGAAATCGATCCCGCCCAGGTCGATCCGTTCCCCGTCTTCCAGCTCGCGCGTCGGCTCGAAGTCGCTCGAAAGCGTGCGAAAGAAGGGAAACAGCGCCGAGATGCGCTTTTCGAAATCGGATGGCACTTCGTGACGACCGTGAAACGTCGCCTGGGTCGCGTCCAGCTCTGGGTGCGCGAGGAACCGGCGGTGCGACCTGGCGTCCAGCGCCGAGATCGCCACCTCGGCGCCTGCCTCCCGGAACATCCCCGCCAGACCGCAGTGGTCGGGGTGGTGATGCGTGCAGACGACCGCCTCCAGGTCGGAAGGCTCGAGCCCGTGCCGGCCGAGCAGCCGCAGCAGCTCCTTGCGCGCCGAGGCGTCGTTCATCCCGGTGTCCACCAGCGCCGCGCCCCGCGGACCCTCGATCAGGTAGGCGGTGACCGACCCCAGGGTGGAGGGCATCGGGAGGCGCAGGGGATGAATCCGTTCGGGCGTTTCGTTCATCTACTCGACCGATATCGACGGCAGCGGAACCACCAGCAGGGCGACGCGCATCCCGCGCGAGCCGGCCAGCACGGCCAACGGCGAGCCGGCCGGGCAACCGAAGGCCAGCAGGCGATCGTCCGCGAGACCGGCCCGCCGCAGCTCTTCGACCAGGAGCCGAGCCCCCTCCTCGCTGCGCCGCTCGTCGCGCCGCGACGGAGCCCCGCTGGGGTCCCCGGCCGCCGCGACCACCACCACCCCCACCTCTCCGTCGAGCTTCTCGACGGCGGCCGCGATCGACTCGATCCGATCGCGACCGGAGCGCAGGCGTCCGCCGTCGGAAGACAGACGCAGCGCCGGCTTCAATCCGGCTCCCAGCTCCTCGCGGCGAATCTCCTCGTCCAGGAGCTCTCCCAGCTCCTCGACCAGCGAGTCGATCGCCGCGACGAGCCCCTCCTCTCCCGTCTCGCCCCAGGCTTCCAGGATCGCGCGGCGTACCTCGATTCCGGACTTTTCGAGATCGCGCTGGCACTCGGCCAGATCCCCGGCGCGGGCGTCCGCGGCCGCCGCATCGATCGACCGCCGCGCCGCTTCGAGTCGCTCGGGCAGCAGGCGACCCGTTCGCGCGTAGAGCGACCCGACGGCCGCAACCATCCGGGCTCTCGCCAGCAGCTGAAGGGCCACCTCGAAGCGCGCCGCGTCGAGCTTCTCGGCCTGCTCCTCGTCCAACCGACCCTCTCGAATCTCCTCGTCCGCAGCCGCCCGCCGCCGCGTCTCGTCCACCACGAGCCGCAGGTGGCGGCGCAGGCGCTCGCGCTCGGCGAGTCGCTCGATCCTCTCCAGCTCGGCGCGGGCGCGTTCCACCTCGCGACGCAGCTCGCGTCTCTCGGCGAGAGCGGCCTCGCGCCTGGCCAGGCTCTGCTCGCGCTCGATCTCCACCGCGGCGATGCGCGCCTCGATCAGCCCCAGCGCGGCCATCCTCTCGGCCAGCTCCGCGTCCCGGTCCTCGAGCGCCTCTCGCGAGATCTCCAGGTAGCGCCGCGCCTCGGACCAGGCGACCGGGGCCGCCTCTCCGGCCGACGCCGGGTCGACGGCCTCCACCGCGGACTCGAGCTGTCGCAGCGAGGACGGCGGCGCCGCCGGCCCGCAGGCCCAGGCGAGCAAGCACGAGGCGAGCAACCACGCCGGAGTCGGGATGCGGCGGCTCACTGCTCCCCGTCCTCCTCTCCGCGCGGATAGGCGTCCGTCAGCCGCACCCCCTCTCTCGCGATGGTCAGCCGCGCGATCATGTCCCGCAGCCTGTTCAGCTCGGCCTCGAGCTCGGCCAGCTCCAGCTCCGCGCGCTCGGCTTCGGCGGCGATCCCGGCCGCGTCGAGCACGGCGCGGACCAGGTCCAGCTGCGGTTCCAGGCGCTCGGCCAGGATCGCGGCGCGACGGTCGCGACCCTCGCCCAGCGCTTCTCTGGCCTCCGCGGTCCATTTTTCGGCCAGATCGATCTCTCCGCTCGCGGCCTCGGCGTGCTCGTGCCCGGCCAATCGCCGCAGCGAGCGCTCGATTCCGTCCAGCACGGTCGCCGTCTCCCGCGCCCGCTCCCCGGCCGCGGCGTTCCACGACAGGGACAACGAAAACGAAAGCAGCAAAGCTCCGGTGAGCGTTCGCGACATCCCGGGCGAGAATACACCCCGGACCCGGCCAGTCAAAAGCCGGCGCGCATCTCCAAAGGAGAGATCGGTATCTCCTCGATGCCGCGCTCGCGCATCACCAGGTGCAGCTCGTGGCGCAGCACCGGAGCACTGGCCGCGATGCGACGAATGTCGCGCCCGCCGAGCCGCAGGACGCTCAGCCGGCGCGAAGACGCCACCACCGAGGCGTTGCGCCGATCGCGGTAGCCCATCGCCACGTTCTCGCCGAAGAAGTCTCCCCGGCCGAGCTTTTCGAGCACCGTCTCGCCGCCCGGCTCGCGCCGACGGACCTCCACGTTCCCGGAGGTGATGATGTAGAAATCGTCCGACTTGCCGCCCTGCCGGATCACGCGATCTCCGCGCTCGAAGGAGAGCCTTTCGGCCAGCAGCCCGATCTCGTGCTTGGCGTGGGGATGCAGGTTGCGAAAAATGTGCACGTCGGAAATCAACGACCGGTTCAGCCAGATCCGCTCGAAGCGGTGCTTGAGATCGTTGGCCTCGACGAACTCGATGAACAGGTCTCCCGGCAGGCGGAAGAGGGCCGCCCGAGATGTGCTGCGCACCGTGGCGTTGCGCTCCGCGCCCTGGATGATCGACATCTCGCCGAAAAAATCCCCTCCCTCCAGCGCCGCCAGCAGCTCGCTCTGGCCGGCGCGGTCGTCCAGCACCTCCAGGCTGCCGGCCAGCACGAAGTAGAAGCTGTCGCCGGCCTGCCCGCGCGAGACCACGTCCGTCGCCGCCGGGATCTCCAGCAGCCGCCCCTGGGAGAGCAGCACGTTGATCCAGGCCGGATCCGAGACCTCGAGCAACCGCAGGGTCGACAGCAGCTTGAGGATCAGCGAGCGCGGCATCTCCTCGCCGGGCAGCAGCGTTCGCCGCCAGCCGGGAACGGCGACCTGCAGGTCCTGGCCCGCGAGGCTCTCCGGCGAGACGTGCGCGAAGAGGAACTCGGTGTCCGGGTTGTCGCGCATCGACTCGGCGTAATCCGACGCGCGGCCGTGGATCGGAGGCCCGCCCGCGTCCAGGATCGCCAGCTTCTCGCCGCCGCGTACCAGGTTCTCGAGGCGCCGCTCGTGCGCCTCGCTGATCGCGGACGCCTCGCGCATCCGCTCCAGGCCCGCGAAGTGCATCGTGTCTCCCGACCACACGATCTCGTTGTCCTCGCCGTTTGGTCCGCGCACCGAGACGCGGAATCCGATCGTGGGAATCGAGTGGGCCATGTAGAAGAACTCCCAACTCGCTCCGAACATCGCAACAGGCTTGCCCGGGATCACCTCCGTGAACGTGAGGTAGTCGCGCATCTGGTCCACCGATACGCCGAGCACGCCGGCGACCTTGATCAGCATCGACTCGTAGATCTCGCGCGTGGTGATGATGTTGACCCGCTGCTCGGAGAGAATCATGTCCATCAGCGTGCAGTGATCGTCGTGCACGTGGGACACGATCACGCCGCACAGATCCGACTTGGGGATCCCGAGCCGCCGCAGGTAAGCCGAGGTGCCGACCGGGCCGTCGACGAGAAAGCCGTTGCAGTTGACCCACAGCACCATGCCCGTGGTCGGCCCGGCCGGATCGAAGCCGGAGTAGCTGCCCAGCAGCTTGACGCCGAGCACCTGCGGAAGCTCCAATTCGTCGTCGATTTCGGCCAGCAGCGGAAGCTGCTCGCCCTCGAAGCTCAGATCCACCACTCGCCCCTTGCCGCGCCGTTCCGCGCGCACAGCGAAGCGGTTGTCGCCCAGCCTCCGCACCTCCGCAACGCCGCCGGCGAACAGCGGCACCCAGCCCGGATCCTCCGTCGGAAACGGGACGAACTCGAAGATGTCGTCCAATCCCAGCCGCCTGCCGTCCCGCCGCGGAGCCAGGTAGTCCATTATTCGCGTCAACGTGTCGATCCGCGACCTGGACAGCTTCCAGCGCTTCATCTGCGCCGGCGTGGGACCGAAGAGGGTGATCTCCAACACCTCGCGCACCCGCTCGCAGGTCTCGGGCCGTCCGATCACGCGAAACCGGTCGTCGGCTCCGCGCTCCTCGTCGAAGAAGAGGAACCAGTAGGCCGGAAACTCGAGGGCGATCTGCGAGACGCCGCGCACGAACGAGGAGTCGGGAAGCACGCCCACCCGGGGAATCGACAACCCGGCCTTCTTGAGAAACTTGAGAGCCTCGGGAGGCGCGCCGAACAGAGCCGAGCGCCCGCCGGCCGCGACGTGCCGGCAACCCGGAACGACTTCGCTAACCTTCATCTCGACCTCCGAGGTGCTCCTACTCCGATCTTTCGGAAGCAGGAGGTCGCATGGCGGGAATCTGAAGGGCCAGCCGTCGATCCCCGCGATCTGTTTCATATATTGTCCGTCTTTTTCCACGAAACGGCAACACCGGCTGGCATTCGAGACGAGGTGCCGCTCGAAGAGATCATCCTTTCATCCTTTTTCGCAACGCAGGCGGTGCCGCGCGGGATCGAGCAGCGATCTCGTCGAAGGAGAACGGCAGAGCACGGTGCGCGTGGCGCGACCTGCGAGGGACTCCCTCGTCCCTGGACTCCAGGTGAAACGCCGAGCCCCCGGTCACGATGATCGGCTCCGCCGGACGCCTGTCTACCAGGCCTTTGATCAGGAGAGAGGCCTTTTCGAGATGCTGCGCCTCGTCGAAGAACAGGGTGACGGGTCGCTCGACGAGCCGCTCGACGTGGGCTTTGCGCGCGAGCGCCGCAACAAGGCGGGTCGGCCGGCCAGGGGTGTCTCCGCGTGTGCTGGCCTCGAGCCGGGAAGTGAGAAGGCTGCGCGAGGACCGGATCCTGACCGGATCCTGTGGGACCGGCGGTCGCTGACCAGGCGCTGTCTCGCCGTTACATGATGCCGAGCACGCCCACGATCTCGAGCTGGGCCTGGACCGTGACCGTCAGGTCGGTGGCGGCCAAGACCAGGATGTCCTTGGAGTCCTCGAGCGCCGGCAGCACGCAGGCCAATCGGCCGGCCGGGATGTCGAGCTCGTCGATGTTGATCTCGAGCAGACCCTGCACCGCCGCGGTGATCTGACCCACCGGCGGCTCGATGCCGATCTCGGCGGCGTAGTCCGCGTCGACCAGCGCGCGCAGCTGGAACATGCCCTGCACGATCGCGACCATCCGGACCTTGAGTTCGCTCATCTTGGCGATGAACTCGGCCTGGGCGCTGGCGTCCACGCCCGCGGCGAACTCGAACGCGATGTCGAGCGAAGGCGGGGTGCACTCGACGCTGGCGGACGCCTGGGCGGATGCCTGGGCCTCGCAGTCGGCGCTGGCCTCGCACTCGCCCTCGGCGCTGCACGAGGGCGGATCCACCGTTCCCTCGCAGGAGCCGGAGCACTCTGCGTCGCAGGAGCCGGAGCACTCGCCCTCGCACTCGCCCTCGATCTCCATCGTGCACTCGCCGTGACACTCGCCGGAGCACTCGCCGCCGGCCTCGAGCTCGCAGGTGCCCTGGCACTCGCCGTCGCACTGGCCTTCGCACTCGCCCTCGGTGTTCTCCAGGGAGCAGGTGCCGTCGTCACACGTGCCGTGGCAGGTGCCCTCGCACGTGGCTCCGACGTCGAGCTGGCACGACCCTGTGCAGGTCCCTTCGCACGTGCCGCTGGCCTCTACGGTGCAGGAGCCCTCGCAGGTGCCCGAGCATCCGCCGGTGCACTGCCCCTCGCAGCTGACCGCCAGCTCGCCGGCCTCGCACTCGGCAGAGACCTCGCAGCCCGCGGAAGCCTCGCACTCGGCCTGGGCCTCTACCGCCACGCTGGCCTCGGCCTTGCACTGGGGCGGGACGAACTCGACGCTCAGACCGCCCTCGACGTTGGCGCTGATCTCGGCGTTGATCGCGCCCTTGACCTCGGCGGCCAGCTGGTCGACCGACATCTCGGCCGCGCCCTCGACCCCGAACACCTCGGCCAACCCCTCCAGCTCGGAGCGGAAGTTGGCGTCGATCTTGGCCGTGGCGTTGCCGAAGGTGCCCACCGCCTTGAACACGCCGTCGATCCGGGCGTTGCCCGAGATGAAGGCGTCCCCGTCGTAAACGTCTCCGCACGGACCGCAGACGCCCTCGGAAACCTTGGTGATCTCGTCGCACGAGGTGATCGTTCCGAAAGAAACGATCAACAGGGCCGCAGCAAGCAAGCTCTTAATACTCTTCATGTCGTTCTCCTTCCTCGAACGGGCCTCCCTCTCGAAGCCCGCGGCCGACCGTGATCGGCCTTCTCAATTCCGGTGTTGTTACCCAGATAAATCTAAGATTTTATACTCTCAATCCCTCTTTTGTTCAAGCAACGGTTGCACGCATCTTCGAAAAGAAATCACCTGGAGCTTTGAGACGCCTCCGCATCGAAATTTCTTCATTGGGGAGCAAAAAAACACGGCGGTTCAACTCGAGCGAGTAGATGTCCGACAAAAAAGTTGTTAAGCAGCATGGCCAATTGACAAGGAATTCTGGCTGGTATACCGTGCGGGCGATTTCGATTCATCGAGTAAAATCGACGGTTTCCCGAGGTCGGAGGTCTAAATGAAAGGTTCGCGAAACCGGGTCTTCGTCGCGCTCGTCGCGACCGCGATGCTGCTGGCGTCGCAGTCGGCAAGCGCCGACACCAACGTCGTCAACAAGGACGAGGGCATGGAGGCCCGCCTGTTCCGCTCCGCGGTCGACACCAAGGGGCACTTCACCGTGGACGGCACTCAGATTCTGCCGCACCTGGCGATCTCGCTCGGGTTGATGCTCGACTTCGGATTCCACCAGTGGATCGCGCCGGAGCAGGCCGACAAGGCGGTGGGCTGGTCCGACGAGAACGATTTCTACAATCGTACCATGGTCGAAAATTACATCAGCTCGGTGCTGATGTTCAACTTCGGCCTGCTCGACATGATCGTGATCGGTGCAAAAATTCCGCTCGTGATCCCCAAGGGCCAGGCGTTCGACGGCCTGGGCCCCGAGGACGCCGCCCAGAAGGACGGCTGGGGCACCAAGGGCGGAATTGGCGATATCGGTCTTCACGTCAAGCTGCGCTGGATTCGCGCCGATCGCCACGTGATCGGCCTGGGGACCGTTCTCCAGTACCAGGCTCCGGTGGGCCGACCCGAATTGCTGATGGGCGAGCCGGGCGGCGGAGCTCTCTCGGGCAAGATGATCGTCAGCCTGCAGCCGATCTCCTGGTACCGCGCCGCGCTCAACGTGGGCGCGCGCTTCGCCTTCGGCGCGCAGGAGAAGAACTACCTCAACTCCTCGGCCGGCGGCTTCTGGCTGAACGACAACGACCAGCCCTTCGGCAGCGACGCCGAGCGCCTGCTGTTCGAGTACGGCCCGATGATGAGCTTCGGGCTGGGCCAGAGCTTCACGCTGGTGCCCGGCGTGATGGACCTGGTCGTAGAGCTGTACGGCAACCACCTGCTGACCAACCTGGCCGACCCGAACTACTTCTCGATGGAGGGCGCGGCCGGGCTCAAGGTGTTCGTCGAGCGCA
Source organism: Polyangia bacterium (assembly GCA_046484285.1). Classification (GTDB taxonomy): domain Bacteria; phylum Myxococcota_A; class Polyangia; order JAAYKL01; family JAAYKL01; genus CAZHCG01. Next base: position 30,895 of record JAWOBP010000041.1, read on the forward strand.
ACTCCTACCTGATGGCCGGCTACGCCCACGGCATCCCGCTCGCGGGCGGCACCGGCGACAACCCGGGCTACGGCGTGCAGGCCAACGAGCACCGCATGTTCCTCGGCTTCGCCTTCGAGCCCTCGATGGGCGACCGGGACGGCGACGGGATCAAGGACGACGTCGATCAGTGTCCCGACGATCCCGAGGACATGGACGGGTTCGAGGACAGCGACGGCTGCCCCGATCCGGACAACGACCGCGACGGCATTCTGGACGTGGACGACGAGTGCCCGCTGGTTCCCGAGGACATGGACGGAGACGCCGACGAGGACGGCTGTCCGGAGCGCGGCGAGGGCGATCGCGACGGCGACGGAATCCCCGACGACGTCGACCAGTGCCCCGACGACCCCGAGGACATGGACGGGTTCGAGGACAGCGACGGCTGCCCCGATTTGGATAACGACAACGACGGTATTCTGGACGTGGACGACGAGTGCCCCAACGAGCCGGAGGACATGGACGGCTGGGAGGACGAGGACGGCTGTCCGGATCCGGACAACGACAACGACCGCATCCCGGACGTTGACGATCAGTGTCCCAACGAGCCGGAGACCTACAACGGCAAGGACGACGAGGATGGCTGCCCCGACCAGGGCGACGTGGTGCTGACCGACACCGACATCAAGATTCTGAAGAAGGTGTATTTCGAGTACGACTCGGCGGTGATCAAGGAGGTCTCCTACGACATCCTCGACGCCGTGGCCGCCACGATCAGGAACAACCCGCAGATCGAGCTGGTGGAGATCCAGGGTCACGCCGACGAGCGCGGCGACGACGACTACAACCTCAAGCTGACCGCGGACCGCGCCGCCTCGGTGGTCAAGTACCTGATCAACAAGGGCGTCAAGCCCAAGAAGCTGCGCTCGATGGGCTACGGCGAGTACTGCCCGGTCGACCCGGGGCACAACGAGGCGGCCTGGGAGCAGAACCGCCGGGTGGAGTTCAAGGTGCTGGTGGTCGACGGCGTGCCCACCGGAGTGGAGACCGCCTGCGAAACCGCCAAGAAGCACGGCATCACCCCACCGCCGATTCCGACCGACTGATCTTTTTTGATCGCCTGCTCGTTAGACGGCGTGTTTGACCCGTCCGCTTGCGCTGGCTAACCTGCCGCTGTCCCGCGGGGCGGGCGAGGCACGGCATGACCAGCAACGATCGACTCCGGCTAGGAATCGCCTCTTTGCTCTCGCTGCTCGCGCACTGCACCGCGCTGGCGGTGCTCGTCCCCGTACTGGCGCTGCTGCAACTGGGGCGCGCGCTGGTCGACCGCGAAAACGACACTCTACGCATCGCCGTGCTGCTGGCCTTGCTGCTTCACCTGGCGCTGGTCGTCCCGGCGGTACACTGGATGCTCAGCTACCGTCCCGCCGAGGAGCCGTCGCGATTCCGCGTCGATCTCTGGGACCGTGAATCGGAAAGCGCGACCGCCGACGAAGAGGAGAAGACCCCCGAAGAGGAGCTCGAGGACTACGAGCCCCGCGAGGAAGCTCCCGAAGGCCAGGTCGTCGAGGCCCCGCCCTCGCCCGACCGCCGCCGCCCGAAGGATCCCCGCTACCTGGCGGAGCACGACTCCAGGGTCGAGCGGGAGACCCAGGCCAGCGTCCGCTCCCGGGAAGCCGCCAGCGCTCCGGCCAGCCCCGAAGCCGAAGGCAGCGGAAAAGACGCGCGCGAAACGCCGGGGGGAACGACCGCCGAGCGGATGGGCATGGCGCCGCTGCCCTCGGATCTGGAGCGCGCCGAGCAGGGCGAAGCCGCCGCGGAGCGCCGCGCACCGGCCGCGCTCGAGGAGATCAGCCTCGAGCCCTCGATGAGCGCGATGGCCGGCGCGCTGGCCGGGACCGGTCTCGACAACCTCGACGACGTGATTCGCGCGGACCGCACGGCGCTCAACACCGCCGGCTGGGACTACGCCTCGTTCTTCAACCGCGTCAAGCGCTCGGTGGAGCGCTACTGGCACCCGGACGTGGAATGGAGACAGCGCGATCCGTACGGCAACATCTACGGCCTCAAGGACCGCACCACCGTGCTGCTGGTCGTGCTACGCGGCGACGGCTCGCTCAAGAACCTCTACGTGATGAATCCCTGCGGCGCGCCTTTCCTCGACGACGAGGCGTACGAGGCGGTCCAACAGGCATCACCGTTTCCCAACGTACCGGCAGGGCTTCGCGACCGGCACGACGGGCTGGTCAAGTTCACCTTTCACTTCATCGTGGAAGTCGGCTCGCGGCCCGTGTTCCGGATGCGCCGCTATCGCTGAGCGCCTCGCCGATGCGGTCCAGCGCGGCGATCCGCGTCGCACCTTCGGGCAGCAGCGGCACGATCGCCGTGCCTTTCAGCTCCTCCCAGCCGGCCGCCAGGCTCTCGATCAGGCGCGACTCCCGCTCGCCGGCGCGATTCCACTCCTCGTCGATCGGCTCCAGCGCCCGGCGGATTCCGCTCGAGACGTCCGCGGGTGGATCCGGGACCGGTGGATCGTGTGCCCGGTTGAAGACCACGAAATCGATTCCGAGACCCAGCCGGCAGAGCCGCTGGCGAAACTCGCGCGCCTCGCGCAGAGTCGCCCGATCGGGAGTGACCACCAGGCAGAAGGCGACGTCGTCGCCCGCCAGCACGCGCTCCACGGTCGAGGCCCTCTCGGAAAAACTGCCGAACAGGTCGGAAAGCGCGTCCACGAAGCCCATGATTTCCTCGAGCAGCTCGGCTCCGGTTACCCTGCCGATCGCCCGCAGCAAGCCGCCGGCTCCGCGGCCCACCAGATCGATCCCATACCGCCCCGGACCGCCGTAGGCCCGCCGCATCGCGCGCACCAGCTTTCCGTCCAGCGCCGCGACCATGCGGTGCGGCGCGGTGAAGAAATCGAGCGCGTTTGCGGTCGGCGGCGTGTCGAGCACCACCAGGTCGGTATCGGGATCGGCCAGTATCTCGCAGAGCTTCTCCAGCGCCATGTACTCCTGCATGCCGCTCAGCGATCCCGAAAGATATCGGTACATGGCATTTTGCAAGATACGCTCCGCCCTGGCCGGTGAGGAGGTGCGTCGTCGCACGAACTCGGCGAAGGTCGCGACCGGATCGAGCATCCCGAACGAGAGCCTCCCGCCATTGGTCTCACCCAGCGAGCCCGTGATATCGCGAAGCTCTCCCGCGCCCCTGTCGGTGTCGACCCCGAGGCTGTCAGCGAGCCGCCGGGCCGGATCGATGGTCAGGCAGACGACCCGCCGACCGCGGCGCGCCTGGCAAACGCCGACCGCGGCGGCGACGGTTGTCTTGCCCACGCCGCCGGAGCCGATGCAGATCACGGCCCGGGACCGGCCGACGCTCTCCGTCAGCGAGCCGCCCGTTTCGTTACGCTCTGCGACCGCCCGGCTCTCGCTCACCGCAGCACCTCGATCTCTCCGTCGACCAGGGTCATCAGCCAGGCTCCCGCCTCGGCACCGCCGCTGTGATCGAAACCGGAAAACGGCGCGGCCAGCGAGAATCGCCGTCGCGCTTCCCCCCGCACATCGGCCAGCCAATCCCGGATCGCGTAGCGCGTGCTCATTCCCGATCCGATCGCGGCCGCGATCAACCTGACCGCGTCGTGTCCGAAGGCGGAAAAATGCGTCGGCTCCCTGCCGTACTCGTCGCGATACCGCCGGTCGAAGCTCTCGCTGCCCTCCCCGGCCCGCTCGTGGAAATAGGTGGCGAACAGCGCGCCCTCCAGGTAGCGGCCGGCCCGGCGCCGCAAGCTCGCGGAAAAGCCCACCGATGGAACCAGCAGCTGCACCGCGCGCCCCGGTCCGCCCGGTTCCTCGCCCGGCGCCGCAGGCCAGATCCCGGCCGCGGCCAGCGCCGGAGCCAACAAAGCGATTCGTTGCGCCCTGTCCGGCGCGAACAACACATCGAAGTCCTCCTCGGCCAGCCGCTGCGCGGTCTCGCTGAAATCCGTCAGCCCGGGATCGTAGGCCAGCTCGGCCACTGGCTCGTCGCCGAACCTCCCCAGCTCCTCGGCCAGCTCCCTTCTCATCGCCTCGCCGTAGCCGTCCGTGGGGTACAGCACGGCGAAACGCTCCCCGCCGCGGCGGCGTGCCTCGTCCACAAGGCTGCGTACCTCCGCCCGGTTGGAGGCGAAGTTGCGAAACACGTAGTCGCCCAGCTCGGCCACTCCGGAACGAACCGAGAGACACAGGATGGGAACGCCGAGCTTCTCGGCCCGCCGCGCCGCGGCCTCCGAGGCGGCGATGTCGACCGGTCCGATCACCGCGGCGGCCCGATCCTCGAACACCAGTCGATCGATGGCGTCGGCCGCCTTTTCGGGATCGCCTCTGGAATCACGAATCACGACCTCCAGCTCCGGCAGTCGGCCCAGCCGCGAGCTCTTGGCCCCGATCATCAGACCCTGCAGCACCGCCTCGCCCACCAACCGCGATCGACCGGAGAGCGGCAACACCGCGCCGACCACACCGAGATCCAGCTCGGTACGGCGTTCCAGCAGCTCGGCGATCTCCGCGACGCGCGGATCTTCGGCCGCCTCGCTCCGCCGGATCTCTTCCACGATACGCGCGGCGCGCTCGATCTCACCGCGCTCGTAGGCCAACATGGCCCGGCGCGCACGAACCGCGGCGATCGCGCGTCCGTCCTCGCGGAGCCGGGCCTCGATCTCCTCCAGCAGACGATCGTCGTCGATGCCCTCCAGCACCTCGAGCAGCTTCTCGATACGACGACCGCTCTTCTCGGAGCCGGGCTCGGCCTCCAGGTAGCCGTCGAGCCACTCGATCGCCTTCTTGATCTCGCCGGCACGCTCGCCGGCACGCCACAGGGTGTCCAGCAGCAGCATGTTCTCCTGCGGACCCGGCAGGCGCCCGACGAACGGCTCGAGCGCCTCGATCGCCTCGCGATCCCTGCCGAGTCGCTGCAGGGCCACTCCGTCGTAGAAGCGGGCGCGCCGGGAAATGGAGCCCTGCCCGGACTCGATCAGATCCGCGAGCAGTCGCCGCGCGCTCTTTGGATCCTCGCGCCGCAGCGCGATTCGGGCGCGGTAGACCGCGGCCTCGCGCGCCAGCGGATCCGAGCCGTGCGCCTCGATCAGCGAGACGAAAGCGCGGTCGGCGAGCTCGAGTCGGCCCTTTTCGAACAGCTTGCGCGCCTCTGCGAACTCGCGCTCCACCGCTGGATCGGCCGAAGCGGTCGCGGAAGGCTCCAGCGGCCGCAAAGAGCGGTGACACCCGAGCGCCGCCGCGCAGACGGCGAGCGACAACAACAGTGAAAAGACGCTTCGAAATCGCATGAGCGGCAGTGTAGAAGACCGCCGTCGGCCCGACAAGAGACCGCCGCCCTCAACCGCGAATCAGGTCGGTCAGAAAGTAGTCGAGAATGAAAACCGTGACGAAGCTGTGGACCACCGCCCGAGTCGTCGCCACGCCGACCCCGGCCGCGCCGCCACGGGCGTAAAAGCCCTGGCGGCAGGCGATCAGGCTGACGAAGTAGCCCAGCACCGTCGCCTTGAGCATCCCGCCCAGCACATCGTCGGTGTCTACCGCCCAGGCCATCTCGTCGATGAAGATTCCGGGATCGAGGTTCATCAACCCCACCGCCACGCCGTAGGCGCCGACCATCCCGACCACGTTGAACAGGTAGCACAGCACCGGAGCCATCGCCGTGCTGGCCACCACCCGCGGCGCGACCAGGTACTGGATCGGGTTGATGCCCATCGTGGTCAGCGCGTCGATCTGGTCGGTGACGCGCATCGTTCCGAGCTCGGTGGTCATCGCGGCGCCGGCGCGGGCGGTCAGCATCAGCGCGGTGAAGACCGGCGCCAGCTCGCGGGTGAACGAGAGGCCGATCACGCCGCCCGTCATGTTCTCCGCGTCGAAGTCCGCGAAGCCGGAGATCGACTGCAAGGCGATCACGCCGCCCATGAAGCTAGCCACGAGCAGGATGATGAACACCGACCCGACTCCGACGAAATAGAAAGCATCGAGAAACACGCGCGGCCGGTAGGGAGGGCGCATCATCCAGTACGCGACCTGTGCTCCCATGATCGCGATTTCGCCAACGCCCTCGAGCAATGCCAGCGGACCGCGCAGCCAGCGCTCCGCGATTCGATCGAAACGGCTCCCCCGCCGCTCGGAGGTTCCCGGCTGGTCGTCGTCAGTCACGCCGCGATCGTTCCTCGCGCCGTCTCCGGAGTCAACTCCGCTCGGCATTGCCGCCCGCGCGGCGTGGCATCTCGATCGCGATCTCGGCTCCGCCCCCTTCGCCGGCGCCGGCTCGAATCGAGCCCCCGTGCGTCTCCGCGACCCTGCGGCACAAGGCGAGCCCAATCCCGAGACCGCGCTCCCGCGTACTGAAGAACGGGTCGAAGATGCGCTCGCGATCCCGCGCATCTATCCCGGGACCGGTATCCGTCACGGACAGGCGAACCAGCTCTTCGTCGCCTCCCAGCTCGACGTGTATCCCGTCTCCCTCCTCGGTAACCTGGGCGGCGTTGCGCAGCAGGTTCCAGAGGACCTGCCGAATCTGCGGCTCGTCCACCTCGGCGTCTCCGTTTGCCGTCGCCCGAAACTCGATCGCGCGTCCCTCGGCCTCGCTGCTCCTGGCGAAAGCCGCGACGACCTCCTCCGCCACGCGGCCCAGGTCGACTCGTTGGCGCGCCGGATCTCGCGGCCGGGCGAAATCGAGCATGTCTCCTATCAATCGCTCCACTCGATCGATCTCGCGCCCGATGATCTCGCCCAGGGAGCGATCCTCGTCGTTGACGTCGGGTCGTTCGGCCAGCATCTGGACCGCGCCGGAAACGGCTCCGAGGGGATTGCGGATCTCGTGCGCCAGGCTGGCCGCCAGCTCCCCCAGCGCCGCCAGGCGGCGCGATCGCTCCAACTCCAGCTCCAGCTGGCGAATCTTGGTCAAGTCGTCGAAGACGACGATGCTGCCGCGCCGCTCACCCTCGGCGGAAAGCAGCGGGGTCACGGTATACTCCACCGGAATCCGGTCTCCAGCAGAGGTAAAAGCGGTCGCTCGTCCCCGAATCTCGCCGTCGATCTTTTTGCGGATCGCCTTCCAGGCCTCGGGTATCCAGCTCCCCAAATCGCTTCCCAGACAAGCGCCGCCTTCGGTTCCCAGAATCGCCGCTCCCGCCGGATTGAGGGTCAACACCTCTCCGTCGAGGCCGGTGGTGGCGAGCCCGACCGGCAACGAACGGATCGCGTCGGCGTGGAGCACAGTCAGATCCGCCCTTTGGGTCCGCTCGCGCTCCAGCCCGCGCCCGGTCCGCTCGATGCGCCGCACCAGCGAGCTGACCAGCGCGGCTACCAGAAACAGGCTGGCGATATTGACGCTCAGGAAGTACAGAGTCTCGTAGATCGAGCTGTCCGCCGCGAGCTGATCCGGAAGCGAATCCAGCAGACCGGCGAACATCGATCCCCCCAGTGCTACCAGCACGACGCTGGAGGCGATCGCGGCGTGGAAGGCCGCACCTCCGCCCAGCACGACGGCGGCCACGATCACCCACAAGTCGAACAGGAAGCTGAACCCCGAGGCCACTCCACCGGTGGCGTAGGCCAGGCAGCCCCAGGCCAGCATGTCGACCGCGAGCTGAAAGCGGGCCAGCAGCAGGCGCCGCGCGCCGGTGCGATACCAGACTGCGTAGGCGATCGTCGCCAAATAGGTGAACGCGATCAGGCCCAGCAGGAAGCTCGGCGAGGGCGCGTCGAAATCCGCGTAGTTCAGCGCCAGCGTGCCGCCCAGCAGGGCCGATATCAGCCCCACCCGTAGCAGCATCAGCCAGATCAGCCTGCGCCCCGGCGCGCTGGCTGCGGAGGTGCTCGCCACCGCCTCGGCCGCTGAGCGCTCCATGGCCGATCTATTCCTGAATGGTGCCGGCGATCTTGAAGATCGGCAGGTACATGGCGATCACCATCCCGCCCACGATCCCGCCGATCACCACCATCATCAGCGGCTCGAGCAGGCTGGTCAGAGCGGCGACCGCCACGTCGACCTCCTCGTCGTAGAAGTCGGCGATCTTGTTGCACATCACGTCCAGCGCGCCGGTCTGCTCGCCCACGGCGATCATCTGCACGACCATCCCCGGAAAAACGCGAGCGTCCTGCAACGGCTCGGACATGTTGCGCCCCTCGGAGATGCGTTGCCGGGCGAAGGATATCGCCCGCTCGATCACCATGTTGCCGGCCGACTTGCCCACCGTGTTCAGCGCGTCGAGGATCGGAACGCCCGAAGACAACAGCGTTCCCAGGGTGCGGGTGAAACGCGCCACGGCGATCTTGCGGATCACGCTGCCGAAGATCGGAAGCCTGAGGTAGAAGCGATGGAGCATGTAGCGGCCGGAGCGGCTGGCTCTCGTCAGGCTGAACGCGACGATGATCCCGATGATAGCGATCAGCCAGATGTACCAGCCCTGCTGAAAGCTGTTGCTCAAATTGATTACGAACTGCGTGGGAGCCGGCAACTCGCCTCCGGCACCGAAGTCGGAGAACATCTTCTCGAAGGTGGGAATCACCCACTTGAGCAGCACGACGACCACCGCGACCGTGACGATCAGGATCCCGACCGGGTAGACCATCGCTCCCTTGATGCGGCGCTGCAGCTGCTCCCTTTTTTCGATGTACTCGGCGAGCCGCTTCATGATCGTGTCGAGAATGCCGCCCATCTCTCCGGCCGCGACCAGGTTGACGAACAGCTCATCGAAGATCCTGGGATACTTGGCCAGCGCTTCGGAAAAAGTGGACCCGCCCTCGACGAGACGCTTGATCTCCAACAGCTTGCTTCCGAACCACTTGTTCTCGGCCTGGGAGCCCAGGATGTCGAGACACTGCACCAGCGGCAGCCCGGCGTCGATCATCGTGGAGAACTGGCGCGTGAACGTCTTGAGGTCCTTGGCGGTCGCCTTGCGCCTGAAGTTGAGGTTGATCTCTATGGATTTCTTCTTGACCTTGAGGGGGGAGAGCCCCTTCTCGCGCAGCTTGCCGGTGACCTCTTCCTCGTTGTCAGCGGTCAGGACGCCCTTTACGACTTTACCGGTGTTGTTGCGCGCCTCGTAAACGTAATCGGCCATCGGCTCACACCCGCTCCCCGTGTCGGTCTCGACGAACTCCGACGACCGATTCTAACCCGCCGCTCGATTTGGGGTCAAAAATGCGACCAGCCTCGGAAAAACCTAGTGCCTCGTCAACCCCACAATGCCGGGTCGGGCCGGCCCTCATCGACGATCCCTGCGTCACTCCTCCTCGAATTGGCACCGCCAGTCCTTCGTCGTCGTTCCTTGGCCTCGCCGATGATCTCTCGCCCCGTACCCGAAATCGTCGGGTTGACGAGGCACTAGAAAAATCACCCGTTCTTGTCCGCGATCATCTTCTTCAGATCCTCGGGATCGCCGCTGCGCCCCAGCGCCTCCTCGAGCGTGATCATCCTGCGCTGCAAGAGGGCGAAGAGCGCCTGGTTGAAGGTGATCATTCCGTGCTGTCCCTGTCCCACCTGCATCTGGGAGTAGAGCTGGTGAATCTTGTCCTCCCGGATCAGGTTGCGGATCGCGGCGTTGGGAATCATCACCTCGCAGGCGACCACGCGTCCCGGGCCGCCGGCGCGCGGCAGAAGCTGCTGGGTGACCACGCCCTGCAGCACGAACGAGAGCTGCGCCCTGATTTGCGGCTGCTGGTGCGGGGGGAACAGGTCGATGATCCTGGTGATCGTCTGGACGCAGCTGTTGGTGTGCAAGGTCGTGAATACCAGGTGCCCGGTCTCCGAGATGGTCAGCGCCGCCTGCACGGTCTCCCGGTCGCGCATCTCTCCGATCAGCACCACGTCCGGATCCTGGCGCAGCACGTAGCGCAACGCGTCGGAAAAGGTCTCGGTGTCGGTGCCGATCTCTCGCTGGTTGACCACCGAGCGCTTGTGCGGATGCAGGTACTCGATCGGATCCTCGATCGTGAGGATGTGCTGTCGCTCGGCCGCATTGATCTGGTCCACGATTGCGGCCAGCGTGGTCGACTTGCCGGCTCCGGTGGGGCCGGTCAGGCAGACCAGCCCCCGCGGCCTGTGAGCCAGCGAGCTGATCACCGGGGGCAGGCCCAGCTCCTCGATGGATAGGATCTTGAACGGAATCGCGCGAAAAGCGCCGGCCACCGCACCGCGCTGCACGAACAGGTTGGAGCGAAACCGCGCCAGCCCCTTGACTCCGAACGAGAGGTCCAGCTCGTTCTCCTGCTCGAAGCGCACCTTCTGCTCCTCGGTCAGGATCGAGTAGCAGAGCCGCTTGGTCTCGGCCGGCGAGAGCGGCTCCATCTTGAGCGGGACCAAACTGCCGTCGATCCGCAGCTGCGGGGCGGATCCGGTCGTGATGTGCAGATCCGAAGCCCCTTTTTCGATCATCGCCTTGAGCAGCTGGTGCAGATTGGCCACTTGACTCTCCCGTGGTCGTCATCGGCCCGCGAGCGGACCCGTTAATCTCAATCGGCGGCGGAGACGCGGAGCACCTCCTCGAGCGAAGTGACTCCCTCGCGAACCTTCTGCAGACCGGCCATCCGCAACGAGGCCATCTCGAGACGGATCGCTTCGGACTTCAGCTCCGCGGTCGAGCATCCCTGCAGCACCAGTTCGCGCAGCTCCTCGCCGAACGGCATCACCTCGTACAGCGCGACTCGCCCCTTGTAGCCGGTGTCGCTGCAGGCCTTGCAGCCCTTGCCCTCGTAGCAGGTGACGCCGGCCGCCACCTCCTCGGGCTTGAAGCCGGCCGCCAGCAGCGCCTCCTCGGGGACCTCGATCGGCTCCTTGCACTCCTTGCACAGACGGCGACCCAGCCGTTGGGCCAGCACCAGGATCACCGAGGCGGTCACCAGGAACGGCTCCACGCCCATGTTCAGCAGCCGGCTGACCGTGGACGGAGCGTCGTTGGTGTGCAGCGTGGACATCACCAGGTGACCGGTCAACGCGGCCTTGACCGCGATCTCCGCCGTCTCGAAGTCTCTAATCTCTCCGACCATGATGATGTCCGGGTCCTGGCGCAGGAACGAGCGCAGCCCCGAGGCGAAGTTGAGGCCGATCTCCTCGTGCATCTGGACCTGGTTGATCCCGTGCAGGTTGTACTCCACCGGATCCTCGGCCGTCGAAATGTTGACGTCCGAGCGGTTGAGCTCTGAAAGAGCCGAGTACAGGGTGGTGGTCTTGCCCGAGCCGGTCGGCCCGGTGACCAGCACCATCCCGTACGGCTGGTGGATCGCGTGCTTGAACAGCTCGAGCGGCTGCGAGTCGAAGCCCAGCTTGGTCATGTCGAGCTGCAGGTTGGACTTGTCCAGCAGCCGCAGCACCACCTTCTCGCCGAACAGCGTGGGCAGCACCGAGACCCTGAAGTCCATCTCGCGCCCCTTGCCCAGCTTGAGCTTGATGCGGCCGTCCTGCGGCAGCCGTCGCTCGGCGATATCGAGCCTGCTCATGATCTTGAGTCGGCTCGTGAGCGCGTTCTTCAGCTTGAGCGGCGGCTGCATCTCCTCGTGGAGGACGCCGTCGATCCGGTAGCGAACGCGCAGCGCCTTTTCGTATGGCTCGACGTGGATGTCGGAGGCGCCCTTCTTGATCGCGTTGATCAGGATCAGGTTGACCAGCCGCACCACCGGAGCGTCCTCGCTCATCTTCTCCAGCTCGAGGACGTTCATCGCCTCCTCGTCGTCCTCGCCGAAGTCGAACTCCTCTCCGTCGAAACCGTCCATCACCTCGTCGTAGGAGGCCAGCGGCGCGGCGTAGTAGCTCGAGATCGCCTGATCGAGCGCGGCCTCGGAGGCGACCACCGGCTCGACGTTGTAGCCGGTCAGGAATTTTACGTCGTCGATGGCATGCAGATTGGTCGGGTCGGTCATCGCGACCACCAGCGAGGTGCCGGCGCGAGAGACGGGAATGATCTTGTGGCGTTCGGCCACCTCGCGGGGAATCAGATCGAGAATCTCCTGCTCGACCTCGTAGTCTTCTAGCTGAATGGCCGGAACGTTGTACTGATCAGCGATGAAATCCGTGACATCCTCGTCCGAGGCGTAACCCAGCTTCGCCAGGCTCTTGCTGAGATTCTCGCCGCTCTTGCGCTGCAAGTCCTGAGCTTCCCGAAGCTCTTCTAGGGAGATCAGCTTCTCCCTGACCATCAGCTCGCCGAGTCGCTCGTCCGTCGACATGCAACCTCCGATTCGCGTCGATATCAAATACCATAACTGGCCTGGTGTTGAAAACTCATAACTGTCTGATGATCGGCTCCAGATCTGGATTTGAGCTAGGCGTGGGCAAAGAGTGGAGCACTCCGCGCTGTGGAAAAAACGTTTCGGGCCGGGGGTCCGGTGGGCGGCGCTCGATCGCGATACCCCGACTCGAAAACCCTGCAACAAGATCGAAGCGGCCGGTGCGCTCAGATCACCGGCACCTCGCAGAGGCTGGCCGGCGGCTCGTCGTAGCCGATGTTCTCTTCGTCCTCGAGGATGTCGCCGTAGCCGAGCTGTCCGTAGTCGTTGCTTCCCCAGCACCTGAGAGTGCCGCTGGCCATCACCGCGCAGAAGTGGGAGCCGCCGGCGCTCACCTGGGTCACGGGGCCACCCACGTTGATCGGATCGACGTCGGCGGGAGACTCGTCGTCACAATATTATTTGCTAATTTACAATCATGGGCAATATGAGAAAAACCCATTAAATAATTATTTTCTCCGATAGTAGTTGAACAGTTGACCTTAGTTGCTGTATGAATTGTCACATATTCACGAATAATATTATTTTTAACAATATAAAGTTTATCTTCTGTCTGGCGCATACCTA
>JAWOBP010000092.1:0-47321 GCA_046484285.1 Polyangia bacterium
TCGGCTACAAGGTCGAGAGCCGCTGGCCGCTGGAGTGGCTCTCGATCGAGCCGCTGCAGGGTCAGGTCGCCGCCGGAGAGCCGACCGGCGTGACGTTGACCTGGGACGAGGCCGCATTCCAGGGCGAGCCGGGCAGCGGCGAGTGGAACAGGCTCTACTTCGTGACGCCCGGCGGGCTGAGCCGCAGGGTCTACACCGAGCTGTGGTCGGTCCCGCCGGCGGCCGACGCGGATGCGGACGCCGACGCCGACACAGACGCGGATTCCGACGTCGATACGGACCAGGATTCGACGAGCGGCGGCGGGGGAGGCTCGGGCTGCGGCGCGACTCCGCCGGGCGCCAGCCGCGGCCCGTTGCGCGAGCTGCTCGGCATTCTCTGATCCGTCCGCCGGATCCGAATTCCGATTTGCGGTATCATCGGAGATTCGATGGAGGGAGTAGAAACCCGTTGGGGGACGGTGACGGTCGTGCGCTCGCTTCTGTTGGCCGCGGCGGGCGTGTTGCTCTGCTGCGTCGCCCGGGCCGAAGGGCCAAGCGCGGAGGCGGACGATTCGCCTCCGCTGGTGGTGCTGCTCGTGCCCGCCGGCGAGCACGCCGACCAGGACGAGCTGGCCGAAGCGTTGGCGGCCCAGCTGATCGACGTGGAGGCTCGCTTCGAGATCGAGCGGGCGGAGAGGCTGCCGCGCGACGCCGAAGAGCGGTACGAGCTGGTCGGCGCCGTCGCCGAGCGCACCGAGGCCAGGGTGCTGCTCTGGATGGAGCCGGGAGGCGAGGGACGAATCCACGTGCACGTCAGCGAGCCCGGAGGGCGGCGCGTCTACGTGGAGACCGTGCGCGAGGCCGTCGGCGCGGCCGGAGCCGAGACTGCGGCGCTGGTGATGCGCGGCCTGGTGGAGACGCTGGTGCGCGGGGGCAGGCTCGGCGCGAAGCCGCCACCGGCCGCCAAAAAGCGGGTCGAGGCGAAAGGCGACGAGCCCGGCGGGCAATCGCCGTCTGTCGAGCCGCGGATCGGTCGCGTGGAGCTGGCGGTCGGCTACGACCTGGAGCTGTACGAGGTCGCCCCGCGATTCGTGCACGGCCTGGCGCTGGGTGCCGCCGTGAGGCTCGGCGGGGGCCTGTGGCTGCTGGCCGGGTACCGTTTCAGGCCTCCGCTGACGGCCACCTCCAGCTCGGTGCGCGTCGAGCTGAGCTCGCACCCGTTCGAGCTCGGGCTCGGCTTCAGAGTCGGGAGTGATCGGCTGCGGCTGGAGATCGCTCTCGGCTCGCTCAACGATCCGACGACCTGGACGGTCCGTTCCCTGGACCCGGAGGTCGAGCCCCGCCGCGGGCGCTTTCGCTGGTTGAGCGGAGTGACCGCCCGCCTCGCGTTGCTGTGGCGCGCGGGCGAGGTGCTGATTCCCTTCGTCTCGCTGGCCGCCGACGCCGTGCTCAACGACGGCCCCTCCACGGTCGGCCGCCTGGACGGCGGCAAGGAGATCGTGATCGACCCCTTGATCGTGCGCCCCCATCTTTCTCTCGGTCTGGCCTTTTTGGCGGGTTGACCGCCCGTTTTGTCTCCAGGTCGCACAATGCAAGGCAGAAGCGCGAAGGAGGCGAGTTCGATAGCGAAGGCGAGCGAGATCGCGTCCGACGGGACCGCCGTTTTGGAAGACGTGCGCAAAGCGCGCGCGGCCGCCCGAAACCGCGGCGAGGCCCGCGATCTGCTCGAGCGGCTCTACCCGCGGGTGCGGGCCGTGGTGCGGATGCTCGCCTCGGACCCCGAGCTGAGCGAGGAGCTGGCGCAGCAGGCGATGATCGAGATCTACACCGGGCTGAAGAGATTTCGCGGCGAGAGCAGGCTCGAGACCTGGGCCGGGAGCGTGGCCTACAGGTCGGCCAAGCGGCAGCTGGGCAAGCAGCGGCGCTTTTCGCGGACCCACGCCCCCCAGCGCGAGGTCGCGGCCGGGCAGCCCGGCCCCGAGCGGATCGTCGAGCGGACCCGCGTGCTGCGGCGGCTGGAGGGGTTGCTCGACGGGCTCTCCGAGGTCCGGCGCGTCGCGCTGGGGCTGCACCTGGTGGAGGGCTACTCCGTGGCCGAGGTCGCCGAGATGACCGCGGTTTCGCCCAACACGGTCAAGGACCGCCTGCGCTACGGGCTCAAGGAGCTGCGCGAGGCGCTCTCGCGCGAGCCGGAGCTGGAAAGAGGTCTTTTGGAGCTGAGAAGTGAGTGAGATGTCGCAAAAGAGCGATCGCTGCGAGCAGAGCCGCCGAGCACTGGAGGCGGCCCTGCTGGGAGAGATGGCCGAGGACGAAGAAGAGAGCCTCGAGGCCGCGCGCGAGCATTGCCGCGGCTGCGCGAGCTGCGCGGCGTTCGCCGCGGCTCTGGACGCGCTGCCCGAGCTGCGGGATCGGCCTTCGGCCGCGGAGGCCGAGCGCGTCGCCGCGGCCGCGATCGAGCTGGTCGAGGCCCGCCGCCGCCGCGCCGTGATCGGCGCGCTGGGCGCCGCCGCGGCGGTCGTGCTCGCAATGCTGGCGTGGGCCGGTGGAGAGGACCGTGCTCGGACTCGAGCCGGCGAGTCGCCGGCGATCGCGAAGGCTCCCGTCCCGCTGGAAGAGATCGGCATCGAGCTGGCTCGAGCCGAGGGAAGCGAGCTCTCGCTGCGGCGCGCGAGATCGGGCGGCGTCTCGATCGAGCTGGCCAGCGGAGCGGTGGCGCTGCGCGTCGATCCCGAACGAAGTCCGCGTAACGCCGTCGAGGTGGCAACCGAGCGGGGACGGGTCGAGGTGGTGGGAACGATCTTCGGCGTGTCCGCTTCTCGCCGGGACGGCGTGCGGGTGGACGTGCTGCGCGGAGCGGTGCGCGTCGTCGAGAAGGCGGGCGCTTCGAGGAAAGTGGAGGCCGGGCTGTCCTACCGTTTCGGCCGCGGACGGACCGAAACGCTGAGCGAGGATCGCGCCCGGCGCGTCGCCAATCTGCTGGGAATCGATCCGCCGACCGCGGCCCGGCCCGATGCCGAGCGGGAAGCGGCGCAGGAGGAGGTCGGCGACGCCGCGATCGCGGACGCGGCGGTCGAGCAGAAGAAGGTCCCGAATCGGGAGCGACGAGCCGAGCGCGCGCCGACCGCCGACGAGCTGCTGCGCGAGGCGCGCGAGCTGCGCGGACAACGCGACTGGGCGGGCGCGGCGCGAAGCTACCGGCGATTGATCGAGCTGTTTCCCGGCGGC
Source organism: Polyangia bacterium (assembly GCA_046484285.1). Lineage (GTDB taxonomy): Bacteria > Myxococcota_A > Polyangia > JAAYKL01 > JAAYKL01 > CAZHCG01. The sequence goes on from JAWOBP010000092.1 coordinate 3,205, forward strand.
TCCCAGGCCGAGGTGGCCGCGATCAACCTGGCTCACCTGCGGCTGAGGCACTTGGGGCGACCAGCCGGGGCGCTGCACGGCTACCGTGGCTACCTGACGCGGAGACCGCGCGGGCCGCTGGCCGAGGAGGCCCGCCGCGGGGTGGCCTCGTCGTACCGGGCTCTGGGCGAAACAGAGCTCGAGCGACGCGCGCTGCGCCAGATTCTGACCGTCCATCCCGGCACCCCGGCCGCGAGCTGGGCCCGGGCGCGCCTGGAGGAGCTTGGGGACGACCAACGAAAAGGAGAGCAGAGATGAAAAGCGCGAAGACGTTTCTGATCGGTCTGGCGATTGCCCTTTGCTGGGCGGCGGGATGCGCCGGAACCGAGAACAGGGTCGCCGACGAGAACGGCGACGGGACGGACGGAGACACCGACGGAGACACCGACGGGGATACGGACGGCGACGCGGATGGTGATGCGGATACGGACACCGAGAGCGATTCGGATCCGTGGTGCCCCAACATCGACATCCTGTTCGTGATCGACAACTCGGGCAGCATGACCGACAACCAGGACAGCATCATCGCCAGCTTTCCCGGTTTCGTCGAGGCGATTCAGAGCCAGCTTCTCTACGCGCCGACAGTGCACGTGGGCGTGGTGGTTCCGGGGTTTTCGTTCATGAATCCCCAGGGCTGCAGGGACATCGGGCACCTGGTCACGGAGACCACCGGCGCGATCAACTCCAGCAACGAGGTCTGCACTCCGTTCGCCAGCGGCGGCAGCTACCTGAACATGGACGAGCCGAACCTGGCGGAGAAGTTCGCCTGCATCGCCAAGGTCGGCGGCGGCGGGGCGGACGACGAGCGCCCGATGCGAGCGATTCTGAACGCTCTCTCGGCGGAGTGGAACGCCGAGGGAGAGTGCAACGAGGGCTTCCACCGCGAGGACTCGGTTCTGGTGATCGTGATCGTGACCGACGAGGACGACGTGGAGCAGGGCTGCGACCAGTGGGGCTGCGATTCCTACGGCTCGGGCGGCACGCCGGAAGAGTGGTCCGAGACGGTGATCTCGTACAAGAACGGTCATTCCGAGAACGTGATCGTGCTGTCCGTGATCGGGCTGGAGCTGGACAACGACTGCGGCGCTGTCCCGGCCGCCAACCTGATCGCCTTCACCAACGATTTCGAGAACAGCTACAAGGGCGACGTCTGCGCCGACAGCTACGAGGACTTCTTCGCCGAGGCGCTGCCGATGATCACCCAGGCCTGCAAGGAGTGGGAGGTCGAGTAGCCGGTTTCGGTAACTATTTCTCTAGATTGGCCGGGGGCTGACTACCGGAGAGACAACAGCGGCTGGCGAGGGGGCGTTGATGAGATACCGTTGTGGCCTGGTTTTCGTAGCTGCTATGCTTGTCTGGAGCTGCGCGAAAGTGGATACGGGAAATGCGCCGGCCGTCGGCTCGGGCTCGGACAGCGACAGTGTATCGGACACATGGGACACATCGGACACAGGCTCGGATGCTGACAGCGACACTGACACCGACACCGACACCGACACCGACACCGACACCGATACCGACACCGACACCGACCCCGATACCGACACCGACACAGACACCGACACCGACACCGATACGGACACCGACACCGACACTGACACCGACACTGACACCGACACCGACACTGACACCGACACCGATACCGACACAGACGCGGACACCGATTCCGATACGGGCTCGGACACCAGCGGCGACGAGTGCGACCCGGCCGACGAGTGCTGCGACGACTACGGCTTCTTCCGGGCGGACGATTATCCCTGCGGCCAGTCGGCCTGCCCCGGGGACGAGTGCACCGGCTCCGGGCCCGGCCTGACCCACAACGACTACCCGACCTCCTGCACCCGCTACTGCGACGGGCTGGGCACCTGCCAGCCGTGCTCCTGCACGGCCGAGGAGACGCTCTGCCTAGGCGGAGACGTCTGCTGCGAGGCGCAGTGCACCGCGGCCAACGGTTGCTCCACCACCGCCGGCTCCTGCCCGGGTAGCACCGACACCTGCGGCGACAACATGCTGACCGTGGGCAAGACCTGCTCCGGGTGCGGGGCCAACGGCGCGGACGGAAGCTGCAGTTCGGGCGACAGCTTCTACTGCAACGGCCCCAGCGAGGAGTGCCAGGTCCAGAGCTGCGACTCCACCACCTATTACTGCACCTACGACTCGGGGGACGGAGGCTGGAAGTGGCGGACCTCGCCGGACTGCGACGACGGCGATCCCTGCACCCACACCGACGTCTGCGGAGGCGGCGCCTGCGCCGGAACCGACTACTCTTCGAGCTGCGCCTCCACCGCCTGCAACGACCGGAGTTGCGACGGACAGGGAGGCTGCGTCGACGATTTCCTGCCGGACAGCGAGCAGTGCGGCACCTCGCCCTGCGAGGCCGACTACTGCACCGGCTCGGCCGGCGACTGGACCTTTCACGAGATGCCGGCCAGCTGCGACCGCTACTGCGACGGAGCGGGCAACTGCGACGACTGCGTCTGCTCGGAGGTCTCCGCGACCGAGTGCACCGCGTCGGGCTGCTGCGTCGAGACCTGCTCGGAGGCGGGCTGCGCCACCAGCGCGGACGACTCGCGCTGCGGCGACGTGTGCGGCGAGGGCAACGTGCTGACGCTCGCTCAGACGTGCAGCTGCTCGGGGCAATCGGGCGCCTCCGGGTCCTGCAGCGGGGGCACGGTCCACGACTGCTCGAGCTCGAGCTCCACGGCCGCCTGCACCTCGCTTTTTTGCGGCGGCGCCGAGTACTACTGCTCCAGCTTCTCGGGCTCGTGGCAGTGGACGACCGACCCCTTCCAGTGCGGCGACGGCTGCTGCATGGGCGCAGAGAGCTACTGCACCTGCCCGGCCGACTGCGCAATCGAGTGCGGCGACGGCTGCTGCTCGGCCGGCGAGGACACCTGCAACTGCGAGGCCGACTGCGGAGCCCACTGCGGTGACGGAACCTGCAACTGCGGGGAGACATACTGCGACTGCCCGGCCGACTGCGCGGTGGAGTGCGGCGACGGATGCTGCTCGACAGGAGAGGACACCTGCAACTGCGAGGCCGACTGCGGTGCCCACTGCGGTGACGGAGACTGCAACTGCGGGGAGACGGTGGACACCTGTCCAGAAGACTGCGGCTGCGCTCTTCCCTCAGACGCATGTTCTGACGGCAGCCAGGATCGCGACGGCTGCCAGGACGCACGAGTGATCGGCCGAACCTCCGCCGCATCGACCTACTCGATCAGCGACGAAACTTGCTGGGCCAGCGACGATTTCGACGACAGCTCGGACTGCTGGGACGCCAACTCCGACCACGCCTATAGAATCTTCATGCGGGCCGGAGAAACGGTTCGCATCGAGATCGATTCTGGTTTGGACTGCAACTGGGACTGGTCTTGGTGGAACGTCACTTTGAAGATCTTCGCCAACTCCGGCTGCGAAGGATTCAACTGCAACAACAAAGTGTATTGCGATTACAACGAAAGCACCCACGACCACACCTACGAGGCCCTCGAGGACGGCTGGTACGTAATCGTCGTCGATGGCTCCAGCGCATTCGACGACGAAGGCGATTACGATCTGGACGTGACATTGACCTGCAACCAGCCCGGGTGCGAGTGCTGACTTTCACTTTCGCAGGTTTTCGCTGAAAACAGCCGCGCTTCTATTGTATACTTTCAGATAATGGTCGAAAAAGGCCGGCCTCTTCGCGGCCGGCCGGGAGAAGCACCATGCGATCCAAGCTGGTTCTGGTCGCGCTCGTCGCGCTGGCCGTGTCCTGCGCCGAGGCTTCTCTCAGGGGCACCGGCGGAGACGACCCGGACGGCGGCCTCGACGGGGGGACGGGCTCGGATTCGGACACATGGGACACAGCGGACACATCGGACACAGGCTCGGACGCTGACAGCGACACCGACGCTGATACAGACACCGACGCTGATACAGACACCGACGCTGATTCCGACACCGACACGGACACCGACGCCGACGCTGATTCCGACATCGACATCGATGTCGACACGGACGCGGATTCCGACAGCGACACCGGCACGGTCTGGTGCGGCAACGGGGTCTGCGACGGCGGCGAGGACTCCTTGAGCTGCCCCGAGGACTGCGCGACCGTGCTGCCCAAGCTGCGCGTGGAGATCCACCCGGACAGCTGGTGGAGCGGTGGCCTGGACATGTACGTCGACTGGTACGACCCGGCCGAAAACGTCTGCGAAGAATGGGACGATCCCGATATCTGCGACTGGGGCTCCTACGGAACGGCCTCGATCTCGGGGGACGACTACGGCGGCCAGGATCCCAACTGGATCGAGATCACCGGATCCGAGGCGAGCTCCGGCCACTACCGGGGCAGGGTCAGCTCCTACGATTGCGAGGGCTTCGGAGACTGCGGCATGGACGAGGTGAAGGTCTTCGTGGACGGCACGCTGGAGCGCACGATCGACATCGGCAACGAGGATCTGTGGATCTCGCAGACGCTCTGCATGCCGGTCGGCCCCGGCGGTTGGCAGGTGGACGGCTTCTGGTGGCAGAGCGGATCGAGCTGCGAATGACGCCGGCTGCGAATCCCTCTTGAACCCCCCACTCAAAGACCGCATACTCGACCTCTCGACTCGGCAGCGAAAAAAGCCGCCCTGCGGGGCGCGATGCGGGAGGGGACCATGGCCTGGACCTGCTACTCTTGTGGAACCAAAAACCCCAACTCGGCCGACCAGTGCCAGAGCTGCGGCGGCACCGTGGCAGCGCCGCGCAGCTTCTACGTGCACTGGATCTTCGGCGGAGCCGTCTTCTTCTTCGTGACCTACCTGGCCGGCACGCTGGCCGGAGGCACGCTGGTGGAGTTCGCGGTCTCTCCGAGCGACGCGGCGGTGCTGGCGAGAGTCAACGCCGACCTCGAGAAGGGGATGGATCCGTACGACAACATCGACACCGTCGAAGCCGAGAAGAAGGCGGCGGCCAGGGCCGCGGTGGTGACCAAGGCCAGGGATGCGCTCAATCCGATCATCAACGCCTCGCTCTACTGGGTGCTGCCCGCACTGCTGTTCATCATCTGCGGGATCATCGTCGGCTTCGTCTCCGACGGGAAGACCGTGCTGGAGGCCGGCTTCGGCTCGATCGTCGGCCAGGCCGGCGGCTTTCTGCTGCACCATTTCGTTTTCGGGACCGGTCTGCCCTGGCTCGTCCTGGCGATCGGAATCGTCCCCGGCTTCGGGCTGGGCGTGCTGGGCGCGTGGCTGGGCGAGATCATTCAGGATCGCAAGGAGCAAGCCTGCTGAGCTCCGCAGCCGCACGCTCGGTCAAGGCCGAGTTCCTCGTCGCGCGCGAGTCGCTGCCCACCGCGATCCTGAGCGCGCGTCGCGATCCCACGATCACGACCAGGCGCCGCCCGCGGGTGACCGCGGTGTAGAGCAACGTGCGCTGCAGCATCACGAAGTGCTGCGTGTGCAGCGGGATCACGACCGCCGGATACTCGCTGCCCTGGGACTTGTGGATCGAGCAGGCGTACGAAAGCGCGATCTGGCCGAGCTCGGCCGCGGGGTAGCGCACGGTCCGCTCCGGAAAAGAGACCTCCACCCAGCCCCCCGGCTCCGATTCCCCGGCGGCCGCGATCCGTCCCACGTCGCCGTTGAAGACCTCGAGGTCGTAGTTGTTGCGCACCTGCATCACCTTGTCGCCGACCCGAAAACGCACCTGGCCGCGTCCCACCTCGTTCCCGGAGGGGTTGAGCAGATCTCGCAGCTCGGCGTTGAGGCTCGCCGCTCCCAGCAGGCCCTTGTGCATCGGAGTCAGCACCTGCACGTCGGCGATCGGATCGAAGTGAAAGCGCGAGGGAATCCGCGAGGAGACCAGGTGACGGATCACCTCCAGGCACTCCTCGGGCTCGTTGCGCTCGATCATGAACAGGTCGGCCCGCTCTCCCCGGTCGCCGGTGCGAGGCTCGCGTCCCGACAAAATCTCGTGGGCGCCGGTCACGATCAGGCTCGCCCGGGCCTGGCGGAAAATCTCGTTGAGCCGCACCACGGCCAGCCGGTCGCCCGCCTCCCGCTCGAGAGCGATCAGGTCGGCCAGTACCGCGCCGGGCCCGACCGAAGGCAGCTGGTTGGGATCTCCGACCAGGATCAGCCGCGCCTCCGGTCGCAGCGCCTCGAGCAGCGCGGCCAGTAGATCGATGTCGACCATCGAGACCTCGTCGATGATCACCACATCCTCGTCCAGCGGTCGCCGAGACCCGCGCTCGAAGCGACCCGTGCGTGGAGTGAACTCCAGCAGGCGGTGAATCGTGCGCGCGTCTCGACCTGTGCTCTCGCTCATGCGGCGCGCCGCCCTGCCGGTGGGCGCCGCCAGCGCGACCGACAGATCCAGGTCGGCCAGCGAGGCGGCCAGGCCCTCGAGCAGAGTGGTCTTGCCGGTCCCCGGACCGCCGGTCAGCACCATCACCTTGGCCCGCCCCAGCGCGTGAAACGCCCTGCGCTGCTCCGGCGCCAGCTCGATCCCGGACAAGCGCTCGGCGCGGCGAATCGCTCCGTCGGCGTCCACCGGCAGCCGCTTGGCCGGAGTGCTCAGCAGCCGGGACAACGAACGCGCCGCGGAGCGCTCGGCCGCGTGAAGCTCGGGCAGGTAGACTCGCGCCTCGTCGCCGCGGCCTTCCCTCCGCAGGCCGCCCATCAGCACCAGGCGATCGAGGGCGCTTTCCAAATCGACGATTTCTATTCCGAGCAGCTCGCCGGCACGCGGAATCACCTGGTCCGCGGTCGCGTAGACGTGGCCCTCGCCCGCCATCTCGTCCAGCACGTGAACCAGGCCCGCCTCGGCGCGGTGCGGAGAGTCCGGCTCCACTCCCAGGTGCGCCGCAATCCTGTCGGCGCTCAAAAAGCCGATTCCCCGCACGTCGGCGGCGAGGCGATAGGGGTTCTCGCTGACCACGCGGATCGCGTCCGCGCCGTAGCGCTGGTAGACGCGATGGGCGAATGTCGGGGAGACCCCGGCCGACTCGAGGAAGACCATCACCTCCTTGACCGCGCGCTTCTCGACCATCGCCTTCTGGATCGATTGGGCGCGAACCGGGCCGATGCCCGGCACCGTCGCCAGGCGCTGGGGCTCCTTTTCGATCACGTCCAGCGACTCGGCGCCGAAGCGTTCCACCACGCGTCCGGCCATCACCGGTCCCACGCCGGGAATCAGCCCCGAGCCGAGGAACTTCTCTATTCCGATCACCGTGCTCGGTGTGATCGGCAGGCACGTTTCTGCCTTGAACTGCCGGCCGTGGCGCTTGTCTACGGTCCAAAGGCCCGTGAAGCGCACCCTCTCTCCCACGGAGATCTCCTGGTAGTTGCCCACCACCGTGTCGAGCAGCGGGGATCCGTCGGCCGCCAGGCGGATCACGGTGTACCCGTTTTGGGGGTTGCGGAAGACGACGCGCTCCACCGTCCCTTCGAGGACCTCCCCGCCGGCGGGTTCGTTCTCCATGGCCCTCCCGTGTACCCGCTTTGACGCCGCGGGGCAACGCACCCCATCCCGGTTCGATCGATCCACTCGGACCCGAAACCCGATTCACACCAATACCGTCTTCGGCTCTGAACCGGGGTTGTCAGGTGTTGACGGCTGCCGGCGTACGTTCATACTTGTCTCGTCGGGTTCAGGGCTCGCGCGAGCCCTGAACCCGCGCGAGAAAGAACCACCCGTAACCAAACGAGGAGGCGAAAATGGCAGAGAGCATCTACAAAGTCATCGAGCTGATCGGAACTTCGGAGATCTCCTGGGAGGAGGCCGCCAAGAACGCAGTCGAGCGAGCCGCCAAGTCGCTGCGCGAGCTTCGCGTGGCAGAGGTCGAGAAGCTCGACATGAAGGTGGACGACGGAAAGGTGGTCGCCTACCGCGCCCGCGTCTCCGTCTCCTTCAAGTACGAAGACTGATCCCGCGCCGGACGGCTGCGCCAAGGCTCCTCGGATGACGGGATCGAGCCATGAATCCGGGCATCGCTCCCGACTGCGCGAGCTTCTCGACGGCGTCGATCGACCGACGCTGCTGGTAGACGAACGTCGCGCGCGGGACAACATCGGGCTGATGGCCGATCGAGCGCGCGCCGCCGGGGTGCGTTTCCGCCCGCACTTCAAGACCCACCAGTCGGCCGCGGTGGGCGAGTGGTTCGCCTCGGCCGGCGTCGAGTCGATCGCGGTCTCGTCGCTGGGGATGGCATCCTATTTCGCGGACGCCGGCTGGCGCGACATCACGCTGGCGTTCCCCGCCAATCCGCGCCGGATCGACGAGCTGGAGGATCTGGCGCGTCGCACGAGCCTGGGGACGATCACGGACGACGAGAACGTGGCGCGGTCGCTGCTCGATCGACTGCCGCAGAGCGCCTCGGTCTGGGTGGAGATCGATCCGGGCTACGGAAGAACCGGTGTTTCCTGGGAGGAGCCGCAGCGCGTCGTCGAGCTGGCCGGGCTGATCGACTCGTCGGGCGCCCCGCGCCTGGGCGGGTTGCTGACCCACGCCGGCCAGACCTACCGGGCCGCCTCCGCGGACGAGGTCCGCGCGATCTGCGCAGAGACAATCGCCAAAATGCAACACCTGGCCGACAAAATCGATCGCGCGATCGGAAAGCTCCCCGAGATATCGATCGGAGACACTCCCAGCTGCTGTCTGGCCGGCGATCTCTCCGGCGCGGACGAGATCCGGCCTGGCAACTTCGTCTTCTTCGACCTGCAACAGCTCTCCCTGGGCGCCTGCGAACCCGATCGGATCGCCGCGGTGGCGGCCTGCCCGGTGGCGGGTGTCTACCCGCGCCGCGACGAAATCGCGATCCACGGCGGGGCTGTGCATCTCTCCAAGGACACCGCCCCCGGTGGCGATCGCCGCGTCCACGGGCTGCTGGTCCACCGAGCCGGGGACGGCTGGAGCGCTCCCGACCCCGCCGCGCGCGTCGTCTCTCTGTCTCAGGAGCACGGAATCGTGCGCATCGACGCAGGAGTCACGGGCTGGAGCCCGGGCGACGTGGCGCTGGTCGCGCCGGCGCACTCCTGCCTGACCGCCGAAATGTTCGGATCCTACCTGACCACCGGCGGCCGCCGCCTCGAGCGCTTCGACGCGCGCCGCTGAGCTCGCTACATCGCCTCCGGCGAGCGCACTCCCAGCAGATCCAGGCCGCGGCGCAGCGCGATCCGCACCGCGTCGACCAGCGCCAGCCGCGCGCGGCGCAGATCCGCGTCTCCGGCGAGCACCCGCAGCCCGCGGTCGGCGTTGCCGGCCTGCTGGTAACGATTCCAGGCGCGGGCCGCCTCGTAGACCGCCCGGGCCAATCGCGACGGCTCCAGTTCGCGCGCCGCCGCCTCGACAGCCGCGGGAATCCGCGCCAGCTCCTTGACCAGATCGACCTCCTCTGCGGCGCCGAGCAGCTCCGGGTCGACCTGTTCGGAATCGGGCGCGCCGCCGCCCTTGCGCAGGATCGAGCAGCAGCGGGCGTGGGCGTACTGCACGCAGATTCCCGTAAAGCCGCGCGGGTTGAGCAGCTCCTCCCAGTCGAAGGTGTAGTCCGACGTCCGCAGGTTCTTCAGGTCGCCGAACACGACGCCGCCCACTCCCACGTCCTCCGCGGCCCGCTCCAAGTCGAGCTCGCGCTGCTGCGAGTCCTCGCGCATCTTTGCCAGCGCCCGATCGCGCGCCTCGTCCAGCACCTCCTCGAGGAAGACCACGGTGCCGCGGCGCGTGCTCATCCCCTTGACGCGACCGAACTGGACGTACTCGACCCGATCCGCCCACTCGAGACCCATCGCGCGCAAGGCGCGCACCAGCAGATCGAAGTGACGTCGCTGCTCTGCGCCGACCACGTACAGCGACTTGTCGAAGGCGAAGCGCTCGAAGCGATCGACCGCGGCGGCGATGTCGCGCGTGGCGTAGAGCGTGGCACCGTCCCGCTTGCGCAGCATCAGCGGCGGCTCGCCCTCGTCGTAGGGCATCTCGACCACCAGCGCGCCCTGGTCCTCGCGCACTCCTGCGGTGCGCGCGACCTGATCGATCGCGGCCTGCATGCCGTCGCGGTAGTCGCTCTCGCCGTCGATTCGATCGAACGAGACGCCGAGCCGCCTGTAGATGCGCTGAAACTCGCGCAGGCTGATCTCGCGGATCATGCGCCACAGCTCCAGCGCCTCGGTTCCGCCCTCCTCCTGGCGGCGAAACATCTCGCGCGCGGCCGCGTCGAAATCGGGATCCCGCTCGGCCTCGCCGCTCGAGCGCACGTAGAGATCGAGCAGGTAGGCGATCCCCTCGCGCTCGAGCTTTTCGCGATCTCCAAAGCGGCGAAAACCCTCGGCCAGCAGACCGAAGGTCTTGCCCCAGTCGCCGAGAAAGTTCAGCGCGACGACCTCGTATCCCAGGGCGCGGTGAATGCGAACCAGGGAGTTGCCGATCATGGTCGAACGCAGGTGGTGGAAACCGAGCGGCTTGGCGATATTCGGCGAGGAGAACTCGATCACGACGCGCTTCCCCGCTCCGAGCCGAGAGGCCGCGAAGCGATCGCCGGCCGCCCGGATCTCCGGCACCAGCTCGCCGACCAGGCGGCGAGCGTCCAGCCGCACGTTGAGATACGGGCCCACCGCCTCCACGCTGGAAAACCCCTCTGCGGGCGAAATCGTCGCCGCCAACTCGGCGGCGATCGCCGCCGGGTTCTTGCGCATCCGCTTGGCCAGGGGAAAGCACGGCAGCGAAAAATCTCCGCGCCCGGGCTCGGGGATCTTTATCAGCGGTCGGATCTCGTCGGCGGGAGCTTCGACCGCTGCGGCGATCAGACGCGCCAGCGCGCGCTCGTAGCGAAGCATCGCACCTCTCTTGCTTTCGATTCGGCTAGAAAGTGATCGAGGCCGAGACGCCGGCGGTCTTGTCTCCGACCACCGGAATCACCGCCAGCTCGGAATCGTCCGCGGGGCTCTCCTCGTCGCCGGTGATGCGCAGCACTCCCCAGATCGTGCCGCCGGCGGCCAGCGCGACTCCGGGCCAGCCGATGATGTCCGCGATCACGGCCTGATCGTGATCATCGTTGCCCATCGCCATTCCGCCCACGACGCCGAACCCCACGATCGCGGCCGCGGCGCCCACGCCGGCGATCGCCCAGGGCACCACGTCGAGCGCCTCGACGCCGCCTTCCTCCTCCTCCTCCTCGACTTCGCCTTCTTCGCCCGCACCTTCCTCCCCTTCTCCGCCGGCGGCCGGAACCGGCGCCGGACCGGTCTCGCCCGGCTCGAGCAGGGCCTCCACCGGCGTGGTCTGGCCCGCTGAGACGCCTACATTGATCGTGAAGTCGGCAAAGCCCTGCTTGGAGACCTGCACCTTGTGTGCGCCCACCGGCAGCGCGATCACCTCCGAGATCGGCGTCTTGCCCTTCTCCTCGCCGTCCACGTAAACCGTCGCCTCGGCCTGGTTGCAGGTGATCTCGACTCCGGTCTTGGCGATCCGCGCCTCCAGGTTGGCCACCTTGTTGAGCAGGGTGGTGCGATCCTCGCTGTCGGGCTCCGCCTCCAGGTAGCGCTTCAGGTAGTCGACCGCCTCGTAGAGATCGCCCAGCTTCTCGTGGGCCTGGGCGATATTGTAGAGCAGCAGCGGCCTCGGATCGAGGCGGTAGGCCTCCTTGAACTCCTCGATCGCCTTCTCGTAGCGACCCTGGGTGTAGTAGTCCTGACCGGCCATGAAGTGCTGCCTGGCGCCGGCGAACGCTGTCGCGCCCGCGATCGTCAACGCCAGAGCCAGTATCATGCACGCGCCTTTCTTCATCATCCTCTCCCCGCTGGGCAACGCCGAAAAAAACGGCATTCGTTTTGACAATCCGTTCGGCTACATTCGGATGGATAGTGTATATGATGGGTCGAGTTCGAGACAACAAGTAATGAATTGTTTCCGGAACGGGTGCGGAGTTAGGATTCGCGCCATGATAGCGTCGCAACCAAGACGGAAATCGGTCCGGCTCTCGCTGCTCGCCGCCACGTTCGTGCTCGCCTCCTGCGCCGGGCGCTGCGGCCGGGAGGAGTCGCCCGGCAGGTCCCGCGCCGGACCCGACGCCGCATCCGAGGAGCTGCTGGCCTGCCTCGACGGCGAGCGCGCGCTGGCCCACATCGAGCGCCTGATCGCGCTCGGACCGCGGCACGCCGGCACCCCGGGGGCGGCGAAGGCGCGCGAGATGATCGCCGGCACGCTGCGCGGCTTCGGCCTCGAGCCGCGGCTGGACGAGTTCACCGCGCGCACACCGCACCCGGAGCTGAATAGAGTCGAGATGGCCAACGTCGTCGTCGACATCCCCGGCCCCGGTGATCGGATCGTGATGATCGGCGGTCATTTCGACGGCAAAATCATCGAGAGAGGTACCTTCAAGGGAGCCAACGACGGCGGCTCGTCCACCGCTGTGCTGCTCGAGATGGCCCGCTGCCTAAAGGAGCACCCCCCGCCCTGTCCGGTGCGGCTGGTCTTCTTCGACGGCGAGGAGGCGCTGGTCGAGTGGAGCGACTCCGACGGCCTGTACGGATCCAAGCACATGGCCGCAGAGCTGAAGGCCTCCGGCGAGCACCGCTCGATCGCCGCGCTGGTGGTCGTGGACATGATCGGCGATCGCAGGTTGCGCATCTTCCGCGACCCGCTCTCCACGCCGTGGGTCTACGCCGCGCTGCGGCGCTCGGCCGAGCGACTCGGGCTCGAGGCCCTGATGCGCGGCCCGCGAATCCGCATCGAGGACGACCACGTTCCCTTCCAGCGGGTGGGTATTCCGTCGGCGGTGCTGATCGACCTGCGCTTCGGCCCGGGTTACCGCAGTAACGCCTACTGGCACACCGAGCGGGACGATGTGGACAAGCTGTCCACCGACAACATGGCGGCGGTGGGAAGGATCGTGCTCGGCGCCCTGCCCGCTCTCTCGTCCGGCCCGCCACCCGGCGACTGACCCCGGCGCAGTTGCTTCCCGGCGGCCGGGTGTTATCCTCCGCCGGTCCGCGCTGGAAGCGGGCGCGAGGAGCGCATCGATGAAACGCATCGACAAATCCGAGCGGGGAATCTTCGAGATCGGCTGGTCGCCCGACGGGCGCTGGCTGAGCTACGTCCGCCAGGAGAACGAGGTCTGCATCGCGGACGCCAGCAGCGGCGAGATCCGCGTCGTGGGAGAGGGAAAATCTCCCGGGCTGACCGCGAACGTCTCGGTCGTGCTGGAGCGGGACGACGAGATCCTGCTCGCGGGCGGGAGCGGCACGCGCGTGCTGGTGGGACGCAATTCGCTGGTCAAGGGCACGCCCAAGCGCCACCCGGTGCTCTCCCCCGACGGGAGCAGGATGATGTTCGTGGTGGCCAACGTCTTCGATAAGGAGAGCCAGTCCAAGAACGCCTACGCGTACCGCAACTTCGTCGGCATCGCCGAGATCGACGACGGCAAGCCGCGCATGACCTCCAACCAGTGGTACGGCGGCAGCGGCGCGTGGTCCCCGGACGGCAGCATGTTCGCCCACTTCGAGTTCGATTCCACGGGAGGCGCCCGGGTGCACGTGGTCGACGAGAACGGCGAGGTGCAGGGCATCGTCTTCGGGCTCTACCCCTCGGTCTCGCCGGACGGCCGCAGAATTGCCTGCAAGCCTCGCAGTGGAGGAATGACCACTATCTACACCTCCAAGGGATCCTGGAAGGAGACGAGCATCGAGAGCAAGTCGGTGCGGATCACCGAGACGGACGGCCGTCTCAGCGCCACGCCGCCGCTGTGGCTGGACAATCGCTTCTTGCTGATGGACGAGGCCGGAAAGATGTGGCGGCTCGACAGCAAGCGCGATCGCGCCGAGGAGATCAAGAAGCTGCCGGTGCCGGCCCGCCGGGGCACGTCCGCGATGGCGATCTCTCCCTCGCGAGAGCTGCTCGCCGCCGAGATCCCGGTCGACGACGGCTTCGAGCTGGTGGTCTCGCCGCTGGACTGAATCCCGGACCGAGAGGCACAAGCCTTTATTTTCTCTCGCGAATTCGAATATCCATTCATCCCGCAAAGACCGTAATCGGCGAGACAAGAGTGCTGTGTTCGTGGTATGGAATCCCGGCGCTGGGCGCGTCGTGGTACCGGAGGGGGGACTCGAACCCCCACGAGCGCGAGCCCACCGGATTTTGAATCCGGCGCGTCTACCGATTCCGCCACTCCGGCGCGCGTAAAAGCCGGAGCGGTTGGTAGCACGGAGCCGCCGTCAAGTCCAGCCGCCGGGCTGAGGCGGATCCCGACACACGAAGGGCGGCAAGGAGCGGACAGAGAAATGCTCGCAAAACGCGTACTCATTCTGGGGGCTGCCGGACGGGACTTCCACAATTTCAACATGGTCTTTCGCAACGACACCGACATGGAGGTGGTCGCTTTCACGGCGACACAGATCCCGAACATCGAGGGACGCACCTATCCTCCGGTGCTGGCCGGAGAGCGCTACCCGAAGGGCATTCCAATCCTCCCCGAGGACGAGCTGGAAAGCATCATCAAGGAGCGCGAGGTGGAGATGGCGGTGATGTCCTACAGCGACGTGACGCACGAGCACGTGATGCACCTCGCCTCGCGAGTCAACGCCGCCGGCGCCGATTTCGCCACGCTGGGCACGCGCGGCACGTTCGCGCGCTCGAGCAAGCCGGTGGTCGCGGTCACCGCGGTGCGCACCGGCTGCGGCAAGAGCCAGATCTCGCGCTTCGTCGCCTCGCGGATCCGCGCCGCCGGCAAGAAGGTCTCGGCGGTGCGCCACCCGATGCCGTACGGCGACCTGGCCGAGCAGGCCGTACAGCGGATGGCGACTCTCGAGGACATCGATCGCTACCAGTGCACGATCGAGGAGCGCGAGGAGTACGAGAAGCACGTCGACGAGGGCGGCGTGATCTACGCCGGCGTGGACTACGAGCGGATCCTGCGCGAGGCGGAGAAGGAGTCGGACGTGATCCTGTGGGACGGCGGCAACAACGACATGCCGTTCATCGCGCCCGACCTCTGGATCACCGTGGCCGATCCGCTGCGGCCCGGACACGAGGAGCGCTACTACCCGGGAGAGACCAACGCCCGCGGCTCGGACGTGCTGGTGGTGGGCAAGACCAACGTCGCCGAAGACGAAGCCGTGGCCGATGTGGAGAAAAACCTGCGCCGCCTCAATCCCCGCGCCAACGTCATGCGGGCGCTGTCGGTTCTCGAGGTCGACCGGCCCGAGCTGATCCGCGGCAAGAAGGTGCTGGCGGTGGAGGACGGTCCCACCCTGACCCACGGCGAGATGGAGTTCGGCGCCGCGACCCAGGCCGCGCGCGAGAACGGTGCCGCCGAGATCGTCGACCCACGTCCATGGGCGGTGGGCGGGATCGCCGACACGTTCGAGAAGTACCCCGAGACCGGCAAGCTGCTGCCCGCGATGGGCTACTGGGACGAGCAGGTGAGGGACCTGGAGAAGACGATCAACGCGGTGGACTGCGACGTGGTGGTGATCGGAACGCCGTTCAACATCGACCGCATCGTCAGGATCGAAAAACCCACGGTGGTGGTAACCTACCGCCACGAAGATCCGCCCGGAGAGCCCGGCCTGGCCGCTGTGATCGACGAGTTTCTCGAGAAACTCTGACCGCGACGTTGCCGAGAGCACCGAGGCGAAACGCGGAGTGCTCGTCCCGCGCCGGCCTTTCCGTTCCCGCCCCAGGCATGTAGAATGACAGCTCGAACGCGCCGACAGGAGGTGACCGATGGCGCTCGAGCTCGGCAGCTTGCGACGTGCGGTGGACACGCTTTCGCGCGCGCTCGACACCGAGCGATCGTTCGCCGACGCGGCCGCGAAAGACAAGGGGCTCAGTGAGACCTTGCGCGCGGGTGTGATCCAGTCGTTCGAGGTGGCCTACGAGCAGTGCTGGAAGATGATCCAGCGCTGGTTGCGCGCCAACCGCACCCCCGAGGCGGCCGACAACCCGCGCACGCGCAAGGAGCTGTTCCGCTCGGCCGCGCGCGAGGGGCTGGTGCGCGACCCGGTCGAGTGGTTCCGCTTCGGCGAAGCGCGCAACGTCACCTCGCACATTTACGACGAGGACAAGGCGGCCGAGGTCCACGGGGTGGCCGCCGAGTTCGCCGCCGAGGCTCGCTTCCTGCTCGAGCAGCTCGAAGCCAGAAATGATTGACCTTCCCACCGAGCACCTCGAGGCGGTCAGGCGCATCCTGGCCGAGCACGTGCCCTGGTGCGAGGTCAGGGCGTTCGGCTCCCGCACGGACGGCACGGCTCGCGAGTACTCGGACCTCGACCTGGCCCTGGTCGGCGACGGCAAGCTCGACTGGAGCGCGCTCGAGGCGCTGAAGGACGCCTTCTCCGCCTCCGACCTCCCGATCGCGATCGACGTGGTGGACTGGCACGCGATCTCGCCCGAGTTCCGAGCCGTGATCGAGCGCGGTTACGAGGTGCTGCGCAAAGGGGCGAGCCCTTAGGGCTCCAGGGTAAAGTGCTCGCTCTTGACCTGAATTGCGCTCGGGCGCACTCTGCTTTCATGATACGAAAAAATCGCTGTCTTCATCCGGCCTGGCTGCCGGGGACCTTTCTCGTCGCGCTGCTGGCGGCCGGAGCGTGCGGCGGCGAGAAGAAGGCGGACGAGCCGGCCCCTGCTCCAGCCATCGCAAAGGAACCGGCCCGCGCCGAGGCCGCGGCGGACGCCGCACCGGCCGAGAACGCGGCCGAGCGCGCGGCCCGCGTACACCGCGATGCGCTGGTGCTCGACGCCCACTGCGACACCCTGATGCGCGTCGTCGGCGACGGTTACGATCTCGGCTCGCGCAACGACGAGGGCCACGTGGACTTTCCCCGCATGGCCGCCGGCGGCGTGGACGCGCAGGTTTTTGCCGTCTGGGTGGACCCGCGTTCCTATTCCGGCCGTCTCTGGAAGCGCGCCGGCGAGATGATCGACGCCTTGCACCGCGAGGTAGGCGAGCACTCCGAGCGGGTCGGGCTGGCGCAGAACGCGGCCGAGGCACGCGAGCTGGTCGCCGGCGGCAAGCTGGCCGCCTTTCTCGGGGTGGAGGGCGGCTACGTGCTGGAGGACGAGCCCTCGCGGCTGGCCGAGCTCCACGAGCGCGGGGTGCGCTACGTGACGCTGACCTGGTGGAACAACACCTCATTCGCCGACGGCTCGGGCGACGAGCCCGAGTGGCACGGGCTCAACGAGCTGGGCCGCGAGATCGTGCGCGAGATGAACCGGCTGGGAATCGTCGTCGACGTCTCCCACGCCTCGGACGAAACCTTCCGGGACGTGCTCGAGGTCAGCGAGCGGCCGGTAATCGCCTCTCACTCCTGCACCCGCGCGCTGCACGATCACCACCGCAACCTCTCCGACGAGATGCTGCGCGCGCTGGCGAAAAACGGCGGCGTGGTGGGGATCAACTTCGTCGCCTCGTTCCTCGACGCCGAGCACGGCGCGGCGGCCGAAAAGCTCCGCGAAAAGCTGAAGCCGGAGATGGAGCGGGTGAAGAAGCGCTACGGCGATCCGCTGCGGGCCCGCAAGGAGCGCTGGAAGCTGTGGCGCCGTCGCGCCCGGGCCGAGCTGCCGCCGGTCTCGATCGACAAGGTGATCGATCACCTCGAGCACGCGGCGAAGGTGGCGGGCGTCGACCACGTCGGGCTCGGCTCCGACTTCGACGGCTTCTCCGTTGGACCTGTCGAGCTGGGCGACTGCTCCAGGCTGCCGCTCATTACCGAAAAGCTGCTCGAGCGCGGCTTTTCCGACGAGGACGTGACAAAGATCCTGGGCGGCAACTTCCTGCGCGTCTTTTCCGAAAACGAGGGAGACTGATCCCTCCCGGCCCCGGCGACTGGTTTGAGCCGTGTGATATCCGTCATTCCTGCCGCCCCGGATCGCGGGCACGCTCTCCACTGCCGAAGACCGCAACAGACCACCGAGATGCGCTCCGCCGCGCGGCGGGGAGGAGGAAAGAGGCGTGCTGAGCTATGAGCTGACCGAGGAGCAGAGGATTCTGCGCGACACCGTGCGCGACTTCGCCGAAAACGAGATCGCCCCCGTGGCCCAGGAGCTCGACGAAAACGAGGAGTTCCCCGTCGAGCTGACCAGGCAGATGGGCGAGCTCGGGCTGTTCGGCATGTTCGTCTCCGAAAAATACGGCGGCACCGAGATGGGCTACGTGGCCTACATCATCGCCGTGGAGGAGCTGGCGCGCGTCGACGGTTCCCAGGCGGCGACGGTGGCCGCGGGCAACTCGCTCGGAATCGGCCCGATCTACTACTACGGCACCGAAGAGCAGAAGCAGCGCTACCTGCCCGACCTGTGCGAGGGCAAGACGCTGGCCGGCTTCGGTCTGACCGAGCCAGAGGCCGGCTCGGACGCCGGCGGCTCCAAGACGACCGCCAAGCAGCGGGAGGACGGCAGCTGGGTGATCAACGGCTCCAAGATCTTCATCACCAACTCCGCCAACCCGCTGAGCTCGGTGACCACCGTGCAGGCGGTGACCGGCAAGCGCGACGACGGCAAGAAGGAGTACACCTGCTTCCTGGTGCCGGCCGGCACCGAGGGGCTGACCGCCCAGGAGATGCACGGCAAGATGATGTGGAGATCATCGAACACGGCCGAGCTGTTCTTCGACGACATGGTCGTGCCGGCCGAGGCGATTCTCGGCGAGCGGGGGCACGGGTTCAAGCAGATGCTCGAGACGCTGGACGGCGGGCGGCTCTCGATCGCGGCGATGGGGCTCGGAGGAGCCCAGGGCGCCTACGAGAAGGCGCTGGAGTACGCCAAGGAGCGAAGCCAGTTCGGCCGCCCGATCTGCAAGAACCAGGCGATCGCCTTCAAGCTGGCCGACATGGCGACCCGGATCGAGGCCGCGCGCAACATGCTCTACAAGGCCTGCTGGCAGCGCGAGCGCGGCGAGCGGTTCCAGAAGCTGGCCGCGATGGCCAAGCTCTACTGCTCCGAGGTCTTCCGCTTCGTCGCCAGCGAGGCGGTTCAGATCCACGGCGGCTACGGGCTGATGAAGGAGTACGACGTGGAGCGCTTCTTCCGCGACCAGAAGCTGCTCGAGATCGGAGAGGGAACCTCCGAGGTGCAGCGGATCGTGATCTCGCGCTACATCGGCTGCTGAACACCTCTTTTTCCCCCGCCTTTGGCACCGCCTTTCGCGCTTCTCCGCAAGCGACCCTTTTTGGCGTACAATGATCGACGCAACGGATCATTCTGGTCTGCGCGGGAGGTTTCACCATGTCCGTCGTGCAAAGACACATAATCGTCGCTTTGGCGGCGCTCTTCGCGCTGGCCGGCTGCCACGCCGACGCGCCGCCTTTCAACGACGGGGATACCGATTCCTCCACCGATTCCGACATCGATTCCGACGCCGATTCCGACGCGGACAGCGACGCGACCTGTCCCTGGAACTCGGGCTGGCCGTGCACCTGCGACGCGGTGGGCGAGAGCTGCGACGACGGCAGCACCTGCAAGACGGTCCAGACGCTGGGCGGCTCGCTGGGCGTGTGCATGTTCCAGTGCACCGGCCAGGGGGGCTACTGTCCGGAGACCGACTGGGCCGCCAACGAGTCGTGCATCGCCCAGAGCGGATCGAGCGGAGAGTGGTTCTGCCTGCTGACCTGCCTGTGGGACGAGCAGTGCCCGCCGACACAGATCTGCGCGTACGAGCCCAGCATGGATGGCGAGATCTGCTACCCCGCCTCGGGCGACGCGGACGCGGACACGGATACCGACAGCGACACCGACAGCGATGTGGGCCAGACCTGCGAGAACCCGATCCAGGTTCCCGACGGCCTCGCCTCATGGGAGTACAACAACAACTGGTCCGAGTTTCAAAGCGACACCTTCGACGGCAGCCTGCCCGGCTGCAGCGACAGCGGCGGCACGACCGCCTGGTTCGAAATCGACGTGCCCGCCGGGGATACTATCGAGATCTCGCGAACCGCTGGCGCCTCGGTGGGCATCAACGTGCTGCCCGGCTGCGAATCGAGCGCGTGCTTCACCTCGGGAAGCAACAGTGTGTCGTGGAAGAACAACGGCGCGGGCCAGGAGACGATCTCCGTGGCCGTGGAGACCGAGTTCGCGATCAGCCAGGCCGCGCTGGAGCTGCTCTTCGAACGTACGGGGACGAACGGAGAGACCTGCAACGACGCCTCCTCGCTCGACGGCGGTCCGCTCTCGGCGAATCTGGAAGACTACTTTGCCGACCAGATGCCGGCCTCCTGCGGCAACGCCACCGGTCCGGACCTGTGGTTCGACGTGGAGGTGCCGGCCTTTCATCAGGTCGAGCTCTCCTGCGACTACTCGCAAAGCGACGTCGTGATCGGTTACTCGCTCGATTGCGTGAGCTGCGAAAAGTTCTCACCCACCGAAAGCTCGCTCGTCTATACCAACGACACGGACCTAAGCGCGGTGCTCCACTTCTTCGTCAAGGGTTTCTATCCCTCGTCGAGCGGGGAGATCCAGGTCAGCTCGGCGCTGACGGAGCTGCCTGTCGGCGACCTCTGCGCTGACGCGATACCGTTGGACGCGGCGGATCTCCCCCACAGCTGGAGCGGAACGAGCCCGCTGTTCACCCACGATTGTTCCGAGAGCGTCTGCCCCGGCACCTCCGGACCCGACGTCTGGCACAGCGTCCAGGTGCCGGCCGGCCAGGTGCTGACGGTGAACAAGACCTCCTCCGGCCCCGACGCCTACATGGCCGTGCTGGACGCGTGCGGGGCCCAGACGCCGCTCAAGCTCGCTTTGGACCCGGACTCGCTGGTCTGGCAGAATTCGGGATCCTCCGCCGTCGAGGTGTACGTCGTGACCGGCGCGGTCAGCGCCGACAGCCTGGCCCTTATGAGCTTCGAGCTCGACGTGCAGACCCCGGCGGCCGGGGATTATTGCGGATCGGCGATCGCGGTGCCGGACGGTGTCGCGAGCTGGTCGGACGCGGGATCCTGGAGCGAGGTGGGCGACTGGTTCTCTGCGGGCGCGGGCTGCGCCGCGGCCGACGGCCCGGAGGTCTGGTATCGGATTTCACTCGAAGGCGGAGAATCGCTGCTGCTGACCGAAAACAGCGGCAGCGACGTCGCGATCCAGCTCCTGTCCGCCTGCAGCCAAAACACCTGCCTCGCCTCCGGCGGCGACCCCGACCAGCTGGCGTACGTCAATCCGTACGGCGAGCCGGCCGTTGTCTTCGCCGCGCTGGAATCGGTTCAGCAGGAGCCGTTTGACGACAGCTGGCAGCTGCTGATCGAACGCGCGGCCGCCTCCGAGGGCGACGCCTGCTCCAATCCGATCCCGATCGCGTCGGGCACGACCAGCTGGTCCGGCTCGTGGATCGAGTTCGGCGACAGCAGGCTGCTCGACGGCGCGGGCGGCTGCGCCGGCGCCAACGGACGCGACGCCTGGTTCGCCGTGGAGGTGCCCGCCGGCCAGCTGCTGCTGGTCGAAGAGCAGAATTTCTCGATCCCCAACCTGGTCCACTCCGTAGAGGGTTGCTCCCAGGGCGACGGCTGCTTCGACTCCGGCGCGGATCAGGCGGTCTGGCACAACGTCTCCGGAGAGACGGCCGCAGTGCTGATCGCTGTCGAGGCGGTCAGCAGCACCACGACCGAGGGCGCGATCGAGCTCGGGTTCACCCGCCAGCCGATCGCCGCCGGCGACGCGTGCAGCGACCCGATCGAGGTGGCGTCCGGCGAGCTGCCGCTGCTCGAGGATGTCTCGCTGTGGGGCCTGCACTCGGCGTGGCCGTCCAGCGTCTGCACGCCGGCCGAGGGCTCCGACGTCTGGTACCGGGTCGAAGTGCCGGACGGCCGGGGCGTCTTTTTCTCGGAGATCGGCACCACCGACGTCGCGCTCTACCTGGCGGACGGCTGCCCGCCCGTCGATTGCCTGGCCTCGGCCGACGAGCCGGAGCGGGTCAACTGGATCAACCAGAGCGGCTCGTCGGTGCCGGTCTTCGCCGCGGCCCGCGCGGTCTCGTCCGGCGACGCCGCCGCCACCCTCTCGCTGGAGCTGGATGTGCGCTCGCCGTCACAGGGCGACTACTGCGGCTATCCGATCGACCTCGGTGGCGAGAGCTATCCCCTCGAATGGGACGGGGACCTGTCCGCCTTTTCCAACGGTTTCTCCGCTTCGAGCTGGCAGGGCTGCTCCGCCGCGGACGGGCGCGAGCTGTGGTTCGAGCTGAGCGTTCCGGCCAGCAGCTGGTTGAGCGTGGAGGAGAGCAGCGCCACCGCCGCCGCGATCCACGTGATCGAGGACTGCGCCGCGGGCGCCTGCGTCGCTTCGGGAAACGAGTTTGTCACCTGGCACAACGGCGAGCTGAGCGCGGTCGATGTCCTGGTCGCGGTCGAGGGCCTGGAGCCGGGCGGCGGCCCGATCGATCTGGCGTTCGATGTGTCCCAGATTCCGCCCACGACCTTCGGCCTGGACGGATTCGGCTACCTCGGCGCGGTCGACGAGGCGGTCAACGCCTGCCCCGACATCTCGGCCAGCGGGACCGACCTCGGCCTGGGGGACGACGACGCCTCTCAGCTCGAGCTGGCCTTCGCCTTCGAGCTGTACGGCGTGGCCCGCGACTCGGTCTACGTCTCGTCCAACGGGCTGTTATCGTTCGACGACGAGATCGTCACCGGAGCCAACCAGCCGCTGCCCGCCGGCTACTACGACGGAGCGTTGATCGCTGCCTACTGGGACGACCTCGATCCCTCGCAGGCCGGCGGGGTGTTCGTCCAGACGATCGGCGAGACGCTGGTGGTGCAGTGGCTGGCACCGCCGTTCGGCTCCTCGCAAACGTACGACATTCGCGCCGTGCTCGACGGCGCCACCGGCAACGTCCACTTCTGCTACGCGGACACCACCGCCTCGGACGCAGATCAGGACCACGGAGCGTCGGCCACCTGCGCGATTCAGGGCGACAGCACCACGGGCCTCCAGTACTCGTACAACGAAGACCAGCTGGTCGACGGCACCCACGTGTGGTTCATCGCGCCCTGAGAGGCGACGGCGGGAGAAACCGAACCGGCTCAGCTCCGGCGATCGGCAAGCCAGCCGTGCGCCGCCGCGACCAGCGCCACGGGCCAGGCCAGACCCAGCACCAGGTAGGGCAACAGGTCGCCGCTCGTCTCTTCCCCCTGCTCTCCGCGACCGAGCGAGCCGACCCCGACCAGCATGGCGAATACCGCGCCGGCGATCATCAGGTATATCGGCACGACTATCATGACCTCGACGCTCCTTTCAGCAGAATAGAAGATGCAAGCATCGGGCCATCGTTTGCGTTGCAGACTCGCCCCGACAATCACTGGGCTTTTCGGCAGAGATCCGCGGTAGCCGGCCGCGAGCCATGACACGGGTGTCGCGCCCGGGCCACGATTGGTGTCACAAATCTTCTGATCGTAGCCGGTGGAACTGTCTGGGAGTAGCGTTGCTCGTCTCGATTTGATTATCTTGACCAGTCTTTCAATTTTAGTTCTACCCCCCGTTCAAGGGAAATCTTGGTATTGATGACTTGCAACGCACCGAGTTGCTTGCTGACCCCATATTTTTTGAACAGCCTCAATACCTCGTCGGCTGTGCTCAGCTCTCCTCGCGAGTGCTGCCGTCGTATCACTTCTTGAGGTAGCAAGATTTCTGCTGAAAAAGCATTCGCGCGCCTCTCCAAAAAAACGGGACCCCTGCCACCTGCGACATCCGCTAGAGGAAGACTGCGACCGCGATCCACAATCAGGTGACAGAGCTCGTGTCCGACGGTGGCGCGAAGCCCCCCTTTATTGGAGGTGTGCACACCTCGACGGTTGATCAGGATGGCGGGTCCGTGTCTAGGCCCCCAGACCGCGATGGCATCCAGATCCAGAGGCGCGTCCTGTTCTAGCTCGGCAACCTCTACGCCTAGATTCTCCACGCACTTCTGTATGTCGATCGGGTCCAGCTCGGACCCTTCTGGCAGAAGAGGTCTTGTGCTGCGTGCCAGACGGTACCCTTGTTCCCATGCAGGACGGCCGGCGATTCCGGCCAGTGTTGCGGAAACATTTTCGGTGAGGCGATCGAGATTGAGTGCAGGATGCTTTGGTATTGTCGATATCTGTCGACTCCAAGCCGCGACCTCTTCCGCATCCAGCACGGGACCCGCCATCCGTGCAGCGGCGAGAATCTCGTCGGGCTCAAATTCTTCTATTCTTGATTCTAGCTCAGGATTCTCGCCCAATAGCGGTTTCAACTCTTCTTCTGGCCATCCGACATAGGCGGCGATCAGCTTGCCCTTCGTAGTGCGTCCGCGGGAATCCCACGACTCGAGCGTCAGAGTGCTCCTCTCGTCCCTCGCCCCAGTGAGACGATCTGCCAGAGCCTCACCTATCCGCTCCAGAGTCTCGAAAACGGTATCCGCTCGCAGAACAACGGTTTTGAAACTCGACGAAACTACACAATCGTGGCCCTGACGGAGAATACGTAACGAAGGAAGAGTCAGGCCACCAGTGGCCATGGCCATATCATGGGTTTCCAAAAAAACATCAACTGCATCGGAAAGCTGATTGAAAGTTCCCTCGTCGGAATCATCTCCCTTCCTCTCAAGTTCGACTTCGAGCGCCGATGGTGTCCTTGGATTCAGAGGATAAGGATAGCTCTCCTCGACCACAAGATACTGCCAAGATACAGACAACCACTCGAGAAGCTCGATCCAAGCCCAGTCGATACCCTCGTTGGAATCGCTACCTCCCCATATCGGAGTACCTCCGAGAAACACGGACAGCTCCCCACGAGTACGACGAACCGCATTGCCACATTTTTCACCATGCCATCGCCCGACGAAGCGCAGGCCGTCTTCCTCACCGAAATCGAAAATGCTTTCGTTACGGCTCACAACCATTTCCTGATATCCTTGCCCCAATCGTTCTCTTCTGCCAGTCGGCGGAGCTTCCTTCGAACCGCGCCGGGCAGGCGATCAGGCCTGGTCGGGTCCTCTGGAAAGGCGTGATAGAACTTCCCGGGATTCGTAGGTGTGGCTCGGTAAAGATGCCCTTCGTGCACCACGTATATTCTCTTGGGATACTCATACGGCCAACGGGAAGGCCTGTACTCGATTCCTTCTTCGTTGACTAGCTTCTCGGCGAGATCCAGGCTCACATCACAAGGACACTTGCCTACTCGCTCACCATTGGGAAGCTTCACGAAGCCAGGGAACGGCTTCGCCCAGTGGTGACGACGCTTCGGATTCTCGTCAGGTTCGTATCTCCAACCCATTTTTCTTCCGGGTCGCGCCGAGTCTTCACGTTTGCTTCCTCGAGCAAAGCACAACTCTAACAAATCCTTCTTTCAGCTTCGCAGGTTACTACACGGAGAGGGACTTCGCCACTCCAGCCGCGGCAGGGTTTGCTCCCGATGGAAAACGATCGCGCGTTCGACCTGCTCGTCGGCATCCCGGCCGTCCTCGGGTCGGTCCTCCCCGTCCGGATCGGCCTTTGCGGATCGCAGCGCGCGCCAGACCCGCGCCCAGCCGCGCACCGCCTCCTGCGGCGCGTAGCCGCCTCCTCCCAGCGCCAGCACCGGCGCCCCGAGGCGTCGGACCCGCGCGGCCGCGGCGGCCACGGCGCGATCGCTGATCCGCAGATCGGTCAGCGGATCGGCGGCGAGCACGTCCATTCCGATCTCGAGCACGACCAGCCCCGGGCCGAACGCCTCCAGCGCGGGCAGCGCCACCTCGCTCACCGCGCGCCAAAAGACGCGATCGCCGGCGCCCGGCGGCAGCGGCAGGTTGATGTCGAAACCCAGACCCCGGCCCGATCCGATCGAGGTCGCCTCCCCGCCGCCCGGGTAGATCGTACGCCCGTCCTGGTGCAGCGAGACGGTCAGCACCCGCGGATCGGCGGCGAACGCCTCCTCCGTGCCGTTGCCGTGGTGGGCGTCCAAGTCCAGACAGGCGACGCGCAGACCGCGGTCCGCCAGCTCGCGGCAGACGAGCACCGCGTCGTTGACGTAGCAGAAGCCGCCGGCGGTCGCCGGCCCGGCGTGGTGAAAGCCGCCCAGCGGGTTGAACGCCAGTTCGGCGCCGCCCTCGGCCAGCATCCCTCCCAGCTTCAGCGTGGTTCCGGCCGCCAGCCGCGCCAGCGTCCAGACACCGGGAAAGACCGGGCAGTCGCTGTTGCCCAGGCGATAGCGCGGCATGGTCAAGGTCATCGCGCCGGCGTCGGCCCGCTCCAGCGCCTCGACGTAGTCCGGCCGGTGGAAACGGCAGATCGCCTCGCGCCGGGCCGGCTCGGGACGCACCAGCTCCAGCTCGGAATCGTCGAGCAGCCCCTCACGCTCGAGAAGCTCGACCAAGGCGCCGGCGCGCTCCGGCCGAAACGGATGCCCCGGCGGGTAGACGAGCCGCTCGTGCTCCCTGAAGTCGGCCAGCGCTGCGCGCGTCGTTCCCATCGAAGCTCTCCTTCCGCGAGCTGACGGATGGCGGCGACCGGCGAAATACGTTAGATGTTTTTCTTCACCTTTCAAGGAGGCAGCAATGCTTGCGAAAAAGAACAGGCTCCCTTTGCTGGCGGCTCTGCTCGCTTGGGGCTGCGGCGCGGCGCCGGCCTCGGAGGCTCCGACCGCTCCGGCCGCCGAGCAGACCTCCGACTCCTGGTCCTACCCGCCGGCGAGAATGGAAGAGGTCGTCGACACGATCCACGGCATGGAGATCGTCGACCCCTACCGCTGGCTGGAGAACGACGACAGCGAGGAGGTTCGCGACTGGCAGCGCGAGCAGACAGATTTGGCCAGGGAGTTTCTCGACGGCATCCCCGGCCGCGAGCTGGTGCGCGAGCGGTTGGCCGAGGTCTACCGCATCGACGAGCAACGCCCGCCCCGCCACCGGGGCGAGCACTATTTCCAGCTCAAGCGCGCCGCCGATCAGGACCAACCGGTGCTGTACGTCTCCGAGGGGTTCCCGGCCGAGCAGCGCACGCTGGTGGACCCCGCGGCCCTGGGCGACGGCGACGACACCGTGGCGCTCGACTGGTGGTACCCCTCCCGTGACGGCGAGCTGCTGGCCTACGGCCTCTCCTCGTCGGGCTCGGAGCGCTCGACCCTCTACCTGGTGAGGACGGGCGACGGAGAGATCCTCGACGACGAGATCCCGAACACGCGCTCCTCGACGGTGGCGTGGCTGCCGGATAACTCCGGCTTCTACTACACGCGCCGCCCGGCGCCCGACTCCGAGCAGAGCTGGTTTAACCGCGTGTTCTTCCACGAGATCGGTACGCGCTGGCGCGATGATCCGCTGGTGTTCGGCACCGGCAGCGGAGACGAGGCGATTCACGTGCCGGACATCTCGCCCGACGGGCGTCAGCTGGTGATCCAGGTCCACCGCGGGGCCGGCGGCACCGAGACCGACCTCTATCACCGCGCGGCCGAGGATGCCGAAGGCGGGTTCGTCGAGGTTGCGGTCGGGCTGGACGCGACCTTCCACCCCGAGCTGCTCGACGATCGCATGATCGTGCTGACCAACTACCGGGCCCCGCGCTACCGCGTGATCGAGATCCGCTACGACGCTCCGCAGCGAGACGCCTGGAAGGAGCTGGTAGCGGAGGGCGAGGACATCATCGACGGCGTGCTGGTGATCGCCGATCGGCTCGTGATCGAGGAGATGCACCACGCCGCCCACCGTCTCTACCTGCACGACCGCGCTGGCCGGCGCCTCGACGAGGTCGAGCTGCCGGCGTTGGGCCGTGCCTTCGGTCTCTCTGGCGAGCACGACGACGACGAGTTCTTCTACGGCTTCACCTCGTTCTTCCACGCCGGCGACATCTACCGCCGCAGAACAGCGGCGGACGACTCCCAGCTACTGTCGCGCGTCGAGGTGCCGATCGATCCCGACGACTACACCGTCGAGCAGGTTTTCTACGAATCCAAAGACGGCACGCGAGTGCCGATGTTCGTGGCGCGCCTCGCCGGCGAAGAGCCCGCTGAGCCGCGTCCCGCCCTGATGTACGCCTACGGTGGCTTCAACATTTCGCTCGCACCGTACTTCCTGGGGCGCTACCTGCCGTTCATCGAGGCCGGCGGCGTGTTCGCGATGCCCAATCTGCGCGGCGGCGGCGAATACGGAGAGGAGTGGCACCGCGCGGGCATGCTGGAGAACAAGCAGAACGTCTTCGACGACTTCCACGCCGCGGCCGAGCACCTGATCTCGAGCGGCGTGACCTCGCCCGAGCTGCTGACGGTGCGCGGCGGCTCCAACGGCGGCCTGCTGGTCGGGGCGGCGATCGTCCAGCGGCCCGAGCTGTTCGCGGGCGTGGTCTGCGCGGTGCCGCTGCTCGACATGCTGCGCTACCACCGCTTTCTGATCGCCAAGCTGTGGGTTCCGGAGTACGGCTCGGCTGACGATCCCGAGCAGTTCGAGTACCTGCGCGCCTACTCGCCGTACCACAACGTCCGCGAGGGCGTGAGCTATCCGGCGACGCTGCTGACCACGGCCGAATCCGACTCGCGCGTGGCGCCTCTGCACGCGCGCAAGATGGCCGCCCGCCTCCAGGCGGCTCAAGCCGGCGAGGCGCCGATCCTGCTGCACGTCGAAACCCGCGCCGGGCACGGCAAGGGCAAACCGGTCGCCAAGCGCATCGACGACACGACCGACCACATCGCCTTTTTGATGCACGCCGCCAGCCTGCTTCCCCCGGACGAAGGCTCGCAATAACGCTTCGACTGTCACGGCGGACCCGCCGGGCAGAGACCAGAATAGACGCGACTCGCTCTATCAGATCTCGCGGGGGTTGTGCCTGGTCTGCGGGAGCCAGAGCGGAGGCCGCGGGCGCAGCGGGGGCGGCGGCACGCTCTGGCCGGCGCGGCGCTGCTGGTGGCGGGTGCGGACCTCGAAGGCGAAGTTGTCGAGCTGCTCCGGATCGAGCGGGTCGCCGTTGAGGTGCAGCGTCAGCGAGAGCAGCCCTTCGCGCTCCGCGACGTGGAAGAACTGCGACTCGGATATCTTGTTGGGCATGCACTCCAGCGGCCCGACGCTGACGACCCCGTCGATGTGTCCCTCGCGCCACTCGTGGACCGGGCTGCCCACGGTCAAAATGGCCTCGCCCGAAAGCTCCTGGCGCACGTAGGGCTCGGCCGCCTTGATCGAGTCCTGCACCGTGGTGCGGCGCCCCCAGCCGAGGATGTCGGCCATCGCGCGGTAGGTCTGGTGCTGAACCGTCGCCTGGGCGAAGGCGGTCACGTATTCGGGGACGCTCTGCTTGACCGTGTCCTGGAAGTCGACGTACTCGACCCACTCGCTGAACGGAGCGAAGCGGCAGCGGACCCCTCGCTGCTCCAGCTTGCGAATCACGAAGCTGTTGGAGAACGGATCGCAGCGCACGTAGATCTCGCCGACCACCAGCACGGTCGGCATCTCGCGCTCGTGACGCACGGCGGCGAACGCCCGCGCGGCGCGGCGCAGCAGATCGGCGACGCCGAACAGGCGCCCGCTCATGATCTGGGGCAACGCCGCCGCGTTGGTCAACGGACCGCGACCCGCGCGCTGCACCAGCTCGATCAGCTCGCCATGGTAATAGCGCCAGACCTCCTCGGCGGCGCCGGGCTCGATCTCGGTCGGACGGCTGTCGTAGAGACCGGCCAGCAGCGAGTCCGACCCGCACAGCCCGGCGTAGACCAGCGCGGCGAAGCCGTCGGGCACCGACTCGAAGTAGTCCTCGTCGACCGGCGACCAGATCGTGACCCGATCGCCGTATCCCAACCGCTCGAGCACCATCCGGTGCAAGGTGGAGTAGGCGCCGAAGCGGCACGGCCCGTTGGCCGTGGGCATGAAGAAGGTGAACCTCTCGTCGGGGTCGCTCTCGCGTCTGAGTCGCTGCAGCAGGCTGCCGAGCGTGACCGTCATCGGCACGCACTCCTTGCCCGAGGTATGCCTGCGGCCGAGCGCCAGCGCCTCCCGGTCCGGCATCGGCAGGCACTCGGAGCGCATCCCGACTCCCCGCAGGCAGGCGGCGAGGACCTCGGCGCCGGCGCCCATCCTGGGGATCAGCACCAGCGAGTCGTGCTGGTGGACCTCCTCGGTGCCCTCCCGGCGATCGGACAGATCGCCGAAGCACTTGCCGCGGCCGTTGCCGCGGCCCTCCAGCTTGAGGTCCTCGTGCACGCAGTAGAGAAACGCCTCGATCCGCGTCTTGGTGCCGGCGTCTCCCGCGTGTCCGTCGGTCTCGATGATCGCGAACGGCTTACCCTCCATGATGTAGGCGAAAAAGTGGATGTTGAAGCTGTCCGGACCGCAGGAGTAGTTGGAGCAAAAGACGCTGTAGACTCCGGGCGTCCGCCTGATCTGGTGGGCGGCGCGCAGGTTGCGCTGGCCGTAGCCCCAGTACATGCGATGAAAGACGGGCGTGTCGGGATCGGTCGGGTAGCAGTCGACCGGGATCGGTATCACGCCCTGCTCGCGCAAAATCGTGGGAACGTTGGAGTTGAGCACGTCGTTGTGGATCGTGTAGGCGCGGCCCAGCACCACCACCGGCGTGACGCCGCTTTGCTCGCAGAAATCTAGCGTCCGGCGGCCGAGGTCCAGGCAGGCCTCGTCGAAAACGCGCTGCGCGCGACAAGCCTCTTCGTAGGCTCGCGACCACTCGTTCGATCCGACGCCCAACCGGCCGGCCATCTCCTCACAGCCGCTGCGGAACAGATCGGAATCGTAGTTCTTCTTTCCGATATCGATCACCGGCGAGAGGATCTCGCCTTGAAGATCCTCGCCCAGGTCGAGCCTCAGCATGTCGGCGCTGCCCTGCACGATCGGGCACAGCTTGGCCCACGGCTCGTCCTCGACCCGGGGAATTCCGCGCACCATCGGCAGCAGCAGGTAGTCGGGCTCGTCGTCCGCCATCCGCCCCACCAGGCCGTGGTACTGCTGCATCGGGGCGCAGAAGGCCACGTTGGCGTCCTCGATCCCCCGCTTGAGCACCGCCTGATCCGCGCCCGAGTAGAAGAGCGGATCGAAGCCCAGCTCGCGGACGAAGGTGGCGAAGAACGGAAAGAGGCTCTTGAGCACGAACTCGTCGGTGATCGCGACCGTGGGCCGCCCGCGGCGCTCCCCGAGCCGCTCGCGTAGATCCTCCACCAGCTGCTCGCGCTCGCGGAACGGATCCGGAGATCGGTCGGGCAGCTTGCGCTTGCCGGTGCCCTTGTCGTACATCGAACAGGCGCCGCCCCAGGTGAAGGTCTGCTTGACGCCGTCGACCACGGTTCGAATCCGATCGATGCGGCAACGGTTGCCGGCTCCGCCGCAGCCCTTGTTCGACTTGCAGACGAAAACGTCCTTCTTCAATACCTCGGCGTCGAGAAAACGCTGCGGATCGAGCGTGGTGCGATCCTCGAGCTGAAGCTCCTTGCGCGCCAACAGCGAAATCCCGAGCGCTCCCACCGTGCCCGGGTTGGGGGGAACGATCACCTCCGAGCCGGTCTGCCGCGCCACGGCGGCGGCCAGCGCGTCCGAGGAGAACGGCATGCCCTGGCAGAAGATGACGTCTCCCACCGAGCGGCTGCCCTTGACCCGGTTGAGGTAGTTCTGGATGATCGAGTCGTAGATCCCGGCGATGATCGCGCGCTGCGGCTCTCCGGCCGCGACCGCGGCGTCGATCACCTCGGCCATGAACACGCTGCAGTGCTGCCCCAGCGAGATGCCGCTGCGCGCCTCGAGCGCCTCCTGGCCGAGCTGCACCACGTCGCGCACGCCCTGGAACTTGCTGCCCTGCTCCTCGATGAAAGAGCCGGTCCCGGCGCTGCAGGCCTCGTTCATCGCGGCGTCGATCACCCTTCCGCGCGAGAGCCGGATGTACTTGGCGTCCTGCCCGCCGATTTCGAAAATCGTGTCGACGCGCTCGTCGTAGCGCAGCGCGCCCTCGGCGTGGGCCGCGATCTCGTTGATCACGAAGACCCGCTCCGGTCCGTAGCAGGTCGACATCAGCGAGCCGACGATCTCGCGCCCGCTGCCGGTCGTGCCCACCGCGCGCAGCGGACGATCGCCCACCGGGCTCTCGACGAACTGGCGCATCAGCTTCTGCGAGGCGGCCACCGGCGCCCCGCTCGTGTCGACGTAGCCGTCCCAGAGCGGCTCGCCGCTGTCGGCGTCCAGCGCCACGATCTTCGACCCGGTCGAGCCGATGTCGAAACCGAGCAGCAACGACGCGTCCGGCTTCGCCTCGGCCGCGGGAGGAGCCTGCAAGCGACGGACGCGGTCCCGGAACTCGCCCAGCGCGGGCAGGCGCTCCAGGTCGTGCTCCTCGGGCGGCCCGATCAGCCTTTCCAGGGCGGGCATCTCGCACTCTACTTCTCCGCGGGCCGCGATCAGCGCGCAGCCCAATGCCTCGAAGAACAGCGGATCATCGCCTTCGGTCTCCAGCATCCGCATCCCCCGCCGCTCGGCGAAGCGCGCGAAGTTGTCGCGAATCCGCTCGGCGCGGGTCACGCCGCCGATCAGCACGATGTCGCGCGGGCTGATCCGCGGCTT
This sequence comes from Polyangia bacterium, assembly GCA_046484285.1. Lineage (GTDB taxonomy): Bacteria > Myxococcota_A > Polyangia > JAAYKL01 > JAAYKL01 > CAZHCG01. Next base: position 35,648 of record JAWOBP010000092.1, read on the forward strand.
GATCAGCACCTGGACGTTCTCGGAGACCGCGTCGTAGAGACCGGCCAGGATCCGCTCGCGAGGCTCCCCCTTGTTCGCCAGGTGGGTCATATCGGTCTTGAGGATCACCGGGCAGCGCCCCGAGAGCGGCGCCGGATCCTCGACCTCGGCGCACATCTCGCTGGCCTGCTCGATGTCCAGGTCGAAGCGCTCCACCAGCTGGCGCAGGAAGTTGCCCGTGCCCTGCGAGCAACGCGAGTTCTCGCGAAACATCTCGATGTTGGAAGAGCGTATCTCCAGCACCGAGAAGCCGTGGCTGCCGATCGAGACCACCGTGGCCGGACCGTCGCCGAACAGCTGCCGCTCGGCAGTGACCTGGGCGCGCTTGACCGGCACGCGCGGCAGCCGCAGCTGTCGGCTGAGACGCCCGGTCACCGCCGCGCGGTCGACGCGATTCCAGTCGACCTCGCTGCGCAGCATCTCCAGCAGGGTCTCGCCCGGCTCCTTGTCGTGCTCGCGGATCGAGCGCCCCACCCAGCGCAGCTCCCCGCCCGGCTGCTCGACCACCTCCACGATCTTGATCGTCTCCGCGCCCACGTCGATACCGATTGACCTGATGCTCATGATCGAATCTCCGATCCACCTCTCCGCCGCGGGCCCGGCCTCTTTATCGAGTGGCAAATCCACCCCCGCGGCGATCGTGCTCTTCGCCTTCGGCCGAGATCCATACCACTAGACTGACGTGTCAGTCCAGTGGTTGTCAGAATAAAATCGTAATAACAAATATTCATTGTTATCGGCATCTCGTGGCCTGCGTCTGCAAACGCGTGCGACCCGCTCTTTGACTAATCTACGATCCCCGCGCACAGCATCAATACTGGATTGTCAGGCGCTTCGTTTTCGAGCCAGGGTATGCACTCCTTCTGGGTGGGGCTCAACCAGTGTATCTTCGCGATGCCGCCGAAGCTGGAGCAGAGATCGCGCAGCGCGAGCCGCACCTTGTCGTCCAAAGACAGGACGCGGCAATCCGACGCGAGGGCCGCGTCGACGACCAATACATCTTTTGAGACCGCGGTTCGCTTCTTCTCGGTTTCGAGGTCTTCCCGAATGGCGGCGAGCAGCCGTTCGCTCGTCGGTGGGGGCTGGACGTCGAGCCTGAGCTTGCGCGCTGTCATGGCGGTCAGCCACTTGGATGCGTAGCTCGACATGTGCCGACGGCCGGTTTGCGAATCCACCTTGCTCCACTCTTTCCAAACGTCAGAGGTCATGACGACGCCTATTCTTCTATCGAGCATCAGGCGTAAACACTTGTGACACCGACCGCCGGGCGGTCGGGATTCTTCACTCGGCCCCGCCGCCCGTACCACCGAAGTATCAACGACAATCGCGCGATTGAACCGGCGGCTCATCAGCCGCCTCGATCCATCGTGGCATCGATATAACTTTCCTCTATATCGAGCGCCACCTCTGCGAAGTCCTCGGGCCAGCCGCCGTAGGCTCCGTTTTCGTCGAGTTCAGCGGTGGTGATCGAGGTCGCCCCCCCGTCATCGCGAGCGAACCAGTGTAGCGCCACGAGATCTGGAGAATAGCTCTCGTCGGAAGCAGCGATCCGCTCCTGGACGCCGAGCAGTAGCAGGCGGCTGTGTGTCTCGACGACTACGGAGACTCCACGGCGCGCCGCGTCAAGCAACAGCCGTGCCAGCGAGACCTGCGCCCGCGGGTGGAGGTGAATCTCCGGCTGCTCGATGTAGACGATTTGGCCGGGATCGGCAGCTCTGAGCGCAACGATGACAGGCAATACCTGTGAGACACCGACTCCCACGTCGGCGATGCTGACCAGATCCCTGGCCCCACCGCGCTGCGGACTTGGCAAGCGACCCACGCGCAGTTCCGCCTCCGTGTCGGTGAGCCGACGCGCCGCGACCTTCCAGGTGAGCCCCAACGACTCCATGTCTCGACCGATGGCCTTGAGCCTCTCGTCCTTGTCGTCCTGCCACTTGGCCAGCGTGCCAGCGACATAGCGGGTGAAGCTACCCTGAAAAGCGGGTCCGCCCGGCTCGAACGGATAAACCCTCTCCGGGCTGCCACGCAGCCCTGGCAGGTGCATCATCCGCACGAGCGCCGGGCTGAATACGTCCGAGGGGCTCACCCAGGCGCTGAGGGTCGAGCGCCCCTCGCCAGCCTCCGGATCCATGAGGAACGAGTACCCGAGGAAACAGCGGTTCCTCTTCACCACCGGCCGCAGCGGCACATGGGCTTTTTCCCCAGCGGGTTTCCTGGTGAATATCTCCCCCCCATCATGCTCCACTCCCTCCCGCAGAGCAACAGTCTTGCCCTTTTCGTCGTACTCCATCCTCTCGATCCGGAGCGCCCCTTCCTCGTCCTTCCCATAGACCATCCGGATCTCGAGCGGCCGCGACCGGCGACGCAAACCGATGGTGCACGACGCGGCCCTGTCTTCCGCTTTCCTGCCGCGCCACAGCACCTGTTGCTCGAAGTCGGTCAGCTTGACGTTGGGCCCATTGAGGAGCAGCGGACCCGGATCGTACCCCGCCTCTAGCGTTTGCTTCAGCAGCAGCAGGGGCTGCACGGCCGAGGACTTGCCCGAGCTGTTGGCGCCCGCGAGCACCGTCAACGGGCGCAACTCGATCTCGGTCCGATCTCGAATTGATTTGAACCCCTTGAGCACGATGGTGTCGATGCTCGTCGGACTTTCTCTGGGCTCGCGCGGACTGTCGTCCATCTTTGGCAACTCACAACTCCTCTTTTTCACGAAATTTTATAGTAACTCGAACTCAAGACAAGATTTTTTCGAAATGGGCAGGCATGGGTCGGTAATTAGGTCACCGGTCGATGTCGTCCGCAATTGCGGGGTTATCATCCGAGCGATTGTCGTGCATCATCGCTTCTACAAACCGTGTCACTTCGGTGATATCGCCGGTCGCAAAGGGAGGAGTTCAGCTATGAACAAGGCCGAGGCAAAAGAGTTTCGCCTGAAACCCAACGCCAAGAAGCAGGAGATAATCGACCGCTACAAGAAGCTGCTCGATGCATATCGGGAGGCTGTCGAGCAGAACGAAGAATCCCGCAAGCAGCTCACCGAGCTGGAACGACGCCTGGAGGATCAGGCCACCGAGCTGGCGGACGATGCTACCGTCTCGTCCGTGATCGACAACCTCAGCAAGCTGCGCGGTCAAATTGGCACCACGCTCAATGATCTGACCGACCAGATGGCCGGTGAGGCAGAGAAGCTCGAAACGCTGCGGCGCTCGGTGGCGACCCAGGAAAAGCGCCTCAAGGAGCTGTACGACATAGAGGCGGCGGCCGACGCGCTGCAGAAGCTGGTCGAGGCTTTCGAAGAGCGCAGGTCACGGGCGGAAAGCGACTTCGAGGCGCTGCTCGCCGAGCTGAACTTCGAGCTGGAAAACCGCAAGAAAGAAGGCGAGGCCCAAATCGAGGAGCAACGGGCCAATCTCACCGCCGCCATCGAAGAGCAGCGCGCCAAGTGGCTGGAGGAGAAAGCGCGGGTCAAACGGGAGAAGGAGGAGCGCGAAACCGAGACAGTGAGGACGCGCGAGCGGGAAGAGGCCGAGTACGTGTACGCCCGCGACCGGGCCCGCAAGCTGGAGGAGGATGAGTACGAGGAGCGGAAGAAGACGCTCGAAAAAGAGCTCGCAGAACGTCGAGAAGCAGCCGAGCGTGATCTCACGGCCCGTGAGAGCGCGGTGGCGGACAGGGAGAAACGACTGGACCAGCTCGAATCGGAGGTCGCGGGATTCCCCGAACGACTGGAGCGGGAGGTCGAGCGCGCACGTTCCCGGACGGCTGCGGAGCTTCGCGACAAGGCCGCCCACGACGCCAGGATCGTGGAGGTCGAGCACTCCTGGGAGAAAAAGAACCTCGAGCAGCGGATCGCTCACCTCGAACAGCTCGTGGCCGAACGCGATCAAAAAATAGAAAAGCTCGGTCGGGATCTCGCCGCCGCCGGCGATCAGGTCAACGAGGTGGCCAAGAAGGCGATCGAGGGAGCCTCCCTCAACCGCGCGTTCACCTCGGTGAACGAGATCGCCCTCGAGCAGGCTCGCAGACCCGAGCTCGACGCCTCCGACAAAAAATAGCCTTCGCGAACGACGACCGAGCCGACAGTCGACGTCACGACGAAATGTTGGTGTCCTTTCCCGAGCAGCGGCGCGGCAAGAAGACGACCAACAGGTGACGGACAGAAAGGGATTTGAGACGTCCGGCCCGATCGTGGATACTCGTCCTGCGCGCCGGCGGATCGCCGGCGCGGTCACGGAGGTGGAGATGAAGCTCCCCGCGCCCGAAAGGGACCGGCGCCTCGCCGAACGACGCCGGCGCTTCTTCGACGAGGTGGCCGCGCAGCACGCCCGCCCCGGTCCGCTGAAGCGCTACTACTACCAGCGACTGGAGCGCCTGGCCCGCTTCAACGTGCCGCCCGGCGCCGCGGTGCTGGAGATCGGATGCGGCGTGGGCGACCTGCTGGCCGCGCTCGAGCCGTCGCGCGGAGTCGGGATCGACTCCAGCGCCGAGATGCTCCGCCTCGCGCGCGAGCTGCATCCCGAGCTGGAGTTCCGCGATCTCGACGCCGAGGACATCGAAGAGGAAGCGCCGTTCGACTACATCGTGCTGAGCAACGTGGTCGGAGACCTGGTCGACATCCAGCGCGTGCTGGACAGACTTCCGGCGCTGTGCCACCAGCGCACCCGGATCCTGATCACCCACTTCAGCTACCTGTGGAGCCCGCTGGTCAAGCTGGCCGAGCGGATCGGCGTCAAGCCCAGGCAGCGCGAGCAGAACTGGCTCGAGCTGCACGACCTGGAGAACCTGCTGGAGCTGGCCGACCTGGTTCCGATCAAGAGCGGCCGCGACATGCTGCTGCCGCTGCGCGTTCCGCTGCTCTCGGAGCTGGTCAACGACACGCTGGGCACGCTGCCGGGTCTCTCGCGGCTGTCGGTCAACGAGTGGGTCGTGGGTCGCTCGCAGCGCCACCGGGAACGCGGCGAGCGCCGGGTCTCGGTGATCGTGGCCTGCAAGGACGAGCGCGGCAACATCGAGGAGTTGGTGCGCACCGTGCCGCGGATGGGGCTCGGAACCGAGCTGATCTTCGTCGACGGCCACTCCGGCGACGGCACGGTAGACGAAATCGAGCGCTGCATCTCCCAGCGCGAGCGCCTCAACCCCGAGCTGGACGACGTGCGCGTGCTGGTCCAGCCCGGAACGGGCAAGGGCGACGCGGTGCGGGCCGGTTTCGACGCCGCGCGCGGGGACGTGCTGATGATCCTCGACGCCGACATCACTGTCCGCCCCGAAGATCTGCCCAAGTTCTACCGCGCGCTGATCGAGGGCAAGGGCGAGTTCATCAACGGATCGCGCCTGGTCTACCCGATGGAGGACCAGGCAATGCGCTTTTTGAACATGCTGGGCAACCACTTCTTCGGCCGCGTCTTCAGCTGGCTGCTCGACCAGCGACTGACCGACACCCTGTGCGGAACCAAGGTGCTGTTCAAGGAGGACTACCGCGCGATCGAGCGCGGCCGCTCGTTCTTCGGCGATTTCGATCCGTTCGGCGACTTCGACCTGCTGTTCGGCGCGGCCAAGCTCAACCTCGAGATTCGCGAGATACCGATCCGCTACCGCAATCGCGAGTATGGTGAGATCAAGATCGATCGCTTTCGCCACGGGCTGCTCCTGCTGCAGATGGCGGCGATCGCGTTCAAGCGCTTCAAGCTGCACCGGGGTGTCGCTTGAGCGGCAAGCTCCTGAAGTGGATCGGCGTCGGGCTGGTTGCGGCGGGGTTCGCCGCCTGGGCCGGCTGGTTCATCTACGAGTCGTCGTTCGTCGCCGGCGACGGCCGGCGCTACTTCTGCCTGTTCGACGACTCGATGATCTCGATGCGCTACGCCTGGAACCTGGCGCACGGAGAGGGCCTGGTCTGGAACCCCGGCGAGCGGGTCGAGGGCTTCACCAACCCGTTGATGACGCTCTACATGGCTCTCTGGTGCGCGCTGCTGTCCAAGAGCGGCGCCGTGCTCGCGGTCCAGATTTCGGGCGCGGTCTTCCTGCTGGCGGGCGCCTGGCTCGCGATGCGGATCGGCGAGGCGCTGCTGGAGGGCACCGAGCTGGAGGAACGCCCGGAGCTCTCCGTGCTGTTCTTCGCCGGCGCCCTGCTCTACTACCCGCTCGACTACTGGTCGCTGATGGGGATGGAGACCGGTCTGCTTGCCGCGCTGATAGCGGCCGGCGTCTGGCGCTCGATCCGCGCAGGCGAATCGACCAGCCCGCGCTGGGGCATGGCCGCGCTGCTGGGGCTCGCTTTTCTGACCCGTCCGGACTCCGCGGTGGCGATCGCCTGCGTGATGCTCCACCGCCTGGCCGGCGTCTGGCGGCGTCCGGGCTGGTCGAAAGCGCTCGCGATCGAATCGGCGCTGATCGTCACGTTCGTGGCGGGAGTCTCGATCTTCCGCTGGAGCTACTACGGCAGCCTGACGCCCAACACCTACCAGCTCAAGCTGGTCGGCCTGACGCTAGGGGAGCGGATCGAGAACGGGCTGGGCTTCATCGAGCCGTTCATCGAGTCGATCGCTCTGCCGCTGGCGGTGGCGCTGTTCACCGTGGTCGCAGGCTGGCGCCGCCACGCCGTGCTGGTGGTGGGGCTGGTGCTGGTCTCGATCGCCTACCAGGTCTACGTGGGAGGCGATCCCTGGCTCTACTGGCGGCAGAACGCTCCGTTCGTCCCGCTGCTGCTGGCGCTGGTCTCGGCCGAGACCGCGCTGCTGGCCCGCCGCAGGATGAAGGGCGGCGCGCTGGAACGCTTCGCCGGCCACCGGCTGGCGCCGAACGCCTTTCACTTCGCCTGGGCGATCGCCCTGGGCGCTTTACTGCTCAGCGCGGAGCGCGCCTCGGATCGCTACGAGGAGCAGTACTGGTTCGAGAAGCCGCCCTACACGGTCAAGACCAACCGCGCCAACGTCAACGTCTCGCTGGCGCTGCTGGACGTGACCGACGAGCAGGCCACGGTGGGGGTCACCTGGGCGGGCACGATTCCGTACTACACCGGGCGTCCGGCGGTCGACTTTCTGGGCAAGTCCGACCCCGTGATCGCCTCGCTGCCGCCCGACGAGTCGGGAAGCGTGGCCTTGCGCGGGATGAAGAGCTTGCCGGGGCACAACAAGTACGACCTGGACTACTCGATCAAGGAGCGCCGGCCGACCTTCATCCAGACCTACAAGTGGGGCCGCCAGAACCTGCGCCGCTGGGTGCGGGAGCACTACACCGTCGTCAGGCACATGGGGGTCGGGCTGAGACTGCTGAAGGGCTCGCCCCACGTCGCGTGGGACCGCCTGAGAAGAAGAAAAAAGTAGAAACGTCGACGCTCGAAAAGTGCCGCCAAGCTCAGGTGTCAGACACCAAGAACAAAGTGTCAGGCAGCAGCCCGGCCGGATGTGCTTCGGCCGGCGAATGCCGCCTTTGTTTGTTCTTGGTGTCTGATACCCGAATTGCGCGCCCATCGAGACGCCACCCGCCTCGCGACCCCTCGAAAGCGCCGATCCGCCTCGTCCCTGTCCCGAAGGCGCCCGGGGCTGCCCGCCGGTGCGACTCGGAGCCTCTTAGAAAACCCTCCAGCGCGGATTACTCGCTCGGCGATCGTTCACCGCCAGGCCGCGATGTAGGCTACCCAGGCCTCGAGGTTCTCGGCCGAGTCGGCGAGGTGGGGCTCGTCGTCGTGCTCGCCCTCCCACCACACGTCGCTGCCCGAGAAGCCGGCGTCGGCCAGCGCGTCGCGTAGCTCCGGGATCGACCAGACCCGCCAGTCGTAGACAAAGGCGTCTCTCAGCTCGCCTCCGCCCCTGGGGAAGCGGTAGTGGATGCGGCTGGTGGCACGGTTGTTGATAGGGTCGAACATCTCCTGCTCCCAGACGTAGGTGAAGCCGTCGAACTCGGTCTCCTCCTCGAGCTGGAACTGGGCGTCCGGGCCGCCGTGCAGGTCGAGCAGCAGCATCCCGCCGTCCGACAGGTCGCGCCGCGCCGCGCGGAAGTAGTCGAGCAGCGTCTCGCGGTGGTGGAAGGTGAAGTACGAGAAGTTGAGCGCCGCGATCACGTCGAACTCGTCTCCGGGAGTGCCCTCGCGCACGTCGCGCTCCAGCAGCCGCACCCTGGCGGAGGCCTCGCCCAGCGGCTCCAGGTTGTGCCGGCGGCCCCAGGCCAGGGTCGGAGCGTCGATGTCGATCCCGGTCGCAAAGCGGTCGGCCCGGCGGCGCGCCCACTCGGAGCACAGCAGCGCCGTGCCGCAGAAGTCCTCGCGCAGGGTCAGCGGCGGGCGGCGGTGGCGTCGCTCGTAGATCCGGTCGATCAGCGCGATCGTATCGTCGCAGTCCTGCACCGACTCCTGGTAGAGATCGTGGCGGTCGGCGTTCTCGGCTGTCAGTCGATTCTGCTTGCTCATGGTCCGCGAAGAGTGCGCCATCCGCGCGTGGCGATCAAGCCCGGAAAGCGGTATAAACGCACGCCATGGCTAGAGGGCGAGGCAAGAGCAAGAGCAGGGATCCCGCCGACACGCCGATGATGCGCCAGTACCTGGCGGTCAAGGAGCGCTACCCCGAGGCGCTGCTGTTCTACCGCATGGGCGACTTCTACGAGCTGTTCTTCGACGACGCGGTCGCCGCGGCCGAGGCGCTCGACCTTACGCTGACCAGCCGCAACAAGAACGACCCGGATCCGATCCCGATGTGCGGGGTGCCGCACCACTCCTCGGTGGGCTACATCTCGCGTCTGATCGAGCAGGGCTTCAAGGTGGCGGTCTGCGACCAGCTCGAGGATCCCTCCAAGGTCAAGGGCCTGGTCGAGCGCGCCGTGGTGCGGGTGGTGACGCCCGGCGTGGTGCTCGACGAGGAAAACCTAGAGACCAAGAGCAACAACTTCCTGGCCGCGGTGGCGCCCGGGGCGGAGAGCGGATCGCCGGCGCTGGCGGTGATCGACGCCTCGACCAACGAGTTTCGCGGCACGCGGCTGGCCGGGAGCGGCGCGCTGGCCGGCGAGGTGTTCCGCCTCGAGCCGCGCGAGATCCTGGTCCCCGAGTCGGCGCTCGAGGAGCTGGGGAAGCTGGGCGAGCTGCTGCCGCGCTGCTACGTGACCGGTGTTCCAGGCGAGCGCTTCGAGCCGAGCGAGGCGCTGGGCGCGCTGAGCGAGCTGATCGGCGAGGACGAGGCCCGCCGGCTGGAGGAGAGCGATCCGCTGCTGGCCCGGGCTGCCGGCGCGGCCGCGGCTTACGTGCGCGCCACGCGACCGCGGAACGGGCTACCGGCGGCACGTTTCACCCGCTACGAGGTCGGCGACTCGCTGATCCTGGACGAGGCGACCAAGTCGCACCTGGAGCTGGTGCGCACCGTTGAGGGCGAGCGCAAGGGATCGCTGTTGTGGCTGATCGATCGGACGCGGACCGCGATGGGCGGCCGCATGCTGCGCCGCTGGATCAACTACCCGCTGCGCGAGGTGGCAGCGATCCGGCGCCGCCAGGATCGCGTGGAGCTGTTCTTCCGCGACGCCCGTTTCAGGGAGGACGCCTTCGAGAGGCTGGCCGCGATCGCCGACGTGGAGCGGATCGCCTCGCGGATCGCGGCGCGCGCCGCCTCGCCCCGCGAGCTGGGGACGTTGCGCGACTCGCTGCGGGCCGTCGGCGAGCTGGACGACCTGTTGACCTCCTGTCCGGCGCCGGACGCCGGGAGCGTGCTCGGCGATCCGCTCGACCGCGCCGCGGAGGTCGCCGCGGCGCTGGAGCGCGCGCTGGTGGACGAGCCGCCGGCCGGCCAGCGCGAGGGCGGTGTCTTTCGCGAGGGATTCGACGAGCAGCTCGACGACCTGGTCCACACCGTGCGCCACGCCCAGGACTTCATCTCGTCGCTCGAAGCGCGCGAGCGGGAACGGACCGGGATCGGATCGCTCAAGGTCTCGTTCAACAAGGTCTTCGGCTACTACATCGAGGTAACGCGCCCCAACCTTTCGCGCGTGCCGGACGACTACGTGCGCAAGCAGACGCTGGCCACCGGCGAGCGCTTCGTCACGCCCGAGCTGGAGGAATGGGAGGCCAAGGTCCTCTCGGCCGACGAGCGGCGCAAGGAGCTGGAGCAGGAGCTGTTCGCCACGCTGCTCGACCAGCTGGCCGGGCACGTGCCGCGCCTGCAGGACCTGGCGCGCCGGGTGGCCGAGATCGACTGCGCGACCGCGCTGGCCGAGACCGCCCGCCGCCTGGACTACGTGCGTCCCGAGGTAGACGACGAGGGCGTGATCGAGATCGCCGAGGGCCGCCATCCGATCGTCGAAGCGATTCAGAAACGGACACCGTTCGTGCCCAACGACGTGCTGCTCGACCCCGACGACCGGAGAATGCTGATCATCACCGGGCCCAACATGGCCGGCAAGTCGACGGTGATGCGGCAGGTCGCGCTGATCGTGGTGCTGGCCCAGATCGGCTCCTTCGTGCCGGCTTCGCAGGCGCGGGTCGGCGTCTGCGATCGGCTGTTCACCCGCGTGGGCGCCTCGGACAACATCGCCCGCGGCGTCTCGACTTTCATGGTGGAGATGAACGAGACAGCGGAGATTTTGCGCGGGGCGACGACCGAGAGCCTGGTGATCCTCGACGAGGTGGGGCGCGGGACCAGCACCTACGACGGGCTGTCGATCGCCTGGGCGGTCGGCGAGTACCTGCACGACACGGTGCGCTGCAAGGTGATGTTCGCCACCCACTACCACGAGCTGGTCGAGCTGGGCGCCGCACAGCGGCACGCCGCCAACTACCACGTCGCGGCGCGGGAGTACGGCGACGAGGTGGTCTTCCTGCGCAAGCTGGTCGAGGGCGGGACCTCGCACTCGTTCGGGATCCAGGTGGCCGGGATGGCCGGGCTGCCCGAGGTGGTCGTGCAGCGCGCGCGGGAGGTGCTGCGCGGGCTGGAGGAGGAGCGCCCGGCGCCGGCCGGGATGCCCGAGGCGGCGCGCGAGGCGCCCAGCGCCGCGGATCAGCTCCCGCTGTTCGCCGCGCCGAGCAAGTCCGAGGCGGAGCGGGTGCTGGCCGAGATCGACCTGGACCGCGTCACCCCGCTCGAGGCGCTCTCCCTGCTGGCGCGGCTGAAGGGCATGGTCGACGAGGGCTGAGCGGCTCTACCCAAGCGTTGATGCAGGAAGCATAAAGCACCTCCCCAACTCTCCGTAGACGTCGACCGAACGTCAACCTCATCGACTCGAGCTCCAGGCTGAGCTGCCCGTTCTTTTTGAAGACGAGGTAGGTCAGGCTGCCAGCCTTACCCCCTAAACGGATCAAGCTGTAATCGTTGGGGTTTTCAAAAAAATGCAACTCGAGGGGCCGAGCGGCCGATATCAGTTGTGAGCAGCGCTGAATGGGACGGCGCGCCGCAAGCCGGGAGGACCGCGATGAGATTCTGGAGCCCCGACAACGCATACTTCGTCACGAACCGCTGCGAGCAGGAGCGCCTCTTCCTGCTGCCCCGCCCAAGAGTGCTGCAGCTGATCGGCGCCTGGCTGGCCAAGAGCCTCGAGGAGCACGGCGACGGGATCGAGCTTTTCGCCTTCATCTTTTTGTCCAACCACTTCCACCTGCTGTCCCTTGGTGTCGCGCAACAGCAGGTGGAAGTGGTTGGACAAAAAGATGAAGGCGAAAAGCTCG